>JBCCGE010000097.1:0-12010 GCA_039029455.1 Pseudomonadota bacterium | reverse complement strand
CGCCAATCATCCTTGGCATGGACTGGCTCCAGAGTGCGAACCCGCAGGTAGATTAGGGTTCCTATTGTGTGCGGTTTCCAACCGCACGGGGGGGAAGTGTAGTTGTGGAAGAGTTGCCAAAGAGACCTGTGCAGCGCTTGGCTGCAAGTGTCAAACTTGTATCGTTATAAATGTTTGCACGTACTCTCAAGGTGACCAAGTTGCCGTGTTGGCTTGCATTGTTGCGGGGTAATGGCAGTGTGCAAACGGGTTTGTTGGCATCGGCAGATGCAAATGCCGAAACCAGCCATAGCAAACCAGTCTACTGTAGTGTGCCATGTCCAAAGTGCGGATAGCAACATGTCGATGCGGGTTGGTTTGCAACGCACCCGCACTTGATGTATGCATGTTAGAACCCAACTTGTCGCCATTGTTGGTCGATTGGCTACAAGTCCATCAGGGTTGTCGTTCCTGAACATGTTGACAAGGATCCCGGCAGTGGATCCGCAGCCACTGTCGAGGGTGATTCTACCGAACCTGCACATTGGGACAAGGTGTGTGCTGAGTTTGCGGACGTGTTCAAACCACCAGGCACACCGGTGGAAAGGCACATCAAGCATCACATTGATTTGGTCTACGAGGATGCTATTCCGCCGAAGTTTTGATCCGGCCCATGCCAGCGTGATCGGCCTGCCTGTCAGGTATCTGCATTTCGGGTTATTGATACTGCTGGCGCTCACCATAGTTGCCTCGTTGAATGCGGCAGGCGTAATCCTGGTGATCGCTATGCTGATCGCGCCGGGGGCCATAGGATTTATGCTTACACGTTCATTTGATGAAATGCTGATCGTGGCGCTTTGTGTGTCGCTTTTTTCCTGTTTTACCGGAATGATTTTGAGCTTTCATTTCGACACCGCAACATCCCCGTTGATCGTCGTGATCCAGGCCGGGTTGTTTATACTGGCACTTGTTTTTGGAAAGAACCGCAGCCCCATGAAAGTCAAAAACACCAGAGTGCAGCATGTCCAGCAGAACTAAAAGGAAAACAGAGCTTACGCTCGCTGATCCCGAGACTCAGGCAAGCTGGTTTGCTCGAGTACGTGAAGCGCGTCAGACCGAAACCACAGAGGATTATGTAGAGCTGATTGCGGATCTGATCGCGGTTCAAAAGGAAGCTCGTGCCAGTGATCTGGCGGCACGTCTGGGTGTGGCTCACCCCACTGTTAGCAAGATGTTGTCGCGCCTGCAGGACGAAGGGTATATTGAAAGTGAGCCTTACCGATCGATATTTCTGACCGACAAGGGCCAGAAGCTCGCTGCAAAATGCAAGCAGCGGCACCAGATTATTCTGGAGTTTTTGATTCGACTTGGAGTCGATGCCAAGACTGCAGAATTCGACGCTGAGGGTATAGAACACCACATCAGCGACAAGACGCTCGAAATCATGAAGAAATTCAGATGATCGCTCCGACGTTGCCCGATAGTGAAAAGCTGTAATGTCTGGAAGAGGCTGGTGAGTCGATCATGGTCATATCCCATTCTTTCGTAATCTGATCACGAAACGTCTCTGCAAACACTGGATATAATCCTGTGCGCCGTATACTCTTTACCGTGTACCGGTTCGACCAAAGATAAAAAGCAGAGGCCAAAGTAATGTCCTCACGATAACTTGCACAAGCCGACGCAACCGTGTCCAGGGAGACATGAAAAGACGGTACAACAAAGGAATATAAAACAGGGTCAGAATGGTCGAAACACCGAGCCCAAACACCATCGAAGCTGCTACCGGACCCCAGATCAACGAACTTCCTCCGAGGCCCGTCGCCAGCGAGAACAAACCGGCAATAGTCGTCAATGAAGTGATGATAATCGGAATCACCCGACGACGCGCCGCCAGATAGATCGATGTGGTTACATTTTTTGTGCGCGCCAGATGGGCGTTGGCCGTGGAGATCAGAACGATTGCAGCGTTCACTGCAATACCCGCAAGTGCGACTACACCGTATAGCGTGTAAAGACTCAGTGGGTATTGGGAGATCAGTAAACCGACAACTACGCCACTGAAAGCCATTGGCACCGTCATGATAATCAGCAGCGGTTGAAAATAGCTTCTGAACTGAGTGCCTAAAATCAGGTAAATCAGTCCGATCCCAAAAAGAAACAGGATACCGATTGAAGCTACGCTTTCATTGATGTCATCAAGAACTCCGGTGAAGTCCAGATCGACACCGGGATGCTGAACTCGAATCTTCTCCCAATGTTGTTTCACCAGATCATTTGCCGTTACGGTATCCGTGATCGACTTGTCAATATCAGCTTCGAGTGTGATCGCACGTCTGAAGTTGTAGTGGCGAATGCTGCTGACAGTCCGGGTGACTGTTTTGTGGACCAGCTGACTCAGCGGGATCAGCGAACCAGTATTATCTGGAACCTGAAATTGCAGCAACTCATCGATCTCGTTCAGATCGTGGTCAGCCTTCAGACGCACATCGACTTTTTCACCCAGATGCTGGAAGTCAGTAATCACCTCACCGTCGACCAGAAGTCGCAATGTCCGCAGAATTTCCTGAGGTGGTATGCCGGTCCGCTGCACGGCAGCGCTGTTTAATTCAAGAGATAGAGTATTTCGGCCGGGTAAATCGTCGTCCGTAATATCGATGTAGCCATCGGTTTTTTGCATAAACGCCTTGATGGCCTCCATGGCTTCGACAATCGCGTCACGGTCATTGCCGCGAACCTTGAGATTCACTGGCTTGGTTACCGGCGGACCCCCGGCAAGGCGCAGAAAGTTGACCTTATCCAGTCCGGTGACGGATTCCACGTCGGAACGCATGGCTTCAATCATATCTTCCACGCTTCGCAGATCCGACGTCTTCGGGTTTAGCGACACCAGAATTTGCCCGTACTGGTCGCCAAAAAATGGCTCGGTTTCGGTCAACAGCTGTCCGGCATAACTGACAACTGAACGCGCTTCACCGGGTCGTATGTTTTTGTTTACCGCGGATTCGATCTCCAACACTTTCTGCATCGTTCGCTCCAGCGACGTTCCTGGAGGCATCTGGATGTTGACGTAGTACAGACGAATCGTGTCGCTGGCAAAAAAGTCGACCTTGATACGTTCAGATGCCACGGCGTAGATGGTGCCGCCGAAGACGGTGAGCAGTAACAAAATTGCAATCAGAGGACATCGAAAAAATACCAGCAAAATGCGGCAGTAGATTTTTCGTATGGAGAACTGAAAACGTTCCCGAAGCCTGTGGATTCTGGAGGGCTTATTGAAGTTGATGCCGCTGGCGATGATATGGGCGGGCAACAGCCAGTAGGCCTCGACCAGACTGATGGCAAGGGCGGTTGTCACGACCATTGGTATGACGATCATGAACTTCCCGAGTATGCCGGGTAGCAGCATCAACGGAAGAAAGGCTGCCATTGTAGTGAGCACCGCTGTCGTCACCGGAACCATAACTTCCCTTAGACCATCGACCGAGGCTCGCAGGGTGTCCGCACCGCGCTGCAGCCGGTAGTAGATGGATTCCACCACCACGACCGCATCGTCGACCAGCATGCCAAGACTTATGACAACTCCCAGCAGGATCTGCACATTAAGCGTCTGTCCGATGCTGCTCAAAAACCAGAAGGTTCCAGCCAGAATGAAGGGGATCGCGATGCCTGTCAGTAACGCAATGCCGGTGCCTAAAAACACCCACGTGACCAGTAACACCATAAGCAGTCCAAGCAGGGCGTTGTTCTGCATAATCCGCAGCGCGTTGCGGGTGATCTCAGTCTGATCATCGACCAGCGCTGCGGTTACACCGCTTGCGGTGGACAGCGGTTGCCGCGTTTCCAGATAGTTCTGTATGCGTTCAACCAGCTGCAGCATATTCTGCTTTTCTTTTTTTGTGATCGACAGCAGAATCGACGGCTTTCCGCGATAGCTGACCAGGCGTTCGGGATCCGAGGTGTTGATTACTACATCGGCCAGATCGCGCAGGCGAATCTCGCCTTCGCGGGTCACCACCGGCAGGTTGGCAAGATGATCGGGATTGGGGTCGGTTCCCTCAACTTTAACGGACCAAGCGGAGTCGCCGACATCAATCGAGCCGGCTGACAGGTTGGTGTAGTAGGCCAGTATGGTGTTTTCAAGATCAACCGGTGTAACACCATAGGCCTCCAGCCGGTCGGGCTTGAATCGAATCTGCATTTCCGGGTCGGTAATGCCATTTTCCAGAATCCGGCCAACGCCTTTCAGGCGCTCTATATCGCTTTTGATGATTTCTGACTGTCGCCGCAGATTGTCATCATTTGCCTGCCCGCTGATCACAACCGTGGCCGTTGGAAACGCGTTGTCCGTTGTAATCTCGAATATGAAAGGATCGATAACAGCGTCCGGCAACGTGTCCTTTACACCTTCTATTTCCCGACGCAGATCCGCTAGCCGCTTATCGAAGGTGCGTTCATCAATTTCCTCGAAACGGACTAATAGGGAAGATACGCCGTCGCGACTGGTACTGGAGACAAACTTTATGTCCGATACATTATCGATAGCGTCTTCAAGGACATCGGTGACCTGCCGCTCGACATCCGGAGTCGATGCACCAGGATAAATAGTGGTGATATCGATCCAGTTAAAATTGATCGAGGGATCCTGTTCCCGGGGCATCAGCAGATACGACGTAACCCCCATAATCATGACGAGGATAAACGTCAGATTCGCCAATACATGGTTTTGCAGCAGACGTTGAAACATTGGGGTGTCAAAGTTATCTCAACTGAATCGCGTCTCCGTGCGACAGAGCAAAGCGACCGTCTGTTATCAGCACAGTTTCGGCGGGCAGATCAACCTTGACCGGACGTCCAATCACAGCATCAGAGACCTGATGGAACACCGCTGTGTTTGAATCCGTTCCATCGACAATAAAGACCCCCGGTTTGCCCCCGCGTTGTTGTAGGAAATCGGCCGGCAAAATAATGCCGGACAGCGCCCACTGCAGTCGCCCGGTTGCACCCGTCGGGGGCTTGCGCTCGGGAAGCGCCATTCTGAGCTCCTGACTCTGGCTGGCACCGTCAATTATTGGAAGAATTGTGCGCACTGTAACCGGAAAAGACTCTCCGTCAAATTCAAACACCTGAGAAGCAGAATTTGCCAGTTCATCCTGTTGCGCTAAATTCAACCTGACACTAACCTCCACACTCTCGGTGTTCAGAATATTCATCAGCGGCGTGCCGGGGCTTACGAAGGCACCGATGTGGACATGTTTTTGGATGATGACTCCGCTAAACGGTGCCAATACCGCACATTTCCCGGTCTCGTGTTCTGCAATTCTGATCGTAACCGACTGACTGGCAATTTCTGCATTGACTACATCAAGCTCCGCCTGCGCCTGATTGATCTGATCTTCCGAAGCATTGCGTGATTGACGCAACTTATTCAGACGAGTCAGTTGTTGCTGGGCCAGTGTTTTGCGTGCAGACAGCGAGCGGGTCTGGCTGCGCGCCTGTTCCAGGGACAGTTCATAGTCCGAACACTCGATTGCAGCCACCGTATCACCCGCATCGACTAGATCTCCGGTACGCAGTGGAATTGAGGTAATCCGCCCGGTCAGTTCACTCGAAATGTCGGTTTGCTGAACTCCGACAACATGCGCCGGGGCCGAACGCGTCAGACTCAGCGCCTGTTCACCGACAGTTGAAGCAGCAACCTGAATCTGACCGTGAACCGCAGTTGGGCCGAGCAGCAAGAGAAGCAGTGCTGCAAATTTCTTCGTCGCAATCCGAATACTAAGGAACCTGATCAGCTGATTTTTTTTTAAGATTAAGAGTGTCATTTTTTGCCCCTGAAATGCGCACCTCGTTTAACCCGGTGTCACCCGGCTTAGTCAAACCACATTGCACTCGCAGCAGCTCCGAACTGCTCAAGATTTCTTCGCAAGCGTATATCAAAGGCCGCGATAAGTTCGTGACGGTTGTATGTGGTTAGTATTCCGACAGAATTCGCAGCATTCGACGCAGGGGCTCTGCTGCTCCCCAAAGGAGTTGATCTCCCACTGTGAATGCAGACATGTATTCGGGGCCGATGTGCAGTTTGCGAATTCGTCCTACAGGAATATCCAGAGTGCCGGTTACCGCAGCTGGTGTGAGTTCTGTAAGACTGGCTTCCCGCGTGTTATCAATGACTTTCACCCAGTCATTTGCCTGATCCATTCTTTCGATAATTTCGTCCTCGGGGACATCAGACGTCAATTTAATTGTAAACGCCTGGCTGTGGCATCGCATTGCACCAATGCGAATGCAGGTGCTTTCAATAGGAATCGGAGACTCAGAGCGGCCAAGAATTTTGTTGGTTTCAACCGAGCCTTTCCACTCTTCACGACTGGTACCAGAATCGAGATCCTTATCGATCCACGGTAGGAGATTCCCAGCCAGTGGATATGCGATTTCGCGGTCAGGCAGACCCGGTGACCGCATGGCGTCAATCACGCCGCGGTCGACGTCAAGAATCGCAGATCCGGAATCATTGATCAGGGAAGAGACCGATTTTTCCACGTAGCCCATCTGTTCAATCAGCTCACGCATCTGACGCGCACCGCCGCCGGAAATCGCCTGGTACGTGGCGACGGTAATCCACTCAACAAGATTTGCTTCGAGGAGCCCATGCAGCGCCATCATCATCAGACTGACCGTGCAGTTGCCGCCGATGAAATCCTTCTGTCCGTTATCAAGACCGGTTTTCACGACAGGCATGTTGACCGGATCGAGGATGATGGTGGCGTTTTCGCTCATGCGAAGTGATGACGCCGCATCGATCCAGTATCCCGTCCAGCCCATATCCCGAAGCTTTGTGTGAACCTCGGTGGTGTAGTCGCCGCCCTGGCAGGTCACCACTGCATCCAGCGTTTTCAGTGTCTCGAGGTCATGGGCGTCAAGCAACCTCGCGACAGGTTTACCTACATCCGGTCCGGGCAGGCCGGTCTGAGAGGTTGTGAAGAACAGGGGCTCATCTATCAGGGAGAAGTCATTCTCCGCCATCATTCGTTGCAAAAGCACGGAACCCACCATGCCTCGCCAGCCAACAAATCCCACACGTTTCAGTTGCATTGCCCTGTTTCGATGAAAATACGGTTAAAAAACTACCCCGGTTATTCGGGGAATCGGATTATAGGTTTATATATCGGTTTTTACAGCGTTTTTTACGGTGTATTTGGCGATTTTGCGGTTGTTATGCGACAGGTGGATGGATAGAATACGCGCCCCCGCAAGGCGGGATACGGTGACGGAGGTTGCTGGCGCCGGCCAGTCGACTTCCCCACATGTCTAATACCTTAAAACGAGGTCACTACTATGGCATTGTCTGCCGAAGATAAGGCTGCTGTTGTCAAAGAACACCAGCGCTCAGAGGGCGATACCGGCTCTCCCGAAGTTCAGATTGCGCTGATGACAGCGCGCATTCAGGATCTTTCAGATCACTTTAAAACCCACATCCACGACCACCATTCCCGGCAGGGATTGTTGCGACTGGTTAATCATCGACGAAAGTTGCTGAGCTATCTCAGAAATACCGACGTTGAACGATACCGAGCGCTTATCGCCAAGCTTGGCTTGAGAAAGTAACCGGACATACAAACCGCGTTACAGCGCGCAGGAGAAAAAATTTTGAATAAAGTAACCAAGACCTTCCAGTACGGTCAGCATGAAGTCCGTATGGAAACCGGTTCGGTCGCACGCCAGGCTCACGGTGCGGTCATAACCAGTATGGGTGATACAGTGGTAATGACCACAGTCGTTGCCAGAACAGAGTACGCGGGCCACAGTTTTTTCCCGCTGACCGTTGAATTTGAAGAACGCACATATGCTGCCGGAAAAATCCCGGGTGGATTTTTCAAGCGCGAAGGACGACCTTCAGAAAACGCTATACTGAACTGCCGACTCATCGATCGACCCATTCGCCCACTGTTCCCGGAAGGATTCATGAACGAAGTGCAGGTGATCTGCACGGTGATGTCAATTGATCCGGAAATTAATCCGGACATTGTGGCGATGATCGGAACGTCTGCCGCAATCGAAATTTCGGGCGTGCCGTTCAACGGTCCCATTGGCGCTGCCCGAGTGGGCGTCGTCAACGGTGAGTACGTTCTGAACCCAACCAAGTCGCAACTTGAAGTATCCGATCTGGACCTGGTTGTTGCCGGCA
Source organism: Pseudomonadota bacterium (assembly GCA_039029455.1). Classification (GTDB taxonomy): domain Bacteria; phylum Pseudomonadota; class Gammaproteobacteria; order Arenicellales; family Poriferihabitantaceae; genus JBCCGE01. Next base: position 3,843 of record JBCCGE010000097.1, on the reverse strand, counting down.
CGGACAACGCCGTTCTTATGGTTGAGTCAGAGGCGAATATCCTGACCGAAGAGCAGATGCTCGGAGCAGTGATGTTTGGCCACGAGCACAGCCGTGCAGTGGTTCAGGCGGTGACGGAGTTTAGCCAGGAAGTCGGCAACGGCAAGTGGGACTGGACTCCTCCTGAGGCCAATACTGAACTTGCGGAAAAAGTCAGCGCAGCTGCCGGAGATCACATTACTGCGGCCTATCAGATTTCGGATAAGGTGGAGCGGCAAAATGCAGTAGCTGCTGCACGAGAGGAAATTGTTTCAGCCCTGAGTTCCGAGGAAACAGACGACGAAGAGATTGGCGCGATCAAAGACGAAATCAAAGGTCTCGAAAAATCGACGGTGCGCGGGCGCATCCTTGCAGGAAATCCGCGAATCGACGGACGTGATACATCAACAGTTCGACCGATTCGGATCGAAACCAGCGTGCTGCCAAGAACTCACGGTTCCGCTAACTTTACTCGCGGCGAGACTCAGGCTATTGTGGTCGCCACACTCGGTACAGAGCGAGATGCCCAAATCATCGACGCGCTTGAAGGTGAGTACAAAGACACCTTTATGCTGCACTATAACTTCCCGCCGTATTGTGTTGGAGAAACCGGTCGCGTCGGTTCGCCAAAACGACGAGAGATTGGTCACGGCCGTCTGGCGAAACGAGGTATCAAGGCGGTTATCCCAAGTCAGGAGGAATTCCCTTACACCATTCGCGTGGTCTCGGAAATTACCGAATCAAACGGCTCGAGTTCGATGGCCTCTGTCTGTGGCACCAGCCTGGCGTTGATGGACGCAGGTGTGAAGGTCAAAGCGCCGGTAGCCGGCGTCGCGATGGGCCTGATTAAGGAAGGCGACCAGTTCGCTGTCCTTACTGACATTCTGGGTGATGAAGATCACCTTGGTGACATGGACTTCAAGGTGGCCGGGACTGAAGATGGTATCACTGCACTGCAAATGGATATCAAAATTGACGGCATCACCCGGGAAATTATGGAGCAGGCCCTTGCTCAGGCAAAACAGGGTCGCATACATATTCTCGGCGAAATGGCGAAGACGATTTCAGCACCTCGTGAAGAAATGTCTGATTACGCGCCACGCATTGTGACGATAAAGATTAACCCGGAAAAAATTCGGGATGTAATTGGTAAAGGCGGAGCGGTTATTCGCGCACTCTCCGAAGAGACCGGTGTCAGCATAGATATCGAAGACGACGGCACTGTCAAAATTGCCTCAACGGATAATCTGGCTGCACAGGAGTGTATTCGCCGAATTGAGCAAATCACCGCAGAAGTCGAAGTGGACGCCGTATACGAAGGTAAAGTCGTTCGCTTGATGGATTTCGGCGCATTCGTCAATATTCTGCCCGGTCGCGACGGTCTGGTTCACATATCGCAGATTTCTAATGAGCGGGTGAATCAGGTCAGCGATGTGCTCAAGGAGGGAGACCAGGTCAAGGTCAAAGTACTCGAAGTAGACAAACAGGGGCGGGTGCGACTGAGCATGAAAGCGCTCGAAGAGCAGTCAGCGTAATTTGCTGACAGGGAGATCAGAAAAGGGAAGCATTGCTTCCCTTTTTTACGTTTGGATGGTGTCGTCTGAAAGTGTCAATGTGATGGTTTTTTTACTTACTGATCAGAGACGTCTTTAATTTTCTTAACAGACTACTTATACTGCGGGACGCCCCGCTGCCGCGACTTCTGTAACACGCAGAATATTGATTGTGACAATTTATGAGTCAGCCTGAGCGCATTCAGCCCGAACCCATTCCTATCACTGCCCAGGTGTCTGCCGGGCAGATACTCTCCTCCCGGCGTCAAAGCTGGGACGTATCGGTTGAGGATATCGCCGCAAATCTCAATCTGGGTGTTGAGACTATTGAGGCCATAGAGCAGGATGCCTACGATCGTTTGCCGGGTTCCACATTCGTCAAGGGCTACATCCGTTCCTACGCAAAACTGCTGGAGCTGGACGCTGAGAAAGTGCTTGAGACACTGGACCTTGAACCGGAAAAGGTGCTTGAAATTCCAACATTAAAGTCAAGTATCAAGGGGCGCGGTAAGACCGCAACACGACCTCAACCAAAATCAGGCGGTGGTTTTTTCAAGCTGATCCTTTCGATCGCATTGCTTGGGGCCGTTGCTTACGGGTCAGTTCATCTGATGCAGAAAAACGGTTACAGCAGTTTGTCCGAGTTGTTCCAGTTGCCTGGTGCAGGCTCAACTCAAGACGCGACCGGTCTGCCGCTTTCCAGTGGTGAAAACGAGTCCGCCGACGGCAAGAAGAGTGCATTGATTCGCATCGAGTGAATCTGCTCTGTAGTGACCGTATGTGGTGCGCTAACGATGTACATACCCATTTGAATAAAGGCGACCTGTCTGAATTAATCTTTTCTCCTGAAACTATCAGAATTCGATCATTCTGCAGATCATAAAATGACTGGCCAACAAAACATCACTATTCTTGACGGGGGACTCGGGCAGGAAGTGGTGAAAAGGGCTGACGAAGAACCCACCGGACTCTGGTCGACAAAAGTCCTGATGGAATCGCCGGAGATTGTCGAAGCAGTCCACAACGATTATTTTGCCGCCGGCGCAGAGATCGCCACGGCAGCAACTTATTCAATCCATCGGGATCGACTGCAGCCATATGGTGTCGAAGATCAGTTTGTCCGGTTGCATCAGAACGCCTGTGAATGTGCGTGTCGTGCCCGTGATCGCAATGGCTGGGGCCTCGTTGCCGGTTCAGCCGGTCCGCTAGGCTGGTCGTATCGTCCCGATCTGGTACCGGCCGCTGAAGTCGCAGCGGAACGATACATTGAGATCGCGTCGATTCAAAAGGACTATGTCGACTTTTTTATTTGCGAAACCGTAGTGTCAGTCGAGCATGCGGCAGGTGCTTTGATGGGGGTAACAACCGCCGATAAGCCGGTATGGCTGTCTTTAAGTGTGGACGACTCGGATGGCACTCTGCTCCGTTCAGGCGAACCAGTTTCGTCCATATCGCCGGTTGTTGAGAAATTCAAACCCGAATGTGTGCTTGTAAATTGCTCTCAGCCCGAAGCCGTCTCGACGGCACTATCTGAGATACGAAATCTGGGTACCAAATTCGGCGCCTATGCCAATGGTTTCTTTGCCATCGTGCCCGAGTACGCAAACGCCGGTTCATCTGTTGACATACTTGAAACGCGTCAGGATCTAGGACCGCAACGCTACGCGGAGTTTGCCCGTAAATGGATTGATCATGGCGCATCCGTTGTCGGAGGTTGCTGTGACGTTGGTCCCGAACATATTCGTGAACTGTCCAGGCGGTTTTCATTAAATCCGAAATAACGGATACCAATCCGTTATATTGACATATTCGTAAATAATCCGTAGGCTGTGGTTTCAAAGTAATGAAACCGCTATGAACGCATTTACCCTGTGGCACAGCTTTTGCTGTCATTGCTGCTGCTGTCGCTGCTCCTGCTGTCGGTGCTTCTGCTGCCGGTGCTTCTGCTGCCGCTGCTCCTGCTGACGCTGCTTCTGCTGTCGCTGCTACTGATGTCACTGCTCCTGTTGTGGCTGATCCTGCTGTCGCTGCTTCTGCTATCACTGTTCCTGCTGTCGCTGTTCCTGCTGTGGCGCTGCTCCTGCTTCCGCTGCTACTGCTGCTGCTGTCGCTGCTCCTGCTGTCGCTGCTCCTGCTGTCGCTGCTCCTGCTGTCGCTGCTCTTGCTGTCACTGTTTCTGCTGTCACTGCTTCTGCTGTTTCTGCTCTTGCCGTCGCTCCTTCTGCCATTTCTGATCCTGCCGTCGCTTCTTCTTCTGTTGCTGCTCCTCCTG
>JBCCGE010000096.1:0-12231 GCA_039029455.1 Pseudomonadota bacterium | reverse complement strand
TAGTAGATGCGGTAGAAATCGCTCGATAGATCAAGTGGGATATCCTGAATCAGACACGGCTAATCGCGTCGGTCGGCGTGGCGCCTAATAAATTTCTTGCAAAACTGGCCAGCGATCATGAGAAACCCGATGGATTCACGGTTATTCGGAGCGATCAGGTTCAGGAGTTTCTGGATCCGCTGCCTGTTAACAGATTATGGGGGGTCGGAAAAGCGTCCACAGGTACCCTGAACAGGTACGGTATTGTCACTGTCCGCGATCTGAGATGTCGCGACAAAAGCGAACTTACCGATCTCCTCGGCGCTCATGGTGATCATCTTTGGGACCTTTCTCATGGCATCGATTCTCGCCGAGTCGAGGCAGACCATGAGGCTAAGTCAATTTCACAGGAAAGTACTTTTCCAACAGATATTGAATCGACAGAGATTGCGGAGGCTCATGCACTCGCACTGACAGAGCAGGTTGCGGCCCGTTGTCGAGGGGCGGCCGTAAAGGCGAGGACTCTTACACTCAAAATCCGATTCAATGACTTCACCACGGTTACCCGATCCAGATCCACACCTCATGGTTCTGATTCAACACAAGAATTCTGGAATCTTATCAAAGGCATTATCGATGACAATCTGGGCTCTGATGGCCCGCCGATCAGACTGCTCGGAGTAGCCGCGTCCAATTTTGAGGCTCTGCAGAGCCAGGTCAGCCTGTTTGATAATCATGTGGATGAAAAACGTCAGTCATCACAATCGGTTGATCGGCTAACGGACAGTATTCAGGACAAGTTTGGCCGCAAGTCTCTGAAACGCGGGACAACCCTTTTAGGCAGAAAGCAATAGCAAATCCGGGAAGTTACACTTTCTTCACACTGCTTGATGAAGGGTAGGGGGTCGCTGTAAGATGCGCGCCATAATAATCATATGACGTAGTCCCAATCCCTGCTGGAAAAGATTCACCAATCCATCAATTTAAGTTACCTCGGCTCAGTCTGACCAGACTTATTTCTGATCCGTAAACACGCCCAACACTTTAGTCGGGCTAGGAATGTGGTGAATACGTTACGACAGTGTTTTGGACTTATTTACGCAGTGACCGGCGAACCCATCAGCTGAAATCTGTATCCTAACCAATCGGAGCGCACCGGTAAGCCGGCAAGAAATGAAATTGAGTGTTTTCAGGCTGCTAACATTAATGTTTGTTCTGGTAGCCACGCCCATCGTCAACGCGCAGGATCTGATTGTTAAAGAGATCGTGTTCGAGGGCAATAAGAAAACCCGTGAATCTGTCCTGCGCAATGAAATCGTTATTACAGAAGGCGACACTGCAAGTCCTGAGTCGGTTGAGGCATCACGTCAATTCATTCAGGATCTTGAGCTCTTTAAGTCTGTTGAAACCCGGACAGAGGATGTCGACGGCGGCGTGCGTATCGTTTTTACAGTCAGGGAAAAACGATACTGGTATATCGTCCCGGCATTTAGTCGAGGCAGCGATGGAGACATCGCTTACGGCGCCCGGTTGCAGATGGACAATCTTCTGGGACGCGCAAACGTGCTGTCCATCAGAGCGCGAAGAAAAGATCTGAAAGACACGGATATCCAGTCAGAAGACAGTCTGGATATCGAATACTCTTATCCGAGGGTGTTTTCAAGTCTGTTTGATCTGGACATGCGATTCAACCTGAACGAAGCAGATATTGAAGAAGAACGGAATGGGCAGGAAGGTCAGTATTTTCGTGACCAGACAACAATTGGCATTAGTCTCGCACGCTGGTTGACGAGCAAAGGTCCGAGCAAGGGCTGGCGGGGGTCGGTAGGGTTTTTTATCGATGACTATGACCATACCTTCCTCGGAGGAGATCCCACACTATTTTTTGATACTACCGTGCAGGCGTTGACGGGCAAGTTGCAGTATATCGATGTCACCAACCACGGTTTTTATCGCAGTGGCCAGGAGTTTACCTACAGCGCAATGCTGGCTGCGGATTCTCTGGGATCTGATGAAAGCTTTGCCCGTCATACCGTGCAGTACAAACGTTTTGTGCCACTGAAGTCACGGCCGGGGTCCAATCTTAATTTGCGCTTTACCGCAGGTTACACAACCGATTCAATATTCGGTGACGCAACGTTCCGGGTCGCGTCAGGACGGACGATACGGGGATTTGAACGTGACAGTATCGAGGGTAATGCCTTCTACTACGGGACCGTGGAATATCTGGCGCCATTGTTTAACCGAGAGACGCTCCGAGGTGTCGTGTTCTTCGACCTGGGTAAAGCCGAGGACGACGTCAGTGATCTGGACTTTTCAAACCTGAACTACAGCATTGGTTTAGGCATGCGCTGGAAGATTCAGTCATTTGTGCGTACCGATATCCGAATTGATATCGCCCGTGGGCTTACTGACGACGGCGAAACCAAAGTATTTGCCGGCACACGCGCAACGTTTTGATACCGTCTCTAAGGGGTTCGATGATCACTCCAATTAAGTGTGAGACTACTTAACCCGCAGTATTTCGAGCGCCCTGGTGCAGATTCTGCGGTCTGTTCTGATCCAACTTATCCGCTGTATATTCAAGTTTTTTCGCAAACGGCAGAACATCGGTATTAAAGGCTTGCACATTCGCTTCAAAACTATCTGCCAGATTCTGGATTTGACTTGAGATGCGACCTGAACCTTTGCAATACACTTCCAGCGCCCCGTGTAAATCCGACGCAATCTTTGTCAATTCTCTCGCCTGACTGTCGAGTTGAGATTCTTTCCAGAACGATTCGATCAGTTTTAGTAAGGCCATCAGACTGGTGGGCGTAGCCAGAATCACGTTCTTCGAAAAAGCGTGTTCGATCAGGTTGGGAGATTTTTCAAGCGCGGCATCGAGAAACTGGTCCCCGGGGAGGAACATGACAACGAAGTCCGGGCTCCCGGAAATCAGTTTCCAGTAACTCTTATCAGACAGTTCGTTGATCCTGCGGCGAACCAGAGCGGCATGCTGTTGCTTGAGTGTTTCAATCTGCCGTATTTCACGTGTATTTGTCAGATCAAGATACGCATTGAGCGGCACTTTCGAATCGATAACGATATAACGTTGACCGGGCAGGCGGATAATCATATCAGGCTTCAACTTACGCGAACCGTGTGAGCATTCAACTTGCTCTGCAAAGTCGGTATGCGCAATCAATCCGGAGGCCTCAACAAGTCTTCTCAGACTGATTTCTCCCCATGCCCCCCTTACTGTAGGGCGTTGCAGCGATTGACTCAGAACCCTCGTCTCCTGCCTCAGCGCATGATTCTCAGCTGCTATCTGGGCGATTCCTTTCGAAAACGCCTGATCTGACTGCGCGCGTCTGTTGTCGAGTCCATCCAATTGCGCGCGCGTTCGCTGCAACGACTGCTGCAGAGGCTCAAATGATTCACGAATCGAGTGAATTTGACGACTGTGTTCGTGTCTGGACTGCATATCGGATTGATACATGACCTGTTGCACCAGCCCGAGAAAAATTTCGTTATTTTTTGCCAGTGCATCATTCGACAGCTTGCCAAAGGCTTCTTTCAAGCTCTGTATGTCGCGCTGATGCCGTTGGCCAACGGCCTCTGTGTGCGCGTGCCTCCGCAGTCTGATGAGGCCGCCTGCAAATGAGAATACTGCGGCACCGATAGTTCCTGACAGCACGACCAGTGAAAGCAGGGGATAGCGCGTCAAAGCATCAAGATCCGATAGCCGGTTTTGAATCAGGAGTTCCAGGGGTTCAAACATGGTGCAATCTGACCGTCAGAATTTTGGAAGATGCAATTTGATTTCGCAGGCACGATCCACGACAACATCGGCCCCCCAGTCGGCGGCGGATTCATCCGGGCCGATATAACCGTAACCGGCCGCGATTGTTTTCATTTCAGCGGCACGCCCGGCCTCAATATCTCGTCGATCATCCCCGACAAACACAGTACTTGCAGGCAAAATGCCAACCTTCTCAGCGGCAAACAGCAGGGGCGCTGGGTGAGGCTTCTTGAATTCCAGTGTATCTCCGCAAACCGTGACTGCACTACGTCGGTGCAGTCCGAGTTGGTGGAGCAGAGGGGTGGTTAAAAATTCCGGCTTGTTTGTTACGATGCCCCATGGAGTATTGCGAGCGCTCAAAAGGTCCAACAGCTCCTCGATACCATCGAAGAACCGGGTCTGCTCGCACAGGTGTTGGGCGTAGTGATCCAGCAGTTTTCGCCAAAGCCGTTTTGCATCGCTGCTTTCGGGTGTGATCCCGAATCCAGCGCACACCAGTGCCATCGCGCCCTGGGAGACGTAAGGCCGCCACACGTCTATTTCTGAGGGCAACCTGCCTTCATCGATGAGCACCGCATTCAGAGCACCCGCAAGGTCTGGTGCAGTATCCAGAAGAGTGCCATCCAGATCGAAAAGCACACACTGTGTATTTTCCGGCATACGCGCGCCCGTTATTTCGCTGGGAAACGATCTAGTCGATGCACTTTCGAGAATGCAGCAGGTAGTTCACATCCACTCCGTCCGCCAGCCAGTAACGTCCGTTCAGCGGGTTGTAGTGCATGCCCGTCATTTCTTTGGCTTCCAATCCGGCACGCCCGCTCCACTCCGTGAGTTCGCTGGGTTTGATGAATTTCGCGTATTCATGAGTGCCCTTGGGCAGTAACTTAAGTATGTACTCTGCGCCCACAATAGCAAATATGAAAGATTTGGGATTCCGGTTTATTGTCGAAAAGTAGACGTCTCCGCCCGGACGAACCAGTTTTGCACAAGCCGCTACTACGCTCGAAGGATCGGGTACGTGTTCGAGCATCTCGAGGCACGTCACAATATCCCACGATTCGGGTTCTGAATCCGCCAGATCTTCCGCCGTCACTTTTCGGTAATCAACATTTACTCCGGATTCCAGAGCATGCAGTCGTGCAACATTAAGAGGCGCTTCTGCCATGTCTATGGCGGTCACTTCAGCGCCGAGACCGACCATTGACTCACTCAGAATGCCGCCACCGCAGCCAATATCCAGCACTTTTTTTCCGTGCAGCAAGGAGCGCTGGTTGATGAAATCCAGACGCAGCGGGTTAATCTGATGCAGGGGCTTGAATTCACTTTCAGGATCCCACCAGCGGCTGGCGAGATCACCAAATTTCTTTATTTCAGCATCGTCGACGTTCGCAGAGTCTGCAGATTCTTTGATCATGACTAATATGTTTTAAAACAATAATTTGTATCTATTATATAACATATTACATTAACTTATTTGCCGTTCGCAATTGCGTTAGCAAGCTGCACCGCACGTCTGCATATGTCAGTTTCATCGAGAGTTTGCAGCACGCCGTCACTCAAAAGGGGCTCGCCGGCAACCCAGACATCACTGGCTTGTTGTGCAGCGGTGCTATAGATCAGCGTGCTTACCGGATTGAATACCGGGGTGGTTGAGACTCGATTGATATCAAAAGCCGCGATATCTGCGGCTTTTCCGACCTCGATCGAACCCGTTATATGGTCGATCCCCAGAGCTTTGGCACCATTCAGTGTTGCGCATCGCAAAGCGGTATAGGCCGGCATGGAGGACGCATCTCCGCTGAATCCTTTGGCAATCAGTGCAGCTGAACGAGTTTCGTCAAGAATATCGAGATCGTTGTTGCTGGCGGCGCCGTCAGTGCCGATTGCCAGATTAATGTCAGCATCAAGAAGGTCCGCGACAGGGCAAAACCCGCTTGCCAGCTTCATGTTTGACTGCGGACAATGAATCACCGAAACACCACGTTCAGACAAGGATTCGATTTCGGCCTTCAGCAGCTGAGTCATGTGGACAGCCAGCAATCTGGGAGACAACAACCCGATTTGCTCGAGCCGCTCAAGTGGGCGCATCCCGTATTGTGCATTGGATTGTTCGATTTCAAACTTGGTTTCATGAACATGCATGTGAACCTGGCAGTCCAGCTCTTCCGCCAGCACACCAATTCGTTCAAGAGCATCTGTCGACACTGTGTAGGGCGCGTGGGGTGCAAATACAGCGGTCACCAACGATGAATGTCGCAGGCTGTCCCGGACTTCAAGACCCTTTGAGATATATTCATCGGCATCCTTTGCCCAAACGGTTGGAAAATCGATCACAATCATCCCAATTACTGATCGAATGCCTGCATTTTCAGCACATTTAGCGACGTGATCCGGGAAGAAATACATATCGTTGAAGCATGTGGTGCCACCTCGAATCATTTCTGCAATCGCCAGATCCGTACCGACATCCATAAATTCCGGACGAACCCACTGACTCTCTGCAGGCCATATGTGATCCTGTAACCATTGCATAAGGGGCAAATCGTCGGCGTAGCCACGGAACATTGACATCGCGGCGTGCGTATGTGCGTTGACCAGACCCGGCGTAACGATGTGATTGTCGAGGTGGCGGGTTGTTTTAGCCTGGTAGCCGGTATTCAGTTCGTCCAATGGAGCAATCGCGACGATTTTTCCTTTGTCAATGGCGATACCATGGTCCTGCAGGACCGAAGACTGCGCGTCCACCGGAATGATCCATGGCGATGAGATTAGTGAGTCGATTGTCTTCACAGTCATATTCTCCAGGGGCAGTGTCAGATTTGCCGGCTCGTCTTGTGTCCACTGAAAAATAGCGGAATCAGTATGAATCCGGCGAGAAAACCGCCGATATGGGCCCAGAACGCAACGCCACCTTCAGCGCTGTTTGAAAGGCTCAATACCCCGCTGATAACCTGGAAGCCAAGCCAGAGCCCCAGCATGACCCATGCGGGCAGGGTTTGGCGCATTATGAAAAATCCCAGGATGATCGCCATGTGGACCCGCACCTTGGGAAACAAACGGGCATACGCACCCATTACACCCCCAATTGCCCCTGAAGCACCGACCATTGGAATCATGCTGCCGGGATCGGCTGCCATCTGGGCCGCTATCGCGGCAAGGCCACCGATCAGGTAGAAAATGATGAATCGAACGTGACCGATTGAATCCTCAATGTTGTCTGCAAAAATCCACAAGAACCACATGTTTCCAATTAAGTGCATCCAGCCACCGTGCATAAACATAGAAGTTAACGCCTGCAACCAGCCTTGTTGAACTACCGGACACACCAGATCTTCCGCGCTGCTCAACGCGGCATTTGAAAGCATCGCGCCGGGAATTGCGCCATACCGACAGATTGACTGTGTCAGAGCAGGTTCAGATCCCATCCCCTGCAGCAACAGCCAGGCAAAAATGTTCAGACCAAGAATGGCGTAGGTGACGACAGGCAGGACGTGAGTCGGGTTTTCGTCTTTGTATGGAATCATGCTTCTAACCCAGTTGTGTCATGAAGGTCCGGATTTGAGGAACAATCTCGCTAAACAGGTTCGGTGATCGGTAAGAATACAATGCGTAAAAGTGTTTCCTTGGGAGAGTTACATGGCTGCATGGACAATCCGGGTTTTTCCCAAAACTGTCCAGCAACGCATAAGCTCTCGATTTGAATTTATGAGTTGTCACAATCGGTTCGCCTCTGTGCAATATTCGGGCTAGCTTTCGCTCAGCTTCAGCCGCACCCAGTAGTAGGGATGATCCGATATTCCAACAGGAACTGTGCCGCCTTCAATCGCTTTGAAGCCTTTTGTAACAATCCAGTCGATCCGTCTTTCGTCATCGATTGTTGCACCAACTGCCTGTTGATAAGCATCGGTCAGTCCGTGTGTTTCCAGCAGCTCCTGTGCGACAGTCGACGTTATGCGTGTATTCAGGTCGGCGAGAACAATGCTGTGTGTATAGCGACCGGCCTCCTCAAGTACCTGTCGGAGCTGTTTCACGCGGATTTTTCCCCGATCGAGGTGCGTCACCAGAAGAACAACGTCAACACCTTTCCATTGTATGGTGGCTTTCAGCATATTTCGATACGCCCGGCTGGTCGGTGAACCATCGAGCTGGTCGGACTTTGGCAACGGGATTCGATCCCAGTCCGAGACCGGCACACGACTGATCAAAGCATTGCCGATGTATGGCTGATAGTACTGTGTCTGTATCGGCGCGAAAATCCAGCCGACATTGAGTATCTGGCCAAGTTGTTCGGCCTGGTCGTCTGAAAAAATTCCCGGACCGAGCACTTCCTGGAGTCCTGCAATATCATCGTCGACAAGTAATGTTGCCGGTTGTCGGATGTCCCGCTTTCCGTCTTCATCCTTTGCACGATGAATGTTATATGCAGAAACGCGAAGGCTATCGCCTGTGAGTGCTGGCCAACCTCCGGGAGGCGGATTTATTTCTTTGCCGGTGGCTGCAGGCATCGGGTACCGCAGGGTCGCCAGCCACACATGGCTGAGGGCAAGAACAACGACCAGCCCCCAGGGCAATATCCGCCTCATCGTTCCGCTAACTCGTCCTTAAGCGGGAATCGGATTGGCACGGATGAAACGCTGCAAAGCCTTAAGCACCTCGTCGGGTTTTTCTGACATGATGCTGTGACCAGCCTGCGGAATCTGTTCGATGGAGGCAAACGTGCTGGCCTCAGCATGCTTTCTCGCCAGCTTGCAGGGTGCCATCTTATCCAGCAGTCCACTGATGAAGAGCGTCGGCGTCTGAAGATTCTGCAATGCTGATTCAGCGCCCGCATAATCGTTACAAGCCATCAGATCCTGATAGACGGCGTCAGGATTAGCGTTTGACATCATACTCATCTGCATACCGGGAGACCAGAATCCGGGATTGGGTTCTCCACCCAGCTGAGAGGTGTGGCTCCACTGTGTCATCATACTGTACGCCTCTGCCGGTTGGTTCTTAGCTGCGTCCAGAAGCACAGGGGTCACAGACATGGGGTAACTAAAACCGACCAGTGACAGACTTAACAGCGGTTTGCTGTCCGTGTAACCGGACGCAGCCTGAAGGCAGATCAGCGATCCCATGCTGTGCCCGACAAGGTGAACACCTGTCCCCGACGTTCGATCGACAATCTCGCGCAGCCAGTCGGCCATCGCCTCTATTGAGGTTAGCAGCGGCCCCTCGCTGAAACCATGACCCGGCAGGTTCATCGCGAGAGTATTGTAGCCGTGGTATGCGAAATAGCGACTCTGCAGATTCCAGACGGTATGATCCATCGAGGTGCCGTGGATAAAGACCACTGTCTCCCGATCTGAGGTGTGTTCTCGCGCTGCTGTGTAGCCGTGGTAGCTGATGCCGTTGAGTTCAATATGCATTGACTTACTCTCCTATCGCGCTACTTTCGAGGCCAGATGAATGCCTCTGGAGAGATCTTCGATAAGGTCGTCAACGTCCTCAAGCCCAATTGAAAGGCGAATTGTGCCCTCATTAATTCCGGCTTTTAAAAGATCCTCTGCGCTCATTCGATAGTGGGTGGTGCTGGCGGGATGAATTACCAGTGATTTCGCATCGCCGACATTGGCGAGGTGCGAGAACACGCTCAGTCCCTCGGTGAACACTCGACCGGCTTCGCGACCGCCGTTCAACGTAAAACTGAATACAGCCCCGGCACCTCTCGGCAGCAATTCACTGCAGAGTTGATAGTCCGGGTGTTCCGGCAGTTCCGGATAGCTGATATCCGATACCGCGTCAGACTTACTGAGAAAATCAATCACCTTACGGGTATTGTCAACATGACGGTCCATCCGAATCGACAAAGTCTCCATCCCCTGCAGAATCTGAAAGGCCGTGGTCGGACTCATGCAGGCGCCAAAGTCCCTCAGGCCTTCTCGTCTGGCGCGCAACAGAAATGCTGCGGGGGATGATTCTTCATCAAACGACATGTTGTGGAACCCGGAATAGGGCTCCGACAGCGTGTCAAATTTGCCGCTGTCCTGCCAGCTGAAACGTCCGTGATCGACGAGCAATCCGCCGATTACCGTTCCGTGTCCACACAAGAACTTGGTGGCTGAGTGCATCACAATATCCGCACCATGATGAAAGGGTTGGATAAGATAAGGCGTTGTAAATGTCGAATCGATCATCAGCGGTATTCGATGTTCGTGCGCGAGCTCAGCAACCAGTGGGAGATTCAGAATATCGTTGCCGGGATTTCCAATCACCTCCCCGAAAACCAAACGGGTATTGGGCTGAATAGCAGCCCGGATTGCATCGACGTCTCTTGGCGGAACAAATGTTGTTTCAATGCCAAATCGTGTCATCGTGTACTGCAGCAGATTGTGCGAACCACCGTAAATCGCGCTCGATGACACCACATGTGAACCCGCATCCATCAGTGTCGCAATCGCAAGATGAAGGGCGGCCTGACCGCTGGCTGTGGCGATGCCGCCAACCCCATTCTCCAGCGCCGCGATACGCTCTTCGAGAACCGCGTTTGTCGGATTTGATAATCTTGAATACGCGTGACCGGGTCGCTCCATATTGAACAGGGACGCTGCGTGATCACTGTCGCGAAAAACGTAGCTCGCGCTTTGATAAATCGGAACGGCTCGCGCACCATGCACGGGATCAGGTCGCTGACCGGCATGCAGGGCCAAAGTGTCAAATCTTGTTTTAGTGGGTTGTGTCATACCGAATGCTCATGCTGTAATCTTCAAGGCGCAGGTATTCTACCTGACCAACCTGTGAATTAAGCCATGTTAATTTGATTCGGACTGTTTCTGTGACTGCTGTGCAAACCAAGAAGATCGATCCCAAGGAATTTCGTCAGGCGCTGGGTACGTTTATGACCGGGGTCACGATTGTGACTTCAATTGACAGTGACGGTAACCGCAGGGGATTTACGGCCAACTCATTTACGTCCGTTTCGCTGGATCCACCCCTGATTTCAATCTGCGTAGCCGACAACGCCGACGCTATTGATGTGTTCGAAAACTGCGGTTTTTTCTCTGTCAATATTCTGAGCGAAGACCAGCAGGGCATTTCGACAACGTTTGCAACAAAAGAACCCAATAAGTTTGACTATGTAACGACGCGAACCGAGAGCACGGGAGCACCTTTAATCGAAGGGTGTATTGGCTGGTTTGACTGTGTCCCGTTTAAGACTGTCGAGGCAGGAGATCACATCATATTGATTGGTGAAGTCAAAGCGTTTGGCGCAGACACCGGGAATCCACTCGGGTACTGGCGAGGGGGTTACGTCACATTGGGAATGGAGGCAACAGCTGATCGGGCCGAAAAGGACAGCGCCACTCTGGTTGGCAGCGTACTGTCGTGGCATAACCGGTTGTTGATGCAACGAACACCACAAGGCTGGGACATTCCACAGACGCCGGTCAATGGCAAGCTAATGGGCCACGACGAGCGGATAGCCTGGTTGTTATCAGCGCTTGAACTGGATGCTGAGACAGATTTTCTGTATTCCGTCTTCGAATCGCGTTCCACGGGCACCAATCACATTATTTATCGTGGACGACTGTTAAAGCAGCCTGCTCAGCAGGATATGAATAATCAGAGTCTGGCGCTGTACGACGAGGCTGAAATGCCATGGTCACAACTCGTCAGTGATGAGGTCGCGACCATGATCAAGCGCTATTTCAAGGAAGCCAGTATCGAATCGTTTGGCATTTATGCAGATGGGCTGGATGGCAGTGTTGCCGATTTGTCCGGGGTTCCGAGTCATTGGAAAGATAAACTTTAGAAATACCGCACAGGTGTCGCGGGACATTAAAAAGCGAACAATGTTTCCTCAGGCCCGGATGCGTTCAATGGTTTGCAGATGTCGGACGGAATCGACACTGAAAACTTCGCGCCTGCATCCCGGGGCTTGCTGCGATCGAATTCTTCAACGATCGGAACTGTATCGGAGGCAACCGCGATGTCCGACAAAGCACTTTATTCGGTCTCCAACAGGATGGCCGATCCAACGGCAGCAGAGGGTTATATTTCTAATCGATCCAGCTGAATCCATCTTTTGGGTGGACGAACCGGCTACTCGAATCGGGCACAAGGGCACACAACACGGCATGTGGTACAGAAGGATGTTATAACAGTGAGCTTACGTAATCCTGTCTGCAAACATGGCAATACCACTCTGCATCAACCGGGATGTCAACAACGGCGGCAGACAGCACGGCATGTGGTACAGAAGGATGTTACAACAGTGAGCTTACGTAGTCCTGTCTGCAAACATGGCAATACCACTCTGCATCAACCGGGATGTCAACAACGGCGGCAGACAACACGGCATGTGGTACAGAAGGATGTTATAACAGTGAGCTTACGTAATCCTGCGTGATGAGGTATGAAAGAAGGCAACATCCTTACATGATGGTCCAATAAGCATAAGACCATGACGAACTCTCATCACATTG
>JBCCGE010000095.1:0-12388 GCA_039029455.1 Pseudomonadota bacterium | reverse complement strand
CGAGTCCCGGTCAGGCAGAGGTAGAAATAGAGGAAAAATGTCTTCGAAATGAATGGAAATACAGGTAGGAAATGTCACAAATCATGACTTGAGTTTTTCCTCGTCTGTCCACTGCATGCATGCTTTGAAGTCCCGCGCGGCGGCCTGCGCCCCCACGCGATTCGCTCGTAACCATGGCAGCATTTTAAAAAAACCAATCGAATTTCATTCACAAGTGCTTGGTTTTAGTAACTCTAGCAGGTTTTAGCAATCTTGGCTCGCCAACGGTGGATTTCATATCGAAATACGGCTCATTCCTGCCGATTTTGAGAAAATTGGCTGGCATCACTATTTCCAGAAGCTCTGTCAACAAGTGGCAGCACAGTTTTGTCGATCGAGGAGAAATTGAACGAAGAAACTGAATTTCGATTGTTGTTCATTTTGTTGCCTGGGAGTCGCAGCGCTTAGCCAAGCAAGTTGTGTGCTGCTGAGCTGTCGGAGCGAAGAGCTTGGAGACGAATGCTAAATTGGACTGCTTAGAGTTTTGCAATGACCTGAATGGCGAAATAATTGAGAATACAGGGTGAAGCAAATCGACCTAAATTATTTCTTGATCTGCGATCGGCCGGCAGCAGAGAGCAGCGGAATTCTCTCAGTGGTGAATATTTGGATTATGTAGCTGAACTGGGCTCACTGGAATAAAATATCGGAGCGGCGAAAAACAGATCGCAGTTCCGACGAAGACCTGACAAGTTCGGCGAAGGAATTGTTCCTGGCAGTCTGTGACGTCACTGTATTATAAGGTGTTCTGTTATACATGGTAGAGAAATTGGATTATTTTCTGGCTGCTGCGATCCAAGGAGAGTTTGAGAAATCCTCATCAGAATGTGGGCTGCGAGGTTGGCCCAGTCTGGCCGCTCGCTGTGTGGCCGATCAAGCTTCCAACACATCAGCCGGCGTTGGTTTTCCTCCAGCAATCCTTGCCGATCGAAGACAAAGAGACCTGCTGACTTCAGGAAGACCACTCGCAGAGCTATCATCTCTGATGTAGACGCACCAGGTGAGAAGCTGGCCCAGAGGTCTAGTAGGCGTGTCAAGTTTAGTGAGTACCCTCGTAAGAAGCAGTATCGCATTGTGCTACTGGTGTTCGTGGGTAGTGGTGCCACGGCTGCCTTCTGGATGATTATGCATCACTATGTATTGAAGAGTGACGAGCGAAAGACCGACGTCATCGATGAGGCATACCGTCGCAAGGTGTTCCAAGTCTTGGCGGCCACGTACAACGAGGAAATCATTCGAGGAGAGCGCTGGCTCGGTATCACGCGCATGCGTAAGAACCTCCTGGCACGAGCTCGCGGTCAAGTGCTAGAACTAGCGGCTGGAACCGGTACCAACTTTGCGTACTACGACCCGAAGAAAGTCGACTACCTCTGTGCCGTGGACCTGAGTCCGAACATGATCACCGAAGCTAAACGTGACGCCGCTGCGCTGCGCGTCAGTGAGCTTGCCGTGGGCAATGCAGAGGATTTGTCGCAGTTTGCCGACGCCACGTTTGACACCGTGGTGGACACATTTGGCATGTGCAGCTACGAGCATCCTGAGCGTGCGCTGGCGGAAATGAAGCGAGTGGTCAAGGAAGACGGCAGCATCCTGCTATTGCAACACGGCATGTGTCGCCGCACCTACAAATGGATGCTGAGAATATTGAACAACAATGCTGAGCGGCACGCGGAGAACTACGGCTGCTGGTGGAATCGTGACGTTCCTAAACTGGTCCACGAGGCCGGCCTTGACATGCCGTACTTTCGCATGCGACACTTCCGCACCACCTTCTTCATCGTCGCCAAGAAGCCGAAAAACAAAAAGCAACTGGCGGCCGCCGATGATGTCACTCCTGGCATTGCTGCTGACCACGCCACTGCTGACAAACACAGCTGAGACTGAAGCATGCAGCACTGCCCTTTCCAGGTATGACTGTCTCCGGTCACTGGAATGACCAGCTATCAAGAAGTGTCTGTGGAAACCAAGCTAGGGACCGCAATGAGGCAGACTGCCCCGACCTGATTCCGGCATGAGAGAGATGCCCCTGGTATGAACCACTGAAAGTTGTTGCTGGGTGACACGGTGAGAAACAACGCATCTTGGAACTGAGTACCTCACTCCAAGAGTGGCAGACAGAGAACCGGAGAGGAGCTTTTCAAGAGGAAGAAAGCCTCTAAAACTGGCGGTGTCTTCGCGGGGGTGAAGTAGTGCTCTTCTATGCCCAGGTAGCACGGGGACATCTGGCAGTGCAGACGAACTAGAAACGATTCACCCAGTGTGAACTGAGATCTATGTGATGTGCTGCTCGCCAAAACATCTGGCCATTACCATCGCACACAATTTGCTGCTTTAGTTTTTCTCTCTCTCTCTCTGTCCACTGGTTTTGCCTTCCCCTGCTGACTTTTCCTTGGTATGTTTGTCCGTGTTGTGGTTGGTACCAAATTTGCGCCATGGCTGCCCCACACTGCTCCATTCGGTAGAGCAAGCAATTCTCTATTCCTCTTGAGGTAATTGACATAAATGTTTGACAGCTATACTGGACAATTTTTTGGTCTGGCGCTGGTCCAATTCACTTTCATTGCATTACAGACTGACTCCTCTCAGCTCATGCTGCAAACTTCCCGCTTGTTGGCCGCCGCATCCCCGCAATTTCAGGTGGTTTACCCTCTTCGTGAGAATACTATTTTGAACATGAAGGAAGATAGCATGACTGGCAGGGCGCCAGAGAGAGTCACAGGGGAGTTGATCTTGATCCCCGCAATTTCGTTTTTCTCACCCTCTACTTGTAACGGTTGCTGCTTTGCCAGCTTTTATCCTCTGTATTTTGGCTTGTCGGTTTGTTTCACAAAGTCAGCTGCTCGTGGAAAAAAGTGTAGGAAGCCATCCATGGTATGCATGATTATTGCTTGGGTTGAGAGAGATCCACGCGAGACATTCAATGCTTGTGTCAATGCAATCACCACAACACGGATGTTTCTGTTTCTCAAAGAGTTTGTGCACTCGCGTTATCCTGCATGCATGGGGTATACAGCCATTGTGGGCTCAGAGCAGGGTCTCGGGGAGTCATTCGCTTTCCTGGCTCAAAATCTGTCCCTGTATTGACTGCAGCAGAGAGGCATCGTCTGCTGGTTGCTCCGCAACTTGAAGATTGACGATTGTTCAATGATCTAGTTTCCTTGCTTATCTCATACTCATCCCTGAACACTGCACACGGCTCGTTCGGAGATCAAATCAAGGACATGCACTGCAGAGCTCCCCAACTGGCCTCACATTTTCCTCATAGTCACACAAACACACAAACGCCAGTTGCCATGACTACTGCTTCAATGAAAGTGCCAAACGTGCATTCTCAACTTCCAAGAGATACCGTTATGCTCAACAGCAGAAAAGGAAATCACTGCTCCTGGGCGTCAAAGCATGCAAATAAATGAATCTATGGATTCCGGCAAAGCGCAAAGACTGAAGTGGTGCTATCTTGCGCGGCATGAGTCATCGATGACTCGTGCAGCCAGATCTCTGTAGTCTGTATTCTACAGTCCCAGTGCACAGCAGAGCGCAGTCATGTGCTGATGCATCTCATCCAATTGTATTACCAGGCATTCCGTCCAATAAATAAATAAAGTTTACTCCAACATTTCATAAAACATGCTAACATTTCAAACAAATAAAGAGGACGACAAAACCAACTGGTCGAGTCGTTCAAGTCGTGAAAATTTTGCACTCAAGCATGCCGACAGCGACAGCATAGATACAACGGCTAGTGTCACTAGGAACAGACGAGCTATGTGACTTGCGTGGCATACAAACAGACGGGTGCTTGGGCAGAGGGCAAGTCCGTGTATTACAGCTCCGAACTGTCATGTGTTTGACTACTCGCCGAGTCATGGGCGGCAGCGCTCTCGTCTTCCGATGACGTTGTGGTTGCGTCGGACGCGTCTTCCTCCTCGCTTTCTGCCGAGGCCAGCATTTTGTGCACGAACTGAGTCAGCGTGTCTTCCGTGTTGGGTCCCTCGTACAAGTGCACTTCGGTGCTGTGCGCCAAACGCAAGTAGGTCATGGGAAAGGACTCCACCTGTCGGAAGAACAGTATAATTGGAAGAAAGCCACGTCAGTGCCAGTCAGAATAAACAAACAAACAGACAGACAGACAGACAGACAGACAGACAGACAGGCACACACACACAGTGGAAGACGGAAAAGGCTTTGGATGACCTGCAACAACAGCATGCCAGTTCTAATCAGACAATGAAAAGACAATAGCAAAACAAAGATGCCGCCAGACACATAACAACCAACTCAGAGACCAACTAACAGGCAGGCAGGCAGGCAGGCAGACAGACGTTCACCGCCCCGATGCGCTCTGCCAGTTCCGGTTCATCAGGAATCTCAAACGGGATACCTGAATCGGCGATCTGTTTTTTAGCGCGATAGACTTTCTTTCTCGCTGCATCCGGGCCGATCAAAAGCGCCGAAGCGATTTCCCGGTCGCTGAATCCGCAAAGCAGCTTCAACATCAGTGCCAGTTGCGAGAGCCGATCGAGTGACGGATGCGAACAGGCAAACATCATCCGCAGGACTGAGTCGGTAATTCCAGCCGGCGCGAACAGAGCTTCAAATCCGGAGGCAGCTGCCTGACCTGCCGAAGTTGAAAGTTCGCTCAAGTCTTCAAAGATGCGTGTTTCCGTTTTCTGCCTTCGCAGCGCGTCGAGTGCTTTGTTGCGGGCAACCCGGTGAACCCACGCCGCAGGGTTGTCCGGAGCGCCGTTGATCTTCCAGTGCTCCAGAGCCTCCACCAGCGCAGACTGGACCGTGTCTTCGACCAGTTGCAGATGGGCAAAGCCGAAGACACGAGTCAGCACCGAAACAAGGTTGGCTGACTCGTGCCTGAAGAAATGTTCGACCAGTCCGGAGTGCGATTCGGTCATGCCTGCGCCGGAGTCTCAATTTCGACATTGGCCAGTTCACGGATTTCGAGGCAACCCCCTTCGACGAAAACAGGACAACCCTGTGCGAGTTCGGTTGCGTGTTCGATATCTCTGGCCTGGACGATGCTGTATCCGCCGATAATTTCCTTGGATTCAGCAAACGGGCCGTCAGTGGTCGAACGATCGTTGTGAACGGTGCGACCGCCGCGGAGAGCATCTCCGGGCTCGGTCATCCATCCGGCTTCTGTTGATTCGCCGATCCATTTCATCCAGCGATCCATGCAGGCCTGCATTTCTTCGGCGGACATTTCGGCTTCGTTTGCATTGCGGTAAAGGAACAAATAACCCGGCATCTTCTTTCTCCCGTTTCTGGAATTGTTAAGTCATTTATTGGGTCAGTTCGACCCGATTTCAACCAGTTGACGAACGGTTGGTCTGATCCGGGACAGAAAACAAAAGATATTCCGGGAATTCTGGCATGAGCGCGAAAACGCCGCTCTTTCCAGTGAAATCAGACCCAAGTAGCGGTATCTTGGATGGATCGAACCTGTCTACCGGATTGGACTTAGAGTCATGAACTATTTTCGCGTTTCAGTATTAGCATTTGTTGCCGCTGCCAGTCTTTCGATTACGACGGCCTGGGCCCAGGAACAAACCGTCGCCGAAATCAGCCCGAGGGTCGAGCTGGAAAAAATTGCGATCATCGATCAGAAGATCATGATGCCGATGCGCGACGGAGTGAGGTTGTGCACTGACATCTACCGTCCGAAAACGAATGAACCTGTTCCCGTAATCCTCTCCAAGACGCCTTACAACTTCAACAGCTGGCGTGATGGTGAAGAATCAACGCGCACCTACAATCGGGCTCTGGAGGCGGTCAAGCGAGGTTACGCCTACGTCGTGCAGAATGAACGGGGCAGGTACTTCAGCGAAGGTCAGTGGGACATACTGGGCGTTCCGACGACCGACGGCTACGACTGTTTCACGTGGCTGTCTGAACAACCGTGGTGCAACGGCCGCATCGGTACGATCGGCTGTTCTTCAACCGCCGAATGGCAGATGGCAGTAGCAGCACTCAATCATCCGGCACACGTGGCTATGGTGCCGCAGGGTTTTGGAGCCGGCGTCGGACGTGTTGGAGACTTCTACGAGCAGGGCAACTGGTACCGGGGCGGCGTCGAGCAGATGCTTTTCTTCTCATGGCTCTACTCGGTTCAGAACGATCGTATCCGTCCGACGTTCCCACCGGACGCGACTCAAGAAGAACTGATCCGTGTTTCGCGCTACTTCGATCTGGCTCCCGAACGTCCGCCGGTTGACTGGATTCAGGCAAACACGCACCTGCCCATGCAGGACATCATGAAAAACGTCGATGGACCATCGGGGATCTTTGAAGACATGATCAGGCGCAAGCCGAATGACCCGAAATGGTATCAGGGCGGCCTCTATCATGACGACATGGAATTCGGCGTACCGAGTTTCTGGTTTGTTTCATGGTTTGATGTCGCGAGCAGCCCCAACCTGGCTCTGTTTAATCACGTACGCGAAAACGCGCTTACCGAGGATGACCGCGAAAATCAGTATCTGATCATTTCTCCGAATACTCATTGTGGATTCAGAAGATCAGAAGAGGTCACGATGATCGGTGACCTGAATGTGGGCGACGCAAGACTCGACTATGACACTCTGGTCTACGACTGGTTTGATGCAAAATTGAAAAACGACATGGCAGCCGTCGATATGCCTCGCGTCCGTTACTACACGATGGGCAGCAACAAATGGCAAGCTGCCGATCAATGGCCGCCATCGCATGTGGAGATGACGCCGATGTATCTGGGCAGCGCCGGCAATGCGAACACCCGCAATGGAGACGGAGCGTTGTCGCTTGAGACCGCCGGCGAAAACGAAACGCCTGACTCCTTCCAGTACGATCCGATGAATCCCGTTCCCAGTCGAGGCGGAAATGTCTGCTGTACGGGAGGAGCGATCGATGCGGGGTCGTTTGATCAGAGGGAACTTGAATTGAGACACGATGTCCTCGTTTACACGACCGACCCGCTTGAAGAAGGTATCGAGGTCAGCGGCTTTATCGAGTCGGTGCTGTACGTCTCCTCATCCGCCCGGGACACAGATTTTACGATCAAACTGATTGACGTATATCCCGACGGAACCGCATACAATCTCGACGAAACCATACAAAGAGCAAGGTTTCGCGAGGGTTACGATCAGGAGCTGTTTATGAGCCCGGGGGAAGTCTACGAAATCGAGCTTTCCCCGATGTCTACGAGCAACTATTTTGCAAAAGGACACCGGATTCGAATCGAAATCTCCAGCAGCAACTTTCCCCGTTTTGCGAGAAACCTGAATACCGGCGGAAACAACTTTGACGAAGTCGACGCCGTAATCGCCACCAACACGATCCATCATTCTGACGCTTATCCATCGAGAATTGTTCTTCCTGTTGCCCGATAACGGCGAAACCAGAAAGGCCGGACATGTACGACGACTACCCCAACGACTCGACCACCACCGGAGTACTTACTCTCGAACAGGATGCCTTCGGCAGGATGGACAGGCCGGATCCGTACGATGAATACTTCTACGATGCGGACTGGTTCCGCATCGATCTGGAAGCGGGTCAGCTGTACCAGATCACGGCTCAAACAACGGATCCGATTTACCTGAGACTTCGGATGTTCGGTGTCAGGACATCTATCGAACACTTTCAGGACGGGCTTTCAGGTGTCGCCCGGATCGTTTTCACCGCACACGTGACGAACACCAACTTTGTACAGGTTGATAACCTGATCGGTGAGTCTGAAGGTAGTTACCAGCTGACTGCTGAAATCTACGAGATTCCCGAAAGCGTTGACACTCGCATCTCTCTCCGCGAATTGGAACGCAAGGATTCCGAAGTAGGTACATCTTTTGATCGTGACTTCTTCAGCGTCCAACTGCAGCAGGGATGGACTTATGGTGTTCACTTGCTGGGAGCGGGATACCAGGAACTGACTCTGGCTGATCCCAACGTCCGTGTTTACGATGGCGACTCGAGTTTGATCGGCAGTAACAACAACGGAGGAACCGGACGGGATTCCTACCTTGAGTTTGTGGCGCCACAAACCGGCACACACTATCTTTCGGCCTCCGGAGTCGGCGCCGGCACTGGTACCTATCAAATCTACTACCAGCTGATTGACTATGTTGACGATGCCGGCTCCAACAGAAATACGGAGGCGCGTGTCCCAGTCCGGGCAAATCAAACGACGTTTGTCGACGGATCACTTGAGATCGGTTCGGATGTTGACTGGTACAAAGTCGACCTCGTGGCTGGACAGTGGTACCGGCTGTCTGGTGGCACTCTGCTGCGCGATCCTGATAACAATGTTGCTCAGTACATCAACGGGCAGACCTATTACAAAGCACGAACATCAGGAACGCACCACTGGGTGGTCCGGAATCCCGCAGGCCAGCCTCGCAACTACCGCCTGATAATCACGGATAACATGCCGGCCGTGATTTCGGCTGCGCCCGGGCTCACAGACCTTACCGGCCATGAGTCAGTAGACTTTTCCCGCATATTCACACTGAACAACTTTCCAGCGGATCACGTTCAGGTATTTTCTGAAGCGGACTTCACAACTGACAACAGGCTGTACCGCGGGCAGCAACTGCATACACTCACCACCGATCAGTTTGCCGAAGCGAAGCTCAGCGCGATCCTGAGACGCGGTGAATACCGTGTAAGCGTGCGAGGACTTGAAGGCTCAACCGTTTCCGGATGGGCTCACGCAAACATCCGG
Organism: Pseudomonadota bacterium; assembly: GCA_039029455.1. Taxonomy (GTDB): domain Bacteria; phylum Pseudomonadota; class Gammaproteobacteria; order Arenicellales; family Poriferihabitantaceae; genus JBCCGE01. The sequence continues at coordinate 3,639 of JBCCGE010000095.1, read as the reverse complement.
TCTGACCAGAGTCCGTCGGTACTTGTAGGGCAGGGCAACATCTGGAACAGCTCCAACACACAACGCGGCTCTGACAATGTGATCACCTACAGATTCGCAGATGCCGTTCCTTCGTATTTCGCCCCCGGCCGATTCACCGGTTTCGAAATGGTCAGCGAAGGCGTTCAGAACCTGTTCAACTTCATTTTCGGCTATGCAAGCTATCCGGAAAGCCTGACGAGCTGGATGCCGCAAATCAGCAACTATGCAAACCTCAAGTTCGAGTACGACGATTCCGAGAATGCTGACATCCAGATTTTCACGGCCGACGCAACCAGGCCGGCGACAGGTTACCGGCCGGGAATGTATGGATTTGGAGACATCGTCCTGAGCAACTCGGAATTCGGAGGTAGCACTGTCGAACCAATGGCGGGTGACGGTCGCTACCTGCAGATACTACGCGCTGTCGGGTCGGCTCTGGGTATCAAGCACTGGGCTCCACAATTCACCCGTGATGAAACAGTGCAGGGTAGATATTCCAGCAATCCGTTCCCGCATTCATTCGGTTATCTCGACGTAGCATTTCTTCGGGAAGCCTACGGTGAAAGCCAGCTTGGCGACCCGACTCACCACGGTCGCGAAGACCGGCTTGGCTACTGGCCGGAAAGATTTACCCGGACGATCAATCGCCAGTCGGATGGAAACAAGGTCACCGGCGAATACGCGGACCAGCCGGTTGTTATCGATTTACGCGAAGGCGCGATCAGCTACGTCGAAGATCGCTGGCAGAATTTCATCATTGGCGACGGTCAAGTCGTCGAGAGGGCGGTCGGTGGCGACTTTGCTGACACGTTAACAGGCAACAGCGTTGATAACTGGATTCAGGGTAATGACGGCGATGATCTCATTGCCGGCATGGCGGGTCATGACAGGCTGGAAGGCGGACGTGGCTCAGACACATATGTGTATGAACTGGACGGCGGCCATGACACGATCATCGAGACGGGCGCCAGTCGCGAAGACGGTGGTTTTGATACGCTGCAAATCAAAGCCAATCTCGGATTTGATTCGATCGAAAACGATCTGACTTTCCGTCGCGCAGGTAACGACCTGCTGATCGATCTTGATCTGAACGGCCAGTACAACAGGTACAACGGAACGATCCGCATCAAGCATATGAACTATGCGCCCTGGCAGGTTGAAACTCTCGATTTGCGAAATCTTTCGTCTGACCTCGGCACATACAGCCTTGTTTCCATCTGGAACGCGGCCACGAATCAGAAACAGCGATTCGCAGGAACCGGCCAGTCGGATGCATTCGGTCAGATCGCGGCTCCGCTTGGCTAGGTTATCGTCAATGTTCGAGTCGTTTTCTGTGGACGGTGGCGTTTACGCACCATTTGTTCGTGGCTGAATCTGGATCTTTTTCGGCTAGAATACCGGAAACATCACCAGCCTTTCGAAACAGTAAGATGCCAAAAATTCTGCGCGATGCGTTCGTACTGTTAGCTGCATTCATCCTCTGGATCCCAGCTCTTGAAGCCCAGGTACCCAAGTCGCTGGTGATCAGTGTTGATGGAATGGGCTACGGCACTCAGGGATTCGACGAAGCAGCAACGCCCTGGATGGACAGCCTGATCAACGGAACATGGCATCCGGACTATCGCGGAGCGTATTCAGACTCCGCATACTCCGGAGGCGTGCTCGGCACTCCGTTCGAACAAGGAACAATCAGTGGGCCTGGCTGGAGCACCATTCAAACGGGAGTCTGGACAGACCGGCACGGTGTAACAGGCAACGGAAGCTCGTTCACTAACGGTGATTTCACTAATAACCCGCCGTACATCGGCCTGGTCAAATCAGCAGACCCATCGCTGATTACAGCAAGCTTTGTGAACTGGGGTCCGATCGATTCCATCATCATGGAAGCTGTCGATACTGACGCTGATCCTAACAACGACCTCGATATCCGGGAGGATCTCGGGAACGACTCGTCTGTTGCATCTACGGCTGCCGCAACGATCAGCTCGACATTGATTGATGCTGATGTCGTTTTTGTCGCGTTTGACGAAGTAGATCTCGCAGGCCACGCCAGCGGCAGTTCGTTCGCTTTATACCGTGAGGCAATCGAGTCTGCTGACGTCCGGATCGGCGAGCTTCTCGATGCGCTGGCGGCAAGACCGGACTTTGACAACGAATACTGGCAGATCATTGTCACTTCAGATCATGGGCATCGGCCAAACGGCGGGCACGGAAGCCAGACCAGCCTTGAGCGGACCATTCCGTTTATCGTTGTCAGTCGTACCCTGCGCCATGGCAATCTTCCTTCAGGTGTTTCGCATGCTGATGTAGCTCCAACGGTGCTCGATCATTTCGGCGTTTCCGTACCGCCGCACATCGTCGGCGTACGGCGCTCCTCCGGTGCGATTCAAGACGTTGCCATCGTTGACGTTGACGATTTTGAAGGCCTCAACCTCGTTCCATTCACTAATGCCAATGCAGGTGATGGGTCGGACTGGACTTCAATTATTGGACAAGGACCGGCACTTTGGACGATCGACAATTCGCAGATGGAGGGGACAACGACGGAACAAGCATACAACGGCTGGACGGCGATGGATGTGGATTCGTGGATTGATGAACAAGGTGTACAGATCGGTCGGTCCACGCTGGCAACCTCAATCGGAAATACGGTTCTGGTTGCTGACCCCGATGCATGGGAGGATTTCACAACCGGTGCCGGGGCTCAGGGATATAACTCCTATATCAGCCGCCACTTTGACTTGACCGGAATCGATCGAAGCCGACTCCGTCTTGAATTCGATTACGAATTTGTTACTGAGGACACGCAGGCGGGATTCGCCGAGCTCTCATTTGACAACGGGACCACCTGGCAGCGGCTACTGGAATTCGATTCCGCAACCGTTCCTGACAATACGTTTTTTGTCGGCCCTGGTGTATTCGATTCAGGAATTGACTTCTCTGCAACATCTGACGATATGTTGCTGCGTTTTGGATGTTTTGATGCCGGTAATGACTGGTGGTTCGCAGTAGACAACATTATCCTGGCCATCCCGCAGGACACTGTAACTCAAACGAACAGTTTTCAAGTCACCCGCGGCGTGCTGGCAGGTGGTGGACTTGCCGCACTGGAAGCAAGCGACAACATCGACTTGACCATACAGCGCGATCCGTTGTCTCCGATCGGCGAAATCTCAATCGAGTTTGAGACGATCAGCGCCTATTCTGATCCCTCGAGATTTGAATTCACTCTCGAATCCTCAGCGTTTTTTCGATCTGAGATCGTCCAGTCGATCGAGTTTTATGACTTCGATGCGGACGAGTTCGTACAGATAGACCAGCGCAACGCATCGCGGTCGTCCGACATCACTGTTACGGCATCAGGTACTGGCGACCTGTCACGGTTTGTGGAAGATGTTACAGGTGTGATTCGAGCAAGGGTGTTCCTCGATTCAGCAATTAGCCGGCAGAGATTCAGCACCGGAATCGACAAGTCGATCTGGATAATTGAATAGTCGTTGCCAGCAGCTCCTAGGCAGCGTTTCTTAAATGCATTTTATTGTGATCCGGAAGAATGCGAGCTTGATCATATCGAGATAGCTTTCGGCGGTTTTGTCGTATCTGGTTGCGATTCTGCGG
>JBCCGE010000094.1:0-12479 GCA_039029455.1 Pseudomonadota bacterium | reverse complement strand
GCCGGACAGTCGTGCCTTCGCTTTTTCGCATGCCTCGATCGCCATATCCAGCAGTAAAACTTCGCATCCGGCGTTGGCACAAACTCCGGCAATACCAGCACCCATAGTGCCCGCACCGAGCACAGCAACTTTTTCAATTTTATTCATCGATCTATCAGAAATTAAATATCAACAATCAGACTTCGCCAGCGCGAACCATTTCGCGTAACTTAAACTTTTGAATCTTGCCGGTTGATGTTTTTGGTAGCGTCATAAAGACAACAGTTTTGGGACGTTTAAATCCCGCCATATTTTCGCGGCAGAACTGGATTATATCGTCTTCTGACGCTTCTTCTCCCGGCTTAAGCTCGACGAAGGCACAGGGAGTCTCTCCCCATTTTTCGTCGGCCTTCGCAACCACGGCGGCGGCAGCCACTTTCGGGAATTTATAGAGCACCGATTCCACTTCAATTGAGGAAATGTTCTCGCCTCCGGAAATAATTATATCTTTGAGTCGGTCCTTGATTTCGATATACCCATCCTCGTATACAACTGCGAGGTCTCCACTCCTGAACCATCCATCGCGAAACGCATCCGCAGTAGCTTCCGGATTTTTATAGTAGCCCTTCATCGTAGTGTTCCCACGAAGAACGATTTCTCCAAGAGTGCTACCGTCTTTCGGAACCGGTTGGCCGGTGTTGATATCAAGAACCTGCGCATCTTCCATCATTTGCAGTCGAACACCCTGACGAGCCTTGAGATCAGCCTGTTCCTCGATTGACAGACCATTCCAGCTGGCGTCCCAGTCGCAATACACGACATGTCCATATGTTTCTGTGAGGCCGTACACATGAATCACGTCGAATCCGAGTTTTGCGGTCTTCTCCAGTACCTTACTCGGTGGTGGAGCGCCGGCGGTCATCACATTGACCGTATGGTTCAGTACCGGCTGTTCCGCCTCGGGCGTGTTCGCGAGCATCGCAAGAATGATCGGAGCAGCGCCAAAGTGGGTGACTCTGTGCTCGACTAGCGCATTAAAAATTACATCGGCTGCAATCACCCGGTTGCAAACCAGCGTCCCACCCATGACCGTCATCGTCCAGGCGTGGCCCCAGCCGTTGCAATGAAACAGAGGTACCGTGTACAGGTAAACAGGGTGTTTCGATAACTGCCAGGCTGCAATTGTTCCCATTGACATCAAATAGGTTCCGCGATGGTGATAGACCACTCCTTTGGGCCGACCACTGGTGCCTGACGTATAGTTCAGGGCAAGCGCATCCCACTCACTCGAAGGCATTCCCCAGTCGGCATCAGATGAGCCGGTCGCAAGCAGTGATTCGTAGTCCATGACGCCCAGAGTGTCGCCACTGCCTTCCGGTGGAGTCGCCTGATGATCGACAATATCGATGACCACAGGTGGTTTATCCAGTTTGCTGAGTGCCTGCGAGATCACGGAAGAAAAATGGCTGTCTGTAATCAGCACTTTGGTGTCTGCATGCTCGAGAATATAGGCAATTGTGTCGGCATCAAGGCGCGTGTTAATGGCGTTGATGACACCGCCTGACATCGGGATTCCGTAATGCGCTTCTATCAGCTCCGGCGTATTCGCCGCCATCATCGAAACGGTATCACCCTTGCCAATACCCAGAGCATTCAGGGCACTGGCCAGTTGACGGCATCGAGCCGCAGTCTGCGACCAGGTATAGCGTCTGTCCTGGTACACGATCGAGTCGTGATCGGGGTAGGTCTCACTCGCTCTCTTCAGAAAGGAGATCGGCGTCAGTTGGACGAAATTGAGGCCATCGATCGGAGCAAGTTGTTCGTAGTGAGTGAGCATAGTGCTTCGCGGCGATTGCAGAAATCGCGAGGGTAGCACAGACCGTTAATTTGTTGACTGACTGTAGGCACAATTCCGCCTGAAATACGCTACCGGTCAGCCCAACAATCGACTATCATCCGCGAAATTTTTAATCCGTAAAGATTCATGACCCAACCACTTTTAGTATTGTCCCGACGGTTGCGTGAAACGCCATTTGAAAAGCGGGTATTCGAGCAGGGTGCTCAGGCTTTTACGATTTACAACCATACACCGCTGTCGGCGGTATATCGGTCGCCGGAAGAGGACTACAGTCATCTGTGCGAGCATGTGCAACTCTGGGACGTGAGCTGTGAACGTCAGGTTGAGGTCGCGGGTCCGGATGCACTGCAACTCGTCGAGCTGATTACGCCTCGCGACATTTCAACGAGCGCAATCGGACAGTGCAAATATGCGCCCCTGACGGATGAACATGGCGGCATCGTTAATGACCCGATAATCCTCAGGCTCGCAGAAGACCGCTTCTGGATTTCGATTGCAGATTCCGATGTGCTTCTTTGGGTAAAGGGGCTGGCCGCGGGTCGGGCAATGGATGTTCAGGTATTCGAGCCGGATGTCAGTCCGCTGGCGGTTCAGGGACCTAAAGCCGATGATTTAATGGCTGAGATTGTTGGCGAGCATGTGCGTGATATTCGATTTTTCTGGTTTATAGAGACAGAAATTGCGTCAACACCGGTAATTCTTGCCCGTTCAGGCTGGAGTGGACAGGGTGGATTCGAAATTTATCTGCAGGACAGTGGGAAAGGGCTCGATTTGTGGGATGCCATCTGGCAGGTCGGAGAAAAATACCAGATTCGCGCCGGTTGTCCGAATCTGATCGAAAGACTCGAGACCGGGCTACTCTCTTACGGCAGTGATATGACGTTGGCGAACAATCCCTTTGAGTGTGGACTGGACCGATTTTGTGACTTTGGCAAACCCGCTGAGTACCTGGCGCGTCAGGCGCTTAAGGAAATAAAGCGAGACGGCGTCGCCCGAAAAATAGTTCGCCTGCGCGTTGACGGACGCCGAGTGCCGGCGCCACGAGGAATCTGGTCGGTGGTTTCTGACACCGGCGATTCCGTTGGCATGGTGACCAGTCTTGCATGGTCACCGCGTTTCGACGCTACCTTGTGCCTGGCGATTGTTGACATCGGTTCCACCGGGCCGGGTACCAACCTGACTATTGAGGCCGGGGATGATCGAGTGACCGCGACGGTGGCGACACCCAACTGGAAATAAGTGATTTCTGGTGATTCCACGCCGGGCCGCTGATAGCTGCCTGAGCTCCGGCGCAAGGAAGTGATCGAATTTCAGTTGTGCGGGCTCAGTCTCTATAGGCCGGGTGTGTATGGGCTCAGTGTGTGAGGGTTCAGTATATACGGGCAAGAGCGTATCGGCCCCGCCTGAACGCTTAGTGGGCGTCTGCAGGGTGCGTTGAGCGGGAGATCAGCTCGAGCGTCTCTTCGATCTTCAACCGACGCGCCATTTCATTGTACTCCTCGACGAGATTATGTGCATCGGTGACGAGTTTGCTCATATACCCGGCTGGATTACGTAACTCCCAATGTTCCGGGGCGATGATCAATCGTCCCTCGGACTGTTCCTTGCGCAGATAACCGGGCGAGCACCAGACTTCCTCACCGTCATCCGCCTGATGAAAAAACCACAGTTCTTCGTCTGTTGCCTGTTGAAACATTGGCTCGAGACTGGTTTTGATGACTTCTTCAAGAATAGCTTGGGTCATTTTCTCACTCCGTGCGAACTAGACTGATCCCGACTATAACGAAGAATTCGATTTGTCGCAAATAGATATTTTAAAGTCGTAAATAGACCAAAATTTGTTTCATCCGACCGTATCGAGGGATGGTGCGATCATTTCTTCAAACATCTTGTAGACCGTCTCGTGCATTCCACAGCGAATGTAAGTCGTTTGCGCTATTTTGTTGTCTTGTTCCACATACAAACGGAAGCCGATTACGGATTCATCCTGCGCAGCTTTCGCCTTTACGGACTCATATAGTCGTCTGTATAGACCCTGCTGCCGAAAATCAGGGACAACGTAAACACTCTGTATCCACCAGAACAGACCATTTCGCCAGTCGCTCCATTCGTGAGTCACCATTAACGATGCCACAATTTTCTGTTCGCTCTCCGCAACGAGGTAGAAGCCTCGGTCCGGTCGCGCGATCAGGTTTTTAACGCCTTCAGAAATCGTATCGCGCTCCAACTTGATACCCTCTGTCTCCCAGGCCATATCGATGTTGAATTGCGCCAGCGCCGCGGAATCTCCGTGATCCGCGCCTCTTATCTTTATCTCGTCTTTCATGTTAACAGGGTCGTTAAATTTGTAGTGATTGATTCAAAACTATCAGCAAAAGTGGCAGGCTGAATATACTGAGTATCGTAGATAACACGATTGACGCCGATACCATGCTCTGTCCGGTCTGGTAGTTTTGCGAAAAAATATACACGTTAACACCAACCGGTTGGGCCGCCATGAACACTGCAATCGCCGTGGAGAGAGGGTCCAGAGAGAACACGTAGCGAGAAAACACCCAGACTGTGACGGGCAGGACGGCCGTTTTCGCTACGACGACACACAGACTTTCGATCCAGCTTCCGCTGATACGGTGCTGCGCCAGTGAGGCGCCCACCGCAAACAGCGAGCAGGGGACCACGGCTGATTTCATCAGTGTGCTAAGCGAGTCAACTACTGTGGGCAGTTCTGCACCCGTTGAACCAAAAAGCAATCCGGCAAAAATACCAAGAAGAATCGGATTTGTGACGAGTCCCTTAAAACTGCTGGTCAATACCGATCGGGTTTCTTTGCCGGTTGCGCGGCGTAATTCCAGTAACAGGGTTGTAACTGTAAACAGCATGACCGTATGAACGGCGATAATAAAAAACACCGAAGCGACCGCGCGGTCACCAAAGACAATAAGCGCTACAGGCATTCCAAGTAAGACCAGGTTTCCATAACTGCACGCGAACGCAAATATCGTTTGTTGAGATCGCCCGATTCCGCTCGCGCGCGCACTTACAAAGAAATATAAAAAATAGAGGAACAAGACCGGCAGGTAGTAGGCGAGAAGAAGAGATCCTGGCAAATCGGTTTCCAGGTCTATACCTGCAAAAGTCTGCAGCAGCATAAGCGGTACGGCAAAGTTGAACACGAAGCGGGCAAGTGCCGTAGTGTGTTCCTCACTGAAATGACCGGTCCTGGCGGCGATAAAACCGATAAGGCCGATACACAGAAGGGGCAGAAGGAGGTTAACGATGGTCAGCATAGCGGGTCCACGCCCGAATACTAACGCCTTTTAGTCTCCTGAAATAAAAAAGGTCCGGCTGTTACAGCCGGACCTGAATCGGTGCAAGTGCTAAAAACTCAGTTTAAAACAGTGGGCCAGCGACTGTCCGCGGAAGAGATGAATCCGGGGACATCCTTCAGCCATCTGTCCTGAACGCTCTGGTCGTAATTCAGATAGAGTTTTCCATCCACCACGCTCCAGTGCAGTGGGTCACCCTTGTACAGTTCACCTTTTGCGACTGCCCACGCGCAGTATCCGCCGTATTGAGGGGCGTATTTTTCAGGATTGGCGACAAATTTGTCGAGGTTCTCCTGACTGGAAAACAACCAGTCAGCGCCGTTGTATGCCGTCATAAATCGGGAGTCGCCTTTTTCGGGAGCACCCTTGTCAAAATATGCAGTGACATCGTATCCACCGGCTGCGTCGTTACTGAAGAAACTGGTGTAGACCGAATCTTCGGACGCTTCGGCCCGACTTGTCAGTGATAAGGCAATCACCACGCAGCACGTCCATATCACTATGGTCATCAGCAGGCGACCTGAAGGAGCGAGACCTGGCATGGTTCGTTCGATGAGTCCCGGTGAATATTGTTGCGCTGAATTGCGATTCGTGACTTTGGTATCGAGGAGAATTGTATTCATAAGTAAAACAGCTTTGGATAATTTGACAATAGTTCGGTTTCGAGCAGGTCGAAAAGCGATTGCGGTTAATGGTGTCTTTGACGCTCGGGTGATCCCACGGGTTCCGGCTTTGGACGCAATTTAATTTATTGTAAAGAACGGAACTTTCGGATCGGGTTGCGCGTGAATCGTTATGTGTTCCCAGTCTGCGGCATCAGCTCAATCACGGCAGAAAAATCTTTCTCATCATCGCCGTTTGCAATCATCTTCGCGTACAACGACGCCGCTTCCGGTGCCAGCGGTAATTCAAGTCCGGCTGCTGTGGCCGCATTAAGTGCAAGATTCATATCCTTGTGCATCAGTGCAGCCGAAAATCCCGGCTGAAAACCTCGAGTCGATGGTGCATGCGGAACCAGACCCTCGACAGGACAAAAAGTCTGCAGCGCAAAGCAGTTGCCCGACGATGCGCTCGCTACATCAAACAGAACGGATTCGCGAAGTCCGACCTGCTGAGCCAGGCGAAAACCTTCCGCAACAGACACCATCTGAATACCCAGCATCAGGTTGTTGCACATTTTTGCCGCCTGCCCCATACCGCCATCGCCGCAATGAACGATCTTGGATCCCATGGCTTTCAGCACTGTCATGCTTGCTGATAGCACATCTTCGCTACCCCCAACCATAAATGACAGGGTGCCGGTTCGAGCGCCATTTGTGCCTCCGGAAACGGGCGCGTCCAGCATTTTTATGCCGACTGCTGACGCGGAATCGTGCAACTCAACGGCGACATTAAGGTCAATTGTCGATGAGTCGATCCAGATCATGTTGCCACCAGAAGGCTGAATGAAGTGCTCAAACACATCCAGGACCTCAACGTGTGTTGGCAGCATTGTGATGCACATGTTCGCAGTATCAAGAGCGTCCTGATGGTCTGAAGCCGCAATAACACCGTGCGGGGTCAAAGGATCCAATTTGGCTTCGTCGATATCGTAGGCGCGAACGTTGATGCCAGCGTTTGCAAGGTTCAGCGCCATCGGCGCGCCCATATTTCCGGTGCCGATTATGGCTACAGTGTTCATAGTCACGAGTTCCTACAGAGATTATTCAGTGCAAAAAAGGCGGGCTGAGAATATTTCTTGTCAATTGATCTATGGATTAACATAATACCGATTCTTCACTATCCGCTATCTGCGTTTTTATATGACCCAGCCCGAATACGGTTTCTATCAGGACGGTGCCGAGCGAAGTGTCGGATTTTACCTCTGTGATGATTTCAACATGCTGCCTTTCATGGCGGCGCTTGAACCGCTTCGAATCGCCAACAGGCGGTCGAGAGAGGGCCTGTATCAATGGCGTGTGATTACCGCAACGGGAGAGAGCGTGGTGGCATCGAACGGATTTTTACACCGTGCTGACATGTCAATTGCGGAGGCCTGTGAGCTGGATATGATTATGGTCGCGGGACCGTATTTCGCCAAGGATTTTGACCACGACCCAACATTGGAGTGGCTCGCGCAGCAGGGTAAGCGAAATATTGTAATCGGCGGACTCGAAACCGGATCGCACTTACTGGCTGCGGCCGGTTTGCTGGACGGACTTCAGTGCACAACACACTGGGAGAGTATTGGTGAATTCACTGAATTATTTCCCGACCACGCTGTGTCATCCGACGTCTATGAAATCGACAGTAACCGGATAACCTGTTCAGGCGGAGCGGCGGCAATGGATATGATGCTGTACGTCATCGAACAACACCACGGCCATGAACTGGCGGCCACCGTGGCAGACAGTATGATTCACCCCAACATTAGGCACCATAAAGAACCGCAGCGGATGAATCTTGAAGCGCGGTTGGGGATAAATCACCCCGATTTGCTGGAGTGTATTGAATTGATGGAGGCTAATATCGAACAGCCGTTGACGCCAAATGAGCTTGCAGATTTGGTCGGAGTGTCAAAAAGACAACTCGAGCGGTTGTTTCGACGGTTTTTGCATACGACTCCAGCCCGATACTATTTAAGCCTCCGACTGGAGTCGGCGCGGCAATTGCTGGAAAAGAGTCAGATGAAAATCATCGATATTGCGGTGGCTTGCGGATTTAAATCTGCAGGACACTTCAGCAGCCGCTATTATTCAAGTTTTGGCATTACCCCGCGCGAAACCCGAAAAGGCTGACCGCCGCTAATCTGGAAATTGACGTCGTAAATCGCGTCGTTTGGGTCAGGCGAATTGGAGAATACTCGGCGAAATTTCGGGCTGAAACAGCCCCCCTACAACTAAACCGGAAATTAACACCATGGCAAGTCGCAGAGCCGGCGGGCGAGAAGCTCGAAAAGCACTGAGAGCAGCCCCGCTTGATGAGGAAACCAAACCGGTAAAACCGGGTATGAGTGGCGGTCGATTCAAGCCGCTGACGGATTTAGATCTCGACAAAGTGAACGAGGCTATCATGGACATTCTGGAGAATGTCGGATTCTCGAGAGCCATACCGTCGTGCATCGAAATGGTCACTGCCGCAGGCGGCACTTACACGGACGACGGCAGGTTGTTGTTTCCCCGTTCACTGGTTGAGGACACTATTGCCAGTGCCAACCGGAATTTCACCCTGTTTGGTCAGGATGAAAAGCACGATATGCATCTCAGCAATAACAAAGTGCACTTTGGTACCGCAGGTGCTGCGGTTCACGTTGTCGACAACTGGAAAGATCACGATGCATACCCAAATGCCGGCTCGTATCGGGAGTCAACACTTCAGGATCTCTACGACGCTGCGCGGCTTGTCGACAAGCTTGAGCACATTCATTTTTTCCAGCGCTGTATGGTGGCCAGAGATATTGAGGATCCGCGAGCAATGGATCTCAACACCACTTATGCGGCTGTTGCAGGTACCACTAAGCACTGCGGCCTCAGCTATGTTGACCCGGAGCATGCCGCTGAGGGTTTGAAGCTTCTGCATCAAATCGCCGGCAGCGAGAAAAAATGGCGAGAACGACCCTTTGCCAGCTTATCATGCTGTTTTGTGGTGCCGCCGATGCGATTCGCCGAGGATGCCTGTAGAGTCATGGAAGTCTGCGTGCGTGGCGGAATGCCTGTCCTGTTGCTGGCCGCCGGTCAGGCCGGAGCCACAAGTCCGGCATCGCTGGCTGGGGCCGTAGTGCAGGAATGCGCTGAATGTCTGGGTGCGCTCGTATATGTAAATCAGATCGTGCCAGGACATCCAGCGATATTCGGACCATGGCCTTTCGTGTCAGATTTGCGCACCGGTGCGATGAGCGGCGGCAGTGGAGAACAGGCCGTTTTGATGGCGGCCTGTGGTCAGGTCGGTCGTTACTATGATTTGCCAACAGGCATTGCAGCTGGAATGGCGGATTCCAAAATTCCAGACGCCCAGTCGGGTTTTGAAAAATCCTACACACTTACATTAGCGGGTCATAGCGGAACCAATCTCGTCTATGAGTCAGCCGGTATGCAGGGCAGTTTGCTGGGATTCAGTTTCGAGGGAACCACAATTGATAATGACATGCTGGGCGCGATTAATCGGAGTGTGCGTGGCGTGGAAACTGACGTGGAGTCGCTTGCGCTGGATACGATTCGGGAGGTTTGCATTGGTGGCCCGGAGCACTTTTTAGGACATGACGATACCCTTTCAAGAATGCAGAAAGATTATGTCTACCCGGACGTTGGTAACCGGTTCACGCCTGCTGAGTGGAAACAGTACGGAGAGCAACCGGTTAACAGCAGGGCTCAGGAAATCACCCAGGAAATACTATCCAGTCATTTTCCAGCGCACATCAGCGAAGAAGTGGATGCTGCGCTGCGCAGTGACTTTGACATCCGCTTACCGCGAAACCAGATGACCGGTTAGGGCGCGGACTAAGACCCAAGGCAGCAGGCGCTGCCGTGGCATAGTTTATTTCTGCGCTACCAGATAGACGATCCAGCTCGGATCGTCATCGCCTTTCAGTGTCGGGAAATAGGTGCCGTCGCCTTCACCTGATTCCTCGTCCGTACCTTCCCAATATACATCGACGTGAGCAAACCCGGCCTCGATGATTAGTTCCCTGAGTTCAGGCAAAGTCCAGCTGCGCCAGTCGTAAGTAAAGGCCTTTTTCATCCACGAGCCGTCGGGAAACTTAAAATGGATATGGCACAGGATGTCGCCGGTAATTGGATTGAACTTCTTTTGGTGCCAGTAGTAGTGAAAGCCCTTGTACTTGGTTTTTTCCTTCACTTCCTTCCAGGAATCGTGTCCGCCATACGCGTCAATAAACAACAGGCCGTTTTCATTGAGCCCGGCGCGAGCCTGTTCAAAGTACTGCCGCAGCGAATCTCGTGTCTTGAAGATCTGGTAGCTGAAATTCATCGCGAGCAGCACGTCTGCTGACGCGCAGTCAGCCTGCATCACATCTTGCTGCAGCAGTGTAAGCCGTGCGCGTTGTTCTTCGTTTAGCTTTGACAGCTTGTTTTTCCGACCCCATTCCAGAACCTCTGAATCAAGATCCAGTCCGATCGCCAGATTGTCGTGTCGCCGCCGGACCCATTCACAGCTCGTATTACCGGTGCCGCAAAAGTCTTCCCGCAACGTTTTTGCCTTGAATCCCCGGATTGACTCAAAGGTTTCATCAACCATATCTATTTCGGCACTGACGTCCTGAACCGCCTTTTCATAGAGTTCGTGTCGATCTGCAGTGTATGCGATCGTGCCCGGGCCGGACTTTTTGGAATGTTTTGCCATTGTTCCCGAAGCTTCCTCGGATATAAAATCAGCGCGGTATTCTACAAAAGCTTGATACGAAATGGGGCCTTGCCTCTTGTTAAAAGTGTATTCAGCAAAAGCCATTTTAAGCCATCATGACTTCAACTAATTTGCTTTTGATGCGCCATGCAAAATCCGACTGGAGCACTGGCGCGTCGTCCGACTTTGCGCGACCTTTGAATCAGCGAGGTCGTCGCGATGCGCCCCGGGTCGCCGCCTGGCTCGCAGAAAACAGTCTGGTTCCGGATCTTGTTGTGAGTTCGCCCTCGGCTCGAACACGCGAGACTCTGATGCTGATGTGTAAGCATGAAGCCTGGGATCACGTGGATGTCGAGTTTGAGAGCGATCTCTATATGGCGAGTAGCCGCAACGTCCAGATCATGACGGAGCGTTATGTCACCGATACAACGCGAACAATGATTCTGGCGCACAATCCTGGTCTGGAATACTGGCTGGAGGAGCAGTTTGGGCCATTGGATGAATCTGATGAAGAGAAAGTGATGCCAACTGCTGCAGTTGCTATGATCGACTGGTTCGAATCAAAAAATCTCGCCGGAATTACCCGCCCCCGAACGCTTTAAGACCCGGAATCGACTGGGGCACGCTATGCCGCATGGGGCACATGTGGGATAATCACCACAGGCTCAAAAGCCTGACTCTCGGCCGTCAAACAAACAGGGACTGATTGGATTTGGCGGCGCTTACTTAAGACTTTTTTTACCTAGAGATTGATATTAAATGGACGACAATAAACGCAAAGCGCTCGATGCGGCGCTGGGTCAAATCGACCGACAATTTGGCAAGGGATCTGTCATGCGATTGGGTGATGCCCAGGCTTCACAGGATGTGCAAAGCTACTCAACCGGATCGATTGGTCTCGATATTGCCCTTGGAATCGGCGGATTGCCAAAAGGGCGTGTGATCGAAATTTACGGCCCGGAATCTTCCGGCAAAACGACCATGACGCTCTCGGTGACGGCCGAATGCCAGCAGCAGGGTGGCACCGCGGCGTTTATCGACGCAGAGCACGCGCTGGACCCTTCGTACGCGCGGAAACTTGGTGTCAATATTGATGACCTGCTCGTTTCCCAACCCGATACAGGAGAGCAGGCTCTTGAAATCGCGGACATGCTGGTCCGTTCGGGTGCAGTTGACCTAGTGGTTATCGATTCGGTCGCTGCACTGACACCAAAGGCTGAGATCGAAGGTGAGATGGGCGACCATCATGTCGGATTGCAGGCTCGCCTGATGTCTCAGGCATTGCGCAAACTGACCGCCAACATAAAACGTTCGAACACGATGGTTATCTTTATCAACCAGATTCGAATGAAGATCGGCGTTATGTTCGGCAATCCTGAGACCACTACCGGCGGTAATGCGCTGAAGTTTTATTCATCGGTTCGCATGGATATCCGGCGAATCGGCGCAATCAAGAAGGGCGACGAGATTCTGGGCAATCAGACCCGTGTGAAAGTCGTTAAAAACAAAGTTGCCCCACCATTCAGGCAAACCGAGTTTGATATTTTGTACAACGAGGGCATTTCCAAAGAGGGTGAGCTGATAGATATTGGCGTAGACCTTGGTCTGGTCGAAAAATCCGGTGCCTGGTACAGCTACGGCAGCGACCGGATCGGTCAGGGCCGTGACAATGTCCGCGTGTTTCTGAAAGAAAACCCGGAAATTGCTGCAGAGATCGAAACCAAAATCCGCTCTGCAAAAGGACTCATACCCGACGCTGAAGTCGCCGAGGTGGTTGAAGCCTGACGGCATGCCGACGACGGAGTACGAGGACGGAGCGCTTTACCTTGAATTAAAGGATAAGGCGCTCTCACTTTTAGTCAGACGTGAGCACAGTCAGCATGAACTGAGGCAAAAACTGCTGCGCGCTCGATCTGGTCGTGAGGACTTGATTTCACGGATTTTGACCGATCTTGAGTCGGACAATGCGCAATCTGATT
>JBCCGE010000093.1:0-12934 GCA_039029455.1 Pseudomonadota bacterium | reverse complement strand
CGAAAACATCGCACAATACGAAGTTATGTTCTGCGCGAAGGCCGCTTGACCAAGGGGCAGAAGACGGCACTGGATACGCTGTGGCCGCGGTGGGGAATCAGCCTCGACTCAAATCAAGAGATGTTTGTGAACTGGGAACAGGTTTTTGAGCGTGTCGCGCCTGTTGTGCTCGAAATCGGCTTTGGCAACGGCGATGCGCTCGTTGAAATGGCGCGCGCCAATCCACAGAAAAACTATGTCGGTGTTGAGGTGCACAAACCAGGAGTGGGTCGACTCCTGCTGAACGCGCAGGCGGCGGAGTTAACTAACATCCGTGTTTTTTGTGCTGACGGTCTGGATGTGCTTGCGCGGGCCGTCGCCCCGGCTTCACTCGACAGCGTGCTGCTTTTTTTTCCGGATCCGTGGCACAAAAAGAAACACAACAAACGACGCATACTCCAGGATCGGTTTATCGACCTCGTGCATTCAAGACTTGCAACGGGGGGCCTGTTTCATTTCGCAACGGACTGGCAACCCTATGCCGAGGAAGCGATTGATCGACTTGATCGTCACTACGGATTTGTGAACAGCGCCGGTAATGGGGGATTTGCGTTGCGACCACCGACCCGACCGCTGACTAAATTCGAGCAACGTGGGCAAAAACTCGGTCACGATGTCTTCGACATCCTGATGGTGAAACGATGAACTCTGTGCTGTGTGCCCGAGTGATTCGGGTTCGAAAACTAGCGCGCTTTTCGCATGCCTAATGCTGCGATCGCAACGAGGTAGCTGATTGCAGCGACCATAGCGACCGTGGTTCCACTGATGACGCCCATTGCGGGGTAAAGGTATGAGACCAATAGTCCATAGATCACCAGACTGCCCATGCCAAAAGGGAAATTCTTGATGATCGATCCAACCTGCTCGGCACTATAGGTTCTGTGAACAATCAGCAGGAGAGGGTATAGCGTAATTGGAAACCCGGCTAACAGTCCCGACCAGCGTGGACCGACATACGCCGCCACACCCGTAATCAGAGCGACAATTGCGACGGCGATCAACGCTCGTACTGCAAGCACCGGAAGTGTCAGACGAACACGTTGCTCTACTTTGACATTGGGGATTTTCCGAAACAGGCGAATACAGAGCAGACAGGTTGCAACGGTGATCGCAGTCATCAGCCCGACGTTCTGCGGAACTCCTGACAATAACCAGGATGTGAACAGGAAAACAGCAATGGATAGTAAAGAGCACATCACAAGACGTGAATATCGATTGCTTCGAAAAAGCCGACTGGAACAAAACCAGTAACTGTAAAGGAACACGAGCGAGGCAGTCAGCCCGAGCACCATCGACAGCGATGTCTCACCACCAAACTCAGGACCCTGTTCGATTCCGATAAAGAAAATGACGATCGCAGCACCCAGCGGCAATCCCGCGAGCACTCCGGCGACGCGCGGACTTATTCTTTCGGTCACAATGGACAGCCCCAGCACAATCACGGTGGCAGATACTATCTTGGCAATAAACAGGCTGGACATGACAGAAATTCTCGATGATTACCGTGTTGTGCCTGCGTTATGATGCCAGCACAAACAATTGAGCTTATCCCAACTATGTCTACGACTGAATGGAAATTTGCACACAGTGAGGCCTGCCGCGCAGAGTGGACACCCGGCATGCGCACTATTTTCGACTATCGCGATCTTGGTATTCTGCAAGCCACAGGCGGTGACTTTGTCGCTCATGTGATTCGGGCGAACGGTCGTGAGAATGAGGATGACGTACAGCAGTGGCATGTCCATGAATGTCGCTTCCAGATGATTTTTGTACTCAATGGATGGGCAAAATTCGAATACGATGGAGAGGGCATTCATACCCTCTCGAAGGGCGATTGTGTGCTGCAGCCACCGGGCATCCGTCATCGGGAGGTGGACTGTTCCGTTGATTTTGAGGTGCTGGAAATCGTATCGCCAGCAGATTTCAAAACGACGGTGATCCACCCTGAAACGGATTGATCAGTCAGTCTTTAGCTTGCCGGCATTCCGATTCCAAGTTCGATCTGCAGTTGATCACGTTGGTTGATTGGTGCTGAACATGACTGCCCCCTGCATACGTAAGCTACGGTGCGATCTTTAGCCGCCTTCGCGGAAATGGCCGCTGGCAGGTTTCGGCTGGATTTTGGAATCAGGTAAGCGTTCACTGTCGGTGCGTACGTCGTGTCAACAGCACTTTTCCAGCTGACGGCACTGCCGGGTTCTCCACGAACGATAACAGTCCGGTTGTTGGTTCCCGCATACTGCAACGCGATTGCCAGAGTCGCATAAACGGATGGATGTTTGATCAGATCTCTGGCATAGAGGGCGAGTACTCTGTGGGCGGACTCGAGATAGTGCTCATCGCCGGTGAGATATCCCAGATTCAGCAAAGCCCGTGTTGCTACTCCATTGCCTGAGGGTATGGCGTCGTCGGCACCGGGCTTGGGTCGATACAGCAGGGCTTCGTGATCATTCGATGTGAAAAAGAATCCACCTGATTCGGCATCTTCAAATCGTTCCAGCATGGCATCGGTGATCTCAACTGCGAGATTCAGATCCGACGTCCGCCATTCGGCCTGCAGCAGTTCAACGACACCATCGATGAGAAACGCGTAGTCGTCAAGATAGCCATTAAGTCGCACGCTGGAATCGCGGTAAGTTACAAAAAGGCGCCGCTGCTGCCACATGTTGTTACGGACGAAGTCGAGAGATTGTCGTGCGGCATGAATATAGTCGGCGCGGCCCAGCTTTCTTCCGGTATAGGCGAGTGCACGAATCATCATTCCATTCCAGGCTGTCAGCACCTTGTTGTCCAGTGCGGGCCGGATTCGGTCGGCTCTTATATTCCAGAGTTTTGTGTGAATTTCTGCGAGTTGTTCTTCCGACCATTCCTGCTCGCTGTCAGGATTTACATTCAAATGCCAGTTGCCTTCAAAGTTGGGTTCACCATACAACCCGTAGTAAGCCTCAAAGGTCGTGTATTCCTGATCGGTCAATACGGCGCGTAAGTCCGTCTCGCTCCAGACGTAGTATTTGCCCTCAATCCCCTCAGAATCCGCATCCAGAGTTGAAGCAAACCCCCCGTTTGACTGCTGCATTTCGCGAATAACCCAGTCTGCACTCATTTCTGCTGCTCGACGAAACAGGGGTTCTTCCGTCTGCAACCAGGCGTCAGCATAAAGCGGAATCAGCTGAGCGTTATCGTAGAGCATTTTTTCAAAATGAGGTATTCGCCACGCAGCGTCAACGGAGTACCGAAAGAAACCGCCGCCGATCTGATCGAACAAACCGCCGCGTGCCATGTGTCGGAGCGTCTTGTGCGCCATTGCAAGACTCAATCGGTGCACTTCACTGTCGCCTGATGCACCGTGACGCAGCAACAGTTCAATTTGCGAAGGGTGGGGGAACTTTGGTGCCTGACCAAACCCTCCGTGGGTTGGATCGAACTGACTGGCAAGAGTTTTAGCAGATTGTGACAGCACATCCGAAGCATCCGGGCATGGGTCGGAGGTCAGGGTTGGGTTGAGCTGGGACAACGCGCGGTGAAACGAACTGTGATGTGCCGATAACTCGTCTGCGTTGGCGACAAAGTGTTTATGGATTTTGACCAGTAGTTCGCTGAATCCGGGCAGGTTAAACCGCGACTCCGGCGGGAAATACGTACCGGCAAAAAACGGGGCGTGATGCTCCGGTGTCAGTACCATGGTCAGCGGCCAACCCCCCGGTTTTTCGGTGAGCATCTGATGCGCGGTCTGATAAATTTTGTCGAGATCCGGGCGCTCCTCGCGGTCGACCTTGATGCACACAAAATGCTCGTTCATGATCCGGGCTATTTCCGCGTTTTCGAAACTCTCACGTTCCATGACGTGGCACCAGTGGCAGGCTGCATAACCTACGGACAGCAAAATGGGTTTGTTTTTGTCGCGTGCCAGAGCCAGCGATTGTTCATTCCACCCATGCCAGTCAACCGGATTGTGAGCGTGTTGCAGAAGATACGGGCTGGTTTCGGAGATCAGTGCATTGGCCATCGGGAGTTACAGCTTAAGAGGTTGGGCAGTTAGAATACGCGCATGATTGTACATCCGAATTTTGACCCGATAGCGATCTCGATCGGCCCTCTATCCGTTCACTGGTACGGTCTTATGTACCTTTTGGGTTTCGCGGCGGGCCTGTTGCTGGGTCGTTACCGCGCGAATAAGTCGGGTTCCGGATGGAATCCGGACGAAATTTCTGACCTCGTTTTTTTTATTGCCATTGGCGTAATCGCAGGCGGCCGTCTCGGATACGTGTTGTTCTATAACGTGCCGTACTATTTGCAAAACCCACTGCAGGTGTTTGCTATCTGGGATGGCGGTATGTCCTTTCACGGCGGTCTTATCGGCGTAATCGTCAGTATGTGGCTGTATGGTCGGAAAACACAGCGGGGATTTTTGAAGGTCGCGGATTTTCTGGCGCCACTGGTGCCCCCGGGCCTGTTCTTTGGCCGGATCGGCAATTTTATCAATCAGGAACTCTGGGGCCGGATGAGTGATGTGCCCTGGGCGGTGCTGTTCCCGCTGGCACCAGAAGGGGCCCGGCATCCGTCGCAGCTGTACGAAGCATTTTTAGAGGGCATTGTTCTGTTTGTCATTTTGTGGGTGTTTTCCGCGAAACCCAGGGCGTCGGGTGTTGTCGCAGGGCTGTTCGTTGTGCTTTACGGTGTGTTTCGATTCATTGTTGAATTTTTCCGCGAGCCGGACGCGCACCTTGGCGCAGTAGCCTTTGAGTGGATGACGATGGGGCAATTGCTCTGTATCCCGATGATTCTGATTGGGTTGTTTGTGATAATCCGGAGCCGATCACATTCAATCACTGGAAATTAATGCGTTTCGGGCTACAATGTGTAAAAACTTCATGGGGGCTAACATGTCGTTCACTAAACAATCACAATTCGCTTTGACGACTCGCGGTCGCAGTTCATTTGCAATCTCTGCGCTGATTTGTCTGATCGCTGCGGTACTGATTGCCGACCCGGCGTTTGCGATAAAAAAGTGTCAGGACGAGAACGGTGTGTGGCATTACGGTGACTTCGCTGCACAGGAATGCGAAGCGGCGATCGTGTCTGAACTGAATGAAGATGGCATCAAGGTTGGGGAGGATGTTCCGCCACCATCTGCAGAAGAACTCAAAGCTCAGGAAGAAGCTGAGTCAGCTGCACGAAAGGCCGCCATCGACGAGGAAGAGCAGCGAAAAAAGGATGCTGAGGTCGTAAAAATTTATGGCTCTGAAGAAATTATTCTCTCAACCCGGGATCGGAAACTGGCATCGATAGACAATAACGTTGATGTCACGCGTCAGATCAAATCCGGAATTGTTAAAGACATCAATACACTCAAAAAGCGAAAGCAGACACCAAAGGTGAAAAAACTGATTGAGGAACGCGAACAGGCAATCAAGTCCTATGATCGCGTCATCAGCCAGAATCTTGCAGAGCGTGATAAGTTATCGCAGAAATACAGCGAAATCATGCGTCAGTTTCGCAGGGCTTCGGCGCGTATTAAGGCACGTAACGCATCCTGAATCTGTGGGTTTCCGGGTGCGGTTACCCACAGCACCCAATACACTCCCACTAACCCTGGCCTGACTCAGTTCAGAAGCGACCACCGATCTCTATCATTAATCGCTGGCACCGCGCTTGACCATGCGTGTTGTAACGATTGAATTCGATTCAAATTTCCGTGCGCGAATATAGCGTCTTTATGAGCGTCGTGGTGTCGGCATAAGACGCGATCTGTCACCACTGAGAGGTCAACTCTGGCAATAAATAAATATCAAAACAAGTGCCGAAGCCAGATGGAACTTGTATAATCCAACACACCGAATTCCTCCAATGTTCGGCTTATTTTTCAATAACTTAGGTAAGATTTCACGCCTAACTGCTTGTTTAGAAAACACTAATTAATGCGGCTTAAAAAACTTCAGGTTTCCGGATTCAAATCCTTCGTAGACCAGACTGATATCCGATTACCTGCTGACCTCGTAGGCGTTGTTGGACCCAATGGTTGTGGCAAATCAAATGTTATCGATGCTGTGCGCTGGGTTATGGGTGAGTCATCCGCTAAAACTCTGCGCGGAGACAACATGGCCGACGTCATTTTCAACGGATCGTCATCGCGAAAACCGGTTGGGAAAGCTTCTGTAGAGCTAATCTTTGATAACAGTGAGGGTGGTGCCGGTGGCAACTATGCTCAGTTTGCCGAGATCTCTGTGCAGCGGACCTTGACCAGAGACGGTCAGTCGAATTATCTGATCAACCGTATAAAGTCACGCCGCAAGGACGTGCTGGATCTGTTTCGTGGAACCGGCCTGGGACCGCGCTCGTACTCCATAATTGAACAGGGAATGGTGAGTCGTATTGTCGAGGCGCGACCTGACGATCTGCGTTTGTTCGTGGAGGAAGCCGCTGGCACATCGAGATATAAAGATCGTCGTCGGGAGACAGAAAATCGAATTCGACATACGCGCGAAAATCTGGACCGTGTTGAGGATATCCGCAACGAGTTGGATAAGCAGCTGCGACGGTTGAAACGACAGTCCAGCTCTGCGCAACGGTTCAAGGTTCTGAAAGAAGAAGAGCGGCGCTTCAGCGGACAGCTCCACGAGCTTCGACTGCAGGATCTCAACGTTCAAATTGGTAATCAGAATCGGTTGGCAGCTGAGTATGAAAACAACCTGCAGTCGGCTCTGGCGGAACAGCGTCAGCTTGAATCGAAACTGGAGCAGCACCGAAAAACTTATTCTGAGAAACAGGATGTCCTGAACAACGTTCAGCAGAACTTTTACAGCGTAGGCGGCGAAATAAAAAATGCGGAGCAACGGATTGAGCATTTAAACGAGACCCGTCAACGTCAGGGAGAAGAAATAGAGAGACTGAAAAACAGTCGGAAAGAAAGAGAGGTGCAGCTGCAGTCGGATCGAGAACGCTCGTCACAGCTGGGCCGGGAATTACAGGCTCTGAGCCCGCAGATTGAAAAGCTGGAGCACGATCGAACTGACACGCAGCGTCGACTGGAAGATGCCGAGGCGGTGATGCGGCAGTGGCAGAGTGAATGGGAGGTTTTCGGCGAAGAAGCGCAGGCACCGGCGCAGCAGCTGGAAGTTCAGAAGTCCAGAATTGAACAACTCCGTGCACATATGCAAAGGGCCACTGAGCGCCGCGACAAGTTAACTCAGGAACTCTCTGGCTGCCGCGAAAGTCTCTCGGAAATCGATATTGATTCGTTGCGCCTGAGCGTGCGCGAGCACGATGAGCGCTGCGAGCGCGAGGAGGCGTCTTTCCACGGCACTGAGCAGCGCATTGATGAAATCAGAACCCAGCTCAATCAGCAGCGTGAAGCGGTCGCCGAGGCCAGGGCATCACTGCACGAGGCCCGCTCGAGACTGCAGTCTCTGGAAGAAATTCAGGAAGCTGCGCTCGGCGGCGAGAACGATGCTCTGCATCAATGGCTCGAGAAGCATGAGCTTGCGCGAAGCCCCCGGCTCGCCAGCAGAATTCGGGTTATTGATGGTTGGGAGCGCGCGGCTGATCGTGTTATGAACGGTTTTCTTGGCGCCGTCTGCGTCGAGACCCTTGGGGCGCACGTCGCCGAAGCCGGTGCAGACATCAATATTAGTCTGATCTCACCTGAGCGCGTAGGTTCCAGTCAGTATGATGATGCACGACCCCGTCTCAGTGACAAGGTCACCGCTGAAGGCATGCATCTGGGATCACTTTTAGGTGACGTTTTTATTGCAGAGTCGCTGGAGCAGGCCATGACTATGCAATCTGGCCTGCGCGGGCGTCAGTGCGTCGTCACTCGTGATGGTACCTTGATCGGATCCAACTGGATCAGCTTTACCAGTCGAGCGCAACTTGAAACCGGGGTTCTGGTCCGAGAGGAGGAAATCAAAAAGCTTCAGAGTCGGGTGTCCGAACTTGATGTGGTTTGCGCAAATTTCGACCGCACCATTGAAGCGCTGGAAGGCGATCGCCAGGACAGTGAAAGCACGCTGCAGTCACAACGCCAGCAGCTCAATCAGCTGCGTGCGGACAGAACCTCTAAGCATAATCGTCTGGGCCGGGAAGAGGCGCGCACGCTTGAGCTGGAACAGAGACAGCATGATATTGAGCGAGAGCTCGAACAGCAGGCCAAAGATATTCATTCCGATGATAGTCAGATCAAAGAAGCGCAGGGCCTGCTATCCGTAGCCGCCGAGACCAGCGGCAACCTTCAGCTTAAGCGCAACGAACTGATCGAGAATCGCGAGAGGTTCGAGCGACGGGTTGCGGATGCCCGGGACGCACAGGAAAAAGCGCAGGCGGTGTTGCATGAAAAGTCTCTGCAAAAACAGAGACTGGTTTCGTCGGAGGACTCACTGAAAGAAGGCATGTCGCGACTCGAGCAGGAAATTGAAAATGTAACCGGACGGTTGTCCCAGATAGACCGGGCGCTGAATGAAGCCGAAGATCCGGTGGCCTATCTGCAGACCTCGCTTGAGGAAATGATTGAACGGCGGCAGCTTATCGAAAAGCAACTGGTCTCCAGTCGCGAGGATATTTCCAGCGTTGAAAACGATATTACACAAACTGAGCAGCAGCGCAGTCGAAGTGAAGATGGGGTTAACGATGCTCGCGAGGTACTTGATAACCAGAAACTGTCACGACAGGAGATCATCGTCAGGCGAGATACCCTGATGGAGCAAATGCGGGATGCAGGTTTCGATTCCGAGCAGATTCAGTCCGATATGCCGGAAGAAGCAAATGTTGGGGAATGGCAGCAGCAGTTAGAGACCCTGCAGCGAAAAATTGATCGAATTGGACCGGTGAATCTGGTTGCGATTGAGGAATTTGAGGAAGAGAGTGAGCGCAAGGAATACCTTGACCGGCAGCATGCTGATCTTACCGAAGCGCTGCAAACCCTTGAAAGTGTTATCTCAAAAATAGATCGCGAGACGCGATCTC
Organism: Pseudomonadota bacterium; assembly: GCA_039029455.1. Classification (GTDB taxonomy): domain Bacteria; phylum Pseudomonadota; class Gammaproteobacteria; order Arenicellales; family Poriferihabitantaceae; genus JBCCGE01. The sequence continues at coordinate 3,937 of JBCCGE010000093.1, read as the reverse complement.
GTTTCAGGGAAACATTCGACAAGTTAAACGAAGGCTTCAATGATTTCTTCCCGCAGTTGTTTGGGGGTGGAAAGGCGGAGCTGCAGTTAACCAGTGACGATTTGCTGACAACCGGAGTTGCGGTCATGGCGCGACCACCCGGTAAGCGCAACAGCACGATTCACCTGTTGTCCGGGGGCGAAAAAGCACTGACCGCAGTGGCGTTGCTGTTTTCGTTGTTCCGCCTCAATCCTGCGCCGTTCTGCATGCTGGATGAGGTTGATGCGCCACTGGATGACGCTAACGTGGAACGCTACTGCAAAACCCTTAAGACTCTTGCGGAAGTCAGTCAGATGATCGTGATTACCCACAACAAGATTACGATGGAAGCCTCGGAAATACTGGTGGGTGTTACAATGCAGGAACCTGGAGTTTCACGACTTGTGTCAGTTGATCTGGAACAGGCTGTTGAGATGGCGGCGCAATAGATGTCCGGGCGGTCTGAGCCCGGAATGGGCACTCAGTTGTCGTGGATGACGCAGGGGTCGAAGCATGATAGTAACCGACGGGCGGAAGTTTCGGGATATAAAACAGATATGGCCTATGCATGAATCGGTGAGTAACTTGATATCGGGGTCGACTTCCCAGTGAATTTACAGTTTGCTCTTGTTGTGCTCGGCGCGGTGATTTTGGTCGCGATCTATCTGGCGTGGAAATGGCAGGAACGTCGCAACAGCGGGCAGCCCGGTCGCAACGACGAACTGCAGCTGCGGTCAACAGAGGGTCCGATGTTTTCTCAGCGCGCAGTATCTGCACCCAAGGCATTGTCCAGAGATCGAGTTGCGCCCGTGATTGCGCCTCTGTCGCAGGCTGACGAGCAGGAAAACGCCGGTGAGGATGATATCGGTGAGTATGATCCCGCTGAGGGTGAGGAATATCCCGTTGAACCCGAATCCGACAATGATCTCACTTCAAACGATCAAAGGGATGATCAGTTTCAGGATGCGGCGAGTGATCCGGATATCACTGCAGATTCCGATCACAGCAAAGACGAATTGCGGGATCACGATACGGATGATGATGAACAGCGCTCTGTTGAGTACCTCGAGTCTGATGATCATCCGTCTGATAACGATCTTGACGCAGACGAGCAGATTGTCGATTCAGAAATCGAATCGATTGAGAACGACCACAGTGACTCCCGGGAAGAGTTGAAAGATGCAGTAACCGCATCTGCCCCAGTTATTGAGGAGACTGCGGATACCTCCGTGGCCGATGTGGTTGGCGATGATATACCCGAGCTGGATACCCAGATTGATCTGGTTTCCCAGTATGCCGATACCGATGATCACGACCACGAGGCGAGTGACGAAGAGTACGACGCACCCAATGCGCAGAGTAACGGTGGCATCGCCGATACCGCTATCCGGCAACCGGAGGATGACAACCGACACGATTCGATCTCTGACGATTCACCTTCGCAGTTGCCAGTTGAGTCGGATCTCAATGATGACTATCAGCAGCCGGAAAATTCCGTCGCGCATTCGGACGGTATGCACGGCGAGGAAGCTGTTACCCCGGAACTGGTCAGCTCATCTGCAGAAGAAGAATTGAGTGTTGATACCCCGGATGCATTGTTGGCCGCGGAAGTGTTAAAAGAGCAGGCTGTTGAATCGGAGAGGCCATCGGAATCCACAGGGTTCCCTGGTCGTGAAATTGAAGGCTTCGAAAAACTGAGCCAGATCGATTACTGGGTCAAACTGTCCGGTGAGCGAAACGTTAGCAGGGATTCTGTTCTGGCGATTTATCGAGCCGCGGCAATGGAGTTGACGAAAGCCCATTCTATCCATGGCTTACGAGTGCCGGAAAAAGTCTGGTGCAATCTCGAAGACGAATCAGAGGATGCGCAGTTTGCGGATCTTGTAATCACAATTCAACTGGCCGACTACAACGGCGGAATATCCGAGTCTGAGTTAACGAGATTCACCTCGCTGATTTCGAAACTGTCGGAAACAACCGGGCGGGGCTTCTCCTTTATGGCGCCCGTCGAATCTGCTTTAGAGCAGGCGGAGACACTGAATGAATTTCGGGAGTACTATGATTCTATTTTCGTCGTAAATATTAAGCCGATGCTGGACGATTATTTCGAAGGACCCGTGATCGACAGATATGCAACTCAGCTCGGACTTGAAAGAGACAATAACTCGTATTACACCCGCTATAAACCGGTCGGAAAATCCCGCGTGGGTCTTTACAGTCTGGCCAATCTGAGTGACACCGGTCAGTTTGATTTTGATAACCTCAGACTTGAGCGAACCCGAGGCGTGACATTCTTTACCAAACCTGCGATCAATCGTTCTCCAGGCGCGGTATTTGCAGAAATGGTGGATACTGCAAAGGCGTTTGCTTCGCGCATAAAGGGTGAACCAATTGCGCCGGGTCAGGAAGACTTAACTCAGGATGATGTGGATGCGATTCGACGAAACATCGAAAAAGTCGCTTCTGAGATGGAAGCCCACGGCGTTACACCCGGGAGCGAAGAAGCTTCGCGTCTGTTTTAAACCGATTACCCGCGTTCCAAGCACGTGGCGCAAATGTCACTAACTCCTGCCCGAAAAGTTGCTGCTCTGCGCGAGCAACTGGAATACCACAATTATCGGTATTATGTTCTCGATGATCCGGAGGTTCCGGACTCTGTCTACGACGAACTTATGCGGGAACTGGAGTCTCTTGAGGACCAACATCCGGATATTGTGAGCGAAGAATCCCCAACCCAAAAGGTCGGAGGGTTTGTCGCCAAAACATTTTCCGAGGTGGTGCACGAAGTTCCGATGCGGTCGCTGGCAAACGCGTTTTCTCGCGAGGAAATTGAACAGTTTGACCGTCGCGTACGGGATCTTGTAGAACTGGAGCGAGGTGAGATCGAATATGTCGCAGAGCCCAAGCTGGATGGTCTGGCCGTTAGCCTTCGTTTTGAAGACGGCTGGCTGGTTCAGGCCGCAACTCGAGGCGATGGGCGCAAAGGCGAGAACGTCACTCAGAATATCCGTCAGGTGCTCGCGGACAAGACCAGTCTGAGTGGTAAAAATATACCCCGTGTTCTTGAGGTTCGAGGCGAGGTATTCATGTCGAAAGATCAATTTGAGATATTGAATGTCAGACAACGGGAGATGGGTGCAAAGGTTTTTGTTAACCCCCGAAACGCGGCGGCTGGCAGTCTCAGGCAAATCGATCCTGCGGTCACCGCGAGGCGGCCGCTAAGTTTGTTCTGTTACTCACTTGGAGCGGTTGAGTCGGATCATGTACCCGATACCCACAATGGAATACTGGAATGGCTGGCAGGTTTTGGACTGCCGGTGTCTGATCTCAGCGAAATTGTTACCGGGGTCGAGGGCTGTGTCACCTACTACAACAACCTGCTGGAAACCAGGGACGGTCTGCCTTTTGATATTGATGGCATCGTGTACAAGGTTGCTCGTATGGATTGGCAACAGTCTCTGGGTTTTACCGCGAAATCTCCGAGATGGGCGCTGGCCCACAAATTCCCCGCGCAGGAGATGATGACGACGATCCTGAGCATTGATGTCCAGGTTGGACGCACTGGTGCAATTACCCCGGTTGCTCGTTTAGAACCTGTTTTTGTTGGTGGAGTAACGGTCTCCAATGCAACGCTCCACAATCAGGATGAAATTCACCGCCTTGGTGTCAGGATCGGTGATTCAGTTATCGTTCGCCGGGCAGGTGACGTAATTCCTGAAATTGTTTCTGTTATTGAGTCCAAACGACCGGATGACGCTCGCGAGTTTGAATTTCCTCACAATTGCCCGGAGTGTGGTTCGCCAATCGTCAACGAACGCGACGGCGTTATTTTTCGTTGTGCCGGCGGTTTAATCTGCCCCGCACAGCGCAAAGAAGGTATCAAACATTTCGCGAGCCGAAACGCTATGGATATAGAGGG
>JBCCGE010000092.1:0-13084 GCA_039029455.1 Pseudomonadota bacterium | reverse complement strand
TGTCTTGAATCTCGGCGTTGCAAGCTCCGTTCCGATGCTCATTTACCCATGTAATATGTGCTTCTCACGGTAATTGCGCATTGTACTCCATGCCAATCTACTATTTTTGAGATGACTTCTAGTGAGTCGAGGGTTCAGGGCATCGCTACCCAGGTGCTTTACGCTCCTTTTATTTAATTTTCTGTCCATCAGGACAATCAGTAAAGCGCGGTAAATTGTTGTAAACATCCCGCACAAGAAGATGAAATACGCTGTACATTTGTTAAAATACGGACTGGCGTTGCCTGCTGCTATCGAGTTGTTCTCCTAATCCCTTAGAACCTAATATACAAAACCGGGTGCCGGTATGAATGGCGGGCGTGCATGAACCCGGATTTTCCGGCGGGAATCCCGAAGCCGTTCTTGGTGCCCACTTGAACCTTTTGGTTCAAGGTACAGTGAACATACGACGCGGGCGGGTGACGCTTTTCTTTTTCTTATTCTGATGTCAGACAAAAACCAGCTAAGGCGTACGCTACGAGAAAAACGGAGGCATTTGACTGTTGAGCAGCAGGGCGTTGCTGCAAAGGGGCTGATCAATCAGCTTGCGACGGTCGAACAATTCGTTTCAGGTGAGCGAGTAGCGTTGTATCTCACGAATGACGGCGAGATCAGCCCTGAAGAGGCCTGCAACTGGCTTTGGGCTCATGAGCGCCAGGTTTTTCTGCCCATCGTGATTCAGGGTGACGGCAATAGGCTGCTATTTGCGCCATACGAATTAACGACCACCTTTGAGTACAACAGGTTTGGCATTCCCGAGCCACAGGTCGACGCCGGTCAGCTCATCGAGGCCAGTTTGCTGGATCTCGTTCTGCTTCCTCTGGTTGGCTTTGATGACGCTGGCAATCGGATCGGCATGGGCGGCGGTTTTTACGACCGTACGTTTGAATTCGTCAGGGAACAGGGGTTGTCAAAGCCGGCGATGATCGGACTGTCTCACGAAGTGCAGAAAGTCAGAAGCATTGATTCGGAACGCTGGGACATCCCCCTTTCGATGGTGGTTACCGATCAGAAGGTGTATCGTTTTTGAACACAGGTGGAAAATAACGGTGGGGGATCATGCCTGTATTCTTCTGGTCGGGGATATCGTAGGACGCCCGGGTCGTCGAGTGCTCAAAGAGCAGCTGCCGGCATTGCAATCCGGCTTTGGCGTCGATTTCACGGTAGTAAATATCGAGAATGCGTCTGGTGGTTTCGGCGTTACATCAAAAGTCTTGAGTGAGCTCAGCAATTTGCACATCGATGTATACACCTCTGGAAATCATATCTGGGACAAGCGGGAAGCGCTTGATCTGGTAGACACCCATGCCGAGCTGTTAAGACCTCACAATTATCCAAATGGTACTCCCGGTTCCGGAACCATAGAGAAGCAAACTGCGGACGGGCGGGCTGTAAGAGTCGTTAATCTGATGGGGCAGGTTGGGATGAATCCATCTCTGGATTCACCGTTCGAGTGCGTGGACAGAGTACTGGCCGAATCTTCTGCTGAAATTGTACTGGTGGATTTTCATGCCGAGATGACGAGCGAGAAAATGGCTATGGGCTGGTATTTGGATGGACGGGTGTCTGCAGTGGTGGGTACCCACACCCATGTACCAACGGCAGACGAACGCGTGCTGCCTGGTGGAACGGCATATATCAGTGACCTCGGAATGACAGGTTGCTATGATTCGGTTATCGGCAGTAATACCGAAATGGTCCTTCAGCGCATGGTAAAAAAGCTGCCTGCTCGACTGGAGCCGGCGACTGGCAAGGGCAGTCTCTGTGCTGTACTGGTGGAGGTCAATGGGGACGGAAAAGCGGTTGGAATTGAACGCATACGGGTTGAAGAAGGCGATACCTGCGAGAGAAGCGAATGAAATACTGGTTAATGAAAAGCGAGCCCGATGCATTTTCTATTGATGACATGAAGGCTGCAAAAATCGAGCCCTGGGACGGAATTCGAAATTACCAGGCCAGAAATTTTATGCGCGACAGCATGTCCGTTGGTGATCGCGTCTTTTTTTATCACTCGAGTTGTGCCGAGCCCGGAATAGTCGGTGAAGTTGTGGTTCACAGCGAACCTTATCCTGATCACACGGCTTTCGATCCAAGTGCTAAATATTTCGACTCCAAAAGTGACCCGGACAACCCACGATGGATCATGGTGGACGTAAAATTCACTCGGAAGTATCGATCACCGGTAAGCCTGGCAAGCCTGAAGGCCGAGCCGGCGCTGTCGGGGATGCAGTTACTAAAACGCGGAAACAGGCTATCGATTATGCCGGTGGAGGCTGATCACTGGAACTTCATCCAGACACTCGTATCATAGAAATTCTAAATCACGGACTAATCCCGGAAAACATGAAAAATACACTAGTCTCGACGGCAGTATTTGTTGCTGTCGCTTTCCTTTCGCCACTTTTTGCCGGAACCCCAAACATGATTAAAATGACGACATCACTCGGTGATATCACAATCGAGTTGTACCCAGAGGAAGCACCGATAAGTGTGCAGAATTTCATAGACTACGTGGAGTCCGGTCACTTCGATGGACTAATCTTCCATCGGGTAATTCCTGGGTTTGTCGTGCAGGGCGGCGGCTTTACGCCTGAGATGGAGCAGAAGCAGACCCGTGATCCAATTAAGAACGAGGCTGACAACGGACTTAAAAATTCTCGAGGAACGCTGTCCATGGCGCGGACGCCGGATCCGGACTCGGCGACATCACAGTTCTTTGTCAATCTTGTTGACAATGCGTTTCTGGATCACACGGCGCCAACCGCACAGGGTTGGGGCTATGCGGTCTTTGCAAAAGTGGTTGAGGGTATGGATGTCGTTGATGCTATGGCAACAAAACAGACGGGCAATCAAGGTCGCCACAGTGACGTGCCCGTTGAGCCTATTGTCATTGAAAATGCGGTGATCGTTGCCGAATAAGACGACCACTAAACAGACCAGAAAAGTCGTTGGTCCGTCGCCGCGCAGTCAACCTGTCGGGCGGAGCAATCGCGCAGTCGTCGACGAGGCGCTTCTAAGCCAGGTCAAAAATTGTCTCTGTTGGGATCAGCCTCGGCTGCTCAAATCAATCCGTCGGGGTGAGAATTCACAGGCGATTGTTCAGGCTGTTGAGCGCTCAATGGCGACGCTCCGGGAGCGTGAGCACAATGTCCCGGAGATTACCGTTCCTGGTGAACTTCCGGTGGCGCGAAAGGCGGATGCGCTTGCTCAACTCATTCGTCAGCATCAGATTGTGGTGGTGTGCGGAGAGACAGGGTCCGGGAAAAGCACGCAGCTTCCTAAGTTGTGTCTGCAGGCAGGTTTAGGAATAAGAGGACGAATCGCTCATACACAACCGCGTCGAATCGCGGCCAGGTCTGTGGCAGACAGACTTTCCCAGGAATTGCAAAGTCCCCTCGGAAAAGCGGTCGGATACAAAGTCAGGTTTTCGGAAAAAACGGACTATGGGAACTACATTCGGGTACTCACCGATGGCATGTTGCTCGCGGAATGCGAGCAGGACCGGTTCCTGAATCAATACGACGCGATCATTATTGACGAAGCTCATGAAAGATCGCTCAATATAGACTTTCTGCTGGGTATATTCAAAACCCTGCTAAAAAAGCGGGATGACCTGAAACTGATAATCACTTCGGCGACACTGGACAGTGCAAAGTTTAGCGAGCACTTTGACGACGCGCCGGTGGTCAATATTGAGGGCCGAAGCTTCCCGGTTGAAGTCCGATATCAGGACACTGAAAATTTGGCAGATGGATCGGCTGCGGCTGTGGACCTGAGCGATCGCGTACTGCTGGCCCTGCTTGAATTACAAAGTATTGCGCCTGGTGATACGCTGGTCTTTTTGCCCGGTGAGCGGGAGATTCGGGAGTGCGCAGATTTTCTCAAACGTCGGCTATCTACTGAAATGGATGTTCTTCCGCTGTACGCTCGTTTGTCACCATCGGACCAGCAGCGCATTTTTCGCACCGGTCACCATACCCGCGTTATTCTGGCCACCAATGTTGCCGAAACATCGCTTACTGTTCCCGGCATTCGATACGTTATTGACTCGGGGCTTGCAAGGGTCAGTCGATACAGCCCGAGTCGAAAAATTCAGCGCCTGCCGGTAGAAAAAATTTCCCAGTCGGCCGCCAGTCAGCGAGCAGGTCGATGTGGGCGCACTGCTGATGGCGTCTGCGTCAGACTTTATTCGGAGGACGATTTTGATTCTCGACAGAAGTACACTGACGCAGAAATTCTTCGAACCTCTTTGGCTGACGTTATTCTCCGGATGAAGTCCATGGGGCTTGGCTTGCCCTCGGAATTTCCCTTCGTGGATTCGCCGGAGCGAAAGCAGATCAATGATGGGCTGCGCGAGCTGCGAGAACTCGGTGCGCTGGACGAAGACGATTGTTTAACCCGCGTCGGCAGGCGATTGTCTCGTTTGCCGGTTGATCCCAGGATTGGCCGAATGCTGCTGGCCGCAGATCGTTACGGCTGTATGCGAGAAATGCTTATTATTGCCGCCGCTCTCTCGGTACCGGACCCGCGACAGGTGCCGTCAGAACATCAGCAAAAGGCCAGGCAAATTCACAAACAGCTCGTGTCCGTCGAATCGGATTTTATCGGCTTTCTTGAAATCTGGCGGGCATTCAGGGAGGTGCAGCAAAATCAATCAAAACGTAAGGCATGGAAATGGTGCGAAGATAATTTTCTTTCCGTGTTCCGCATGCGCGAATGGGCGTCTCTTCAGGCCAACTTGCTTACGGTTCTGAAACAGCAGAAATTCAGGTTAAATCGTGAGCCGGCAAGTCACGATGCCATTCACAAAGCGCTCCTGACGGGGTTGTTGTCAAACATCGCTGTGAAACAACAGGCCAGCGTTGAAGCATCACGGCCAAAAAACGGCAGAAAAAAGAGAAAGCTAAAACTGTACGAGGGAACCTACGGAAAATCGGTGCAGATTTTTCCCGCATCAAGTTGTCGGGATATCGATAACAAATGGATAGTGAGTGCAGAGCTTGTCGAAACAAGTGCGCTGTTCGCTCGAATTGTCGCACCCGTAAAAGTGGAATGGATTGAACGCGCGGCCGAGCACCTGCTGCATTTTTCCTACAGCGATCCGGTATGGCAGCCCGCGCAGGAGCGCGTGGTTGCTCGTCGGCGCGCTTCGCTGTATGGATTGAGCATTTACCATGGAAGACGGTGTGATTACGGTAAGGTTGATGCTGTCGATTGTCGAAAGATTTTTATACGCCGTGCGTTAATAGACCATCAGCTTGAATCACGGATGCCGTTTATGCGGCATAACCTGGAAGCGGTTGAAGTAGTCGAACGACTGCAAAACAAACTTCGCCGCAGGGATTTGATGCTTGATGAAGAGAAGTTATTTGAGTTTTATGATGAGTTGATTCCGGCGCATGTGCTTGCAGCCAGTGACCTCCGAAAGTGGCATAAGTCACTCCCTGCGAAAGCGCGCGACAGGCTTTTCCTGAGCGTTGAAGCACTAATGAACTATCCGGTCGACCCGGAAATCGCGAACCAGTATCCGGATGAAATTGCGAGGAACAATATTTCTCTGCCTCTGGAATACGCGTTCGAGCCTGGCGCTCAAAACGACGGGGTCACGGCCCGCATTAAACTGCCATTGCTGAATCAGCTCAGCGCAGAGGCTTTTGATCGACTGGTGCCCGGTATGCTAAGGGACAAGCTTGTTGCAATGGTTAAGAGCCTGCCCAAGGATAAACGTCGTGCATTTGTTCCCATTCCTGACTGCGTTGAGGCGGTGATGGCAGGCATTACGCAAGACACCCGTCCGCTGCCGATCGCACTGGCTGCCACACTTGAAAAAGTAGGCTCAGTCGCTGTTTGTGCGGGTGATTTTCGTATGGACAGACTGGAAGAGTTGCACACCATGAAGCTGAAGCTGATCGATGATCAGAACAAGACATTGGCGATCAGCGGGGACATTGCAGATCTGAAGACTGCATTTGGTGATCGGGCACACAAGAGTTTTGTGGCGAGGGGTTCAAACCGGATTGAGAGGGACGGCATTATCCGATGGACTTTTGAAGATATTCCAGAGACGATCGCAGTCACTGTTGGCGATTACCAGACCGTTGCATATCCGGCACTGGTTGATTACGGTGAATCTGTTTCGATTGAAGTCTTTGACACCGAGGAAGAGGCGCTACTGGCCCATTCTGAAGGAGTCCGCAGGCTACTTCTGTTATCCGCGCCGTCGCTGCGGAAGCTATTGAGAAAGCCACTGCCGGACTGGCAGCGAACCTGTCTGATGTATGCATCAATCGGGTCCGTTGAAGAATTGCAGTGGCAGCTATTCTGCAAGGCACAGGACCGGGTGTTTTTCCATCGATCCTCTCCGGTACGAACCCGTCAGGATTTTGAGGACATGCTCAACAGGAAACTGTCACGGGTTTCTGTTGAGCTTACGGATCTTGCGACCATTGTTCACCAGACTCTGATCAATTTTCGCAACGCAATTGATTCACTGCAAAATGCGGAATCAGTGCTTTCTGCTGAACAAACCGAGGATATGCGAGAGCAGCTCGAGTGGTTGGTTTACGACGGATTCGTGGTTGATACTGACCTGGACTGGATGACCCACCTGCCGCGCTTTCTGAATGGTGTTTGTGTCCGACTGGAGCACGCGCTGCACGATCCATTGGAAGACATGCGCCGGCAGAAAATTGTTGCTGGATACTGGCGTCACTTTATGGCCTTGAATCTGGACTATAGTGAGATACTTGAGCACTATCGATGGATGATAGAGGAGTATCGCGTTTCAGTTTTCGCCCAGAGTCTGGGCACAAGCCAGACGGTTTCTGCCAAACGGCTGAACAGACTGCAATTGGAGATAGATCAAATGGTGAGTGCGCTTTAGTGGTGACCCTGACTAAACTCGCAAGCATGGTGATCTATCCCGTTGGCGTGCTGACCTGTTTACTCGCGTTATATGTGGTCTCGAAACTGACTGGAAGAAATGCGCTTTCACGAATTGTCGGATCGATGTTTCTGATTTTGTTTTTCGTTTTCACAAGTCCTGTTGTTGGGACGCGTATGATGGGGTACGTTGAAAGCCAGTATCCGGCAAAACCAATAGCTGAACTACCGAAAACCCGTTGGGCCGTCACCCTTGGCGGATCGATCGGACTACCTGTTGAGCCGCGCAATGATATCGACTTAACCACAACGTCAGACAGAGTGTTGCACACCGCCAAACTGTTTTTGGCCGGGAAAGTGGATCGGATTCTGCTGACAGGAGGAAATGTGTTTGAAGGCTATCACCCGGTGGCGGAAGCAGAATATGTCGCCGAATTGCTGCAGACGTGGGGTGTTCCCGCTGGTGCAATACATATAGAAGCGGAATCGCAAACGACGTACGAAAACGCGGTGAACGCACGTAGTCTGCTGCAGAGTGTCGGATATGCCGGCGAACCGCTACTGCTGGTGACGTCAGCCAGTCATATGCCCCGTGCAATGGCCGTGTTTCGATCGCAGAATATTAATGCGGTCGCCGCCGCAACAGATGTTTCTGTGACCGAACAGCAGTCACCAGGCGTATTTCGCTGGATTCCGAGTGCCGCGGCACTGGGTCAGATCACGCGCGCCTGGCATGAAATTTTCGGAATATGGGTGTACAGGCTGCAGGGTAAAATCATTCCGGACACCACAAAAAGTTGAATATGCTGGATAATTTAGCGACAGAGGGGCTGGCGGGTGTAAAATCCGCGCCCCAAATTTCTACGGAAATCCATTTCGCCCGTGAGTAGAAAGCTCTACATCAAAACTTTTGGCTGTCAGATGAATGAATACGACTCCTCTCGTATGGCTGATCTGTTGTCTGAAAGTCATGGCTACGAAATTACGGATGAACCTCAGGAGGCCGATATGGTGCTCCTGAACACCTGTTCGGTTCGGGAAAAGGCACAGGAGAAAGTCTTCTCTCTTCTGGGACGATGGCGAGAAATTAAGCAGACGCGCAAAGATCTTGTGATTGGCGTTGGCGGATGTGTCGCCAGCCAGGAAGGTGAGATGATTATGCGCAGAGCGCCCTATGTTGACATGGTATTCGGACCACAGACTTTGCATCGACTGCCGGCACTTTTGAAAGATGTTGAGCGAAAGCGGATCAACGAAGAGAGTTCCGTAAAAGTTGCGATCCCGCGGGCCGTTGATATCAGTTTTCCTGAAATCGAAAAATTCGATTGTCTTCCGCCGCCCCGCGTTGAGGGCGTAAAGGCATTTGTATCGATTATGGAAGGTTGCAGCAAATACTGTTCGTTCTGCGTGGTGCCATACACCCGTGGAACCGAATTCAGTCGACCGTTTGATGATGTGATCGAGGAAGTTGTAGGACTGGCCGCACAGGGTGTTCGTGAAATTAACCTTCTCGGACAAAACGTTAACGGATACCGCGGAATGAGGCACGACGGTTCCGTTATGGAGTTTGCGGAGCTGTTGTATTACGTTGCTGCGGTTGACGGCATCGATCGACTTCGATACACGACGTCACACCCGATCGAATTCAACGATGAACTGGTTGAGGCGCACGCCTCGATACCCGAGCTTGTGAATCATCTGCACCTTCCGGTTCAGAGCGGTTCTGATCGAATTCTGACTGCGATGAAGCGCGGTTATTCTGCGGCTGAGTATTTGCGCTGGATTTCGAAACTCCGGGCAAACCGCCCGGATCTCTCCATGTCCTCCGATTTCATTATCGGATTTCCCGGTGAGACCGACGATGATTTTGAGAGAACTATGGATCTCGTCGAAGCGGTGAATTTCGATCATTCATTCAGTTTCGTATATAGCCAGCGACCCGGTACCCCAGCGGCGAATCTGCCCGATGATGTGCCTCTTGAGATCAAGAAACAGCGGTTGGCAATTTTACAGAGCCGCATACTTGAGATGGCTGCGGGAATCAGTCAGTCTATGGTTGGTTCTACCCAACGCATTCTGGTGGAAGGCACGTCGCGCAAAAATCCGGCACAGATGTCAGGACGTACAGAAAACAACCGGGTGGTCAATTTCGATGGGTTATCGGAATGGATCGGGTTGTTTGTCGATGTGGAAATAACCGAAGCCCTGCCGAATTCTCTCCGCGGCGTTGTTCTCAATCAGGACGCGCTATCTGTTCACAACATGTCGGGCAGCGCACTGCGAGTGATGCCGCCTCAGCTTGAAGTGTCATTTCACCGATAATGAAGGGGAAACTTTGACTGACGTACTGACTTTCCAACTCTTGCCTGACGAGAATGATCGAATTTCGCAGGTGTGCGGGCAACTCAATTCACACCTGAAACAAATTGAAGACGTACTCGAAGTAAAAATCACCAATCGCAGCAATGCGTTCAGCGTATCAGGTCGCGGCTTGAAGAAAGATCGTGCCGAGTCGGTTATTCGAGATCTTTATACGATGGCAGGTAATCCAGGCTCAAACATAACCGGAAATGATGTGCATCTTGCATTGGCCAGAAGCGAGCACGAAGTCACAGAGGATAGCCTTGAAAATATGGAAGGTTCTGCAAAAGATTCAACATACGAAAGTTATGAGCCTGAAGTCGTGTTTCAGCTGCGCAAGCAAACGATCAAAGGTCAAAACCCGAGACAGAAAGACTATCTTCGACGAATTCGAAAAAATGACATTAACTTTGGCATCGGTCCAGCCGGAACGGGCAAGACGTATCTTGCCGTCGCCTCTGCTGTCCATGCATTGACCGAAAGTGAAATAGAACGAATTCTTCTGGTAAGACCGGCCGTCGAGGCCGGAGAAAAGCTGGGCTTCCTGCCCGGTGATATCGGGCAGAAAATCGATCCCTACCTGCGACCGCTTTTTGACGCACTTTATGAGATGCTGGGATTTGAGCGTGTCGGCAAGCTGATTACTCGCGGCACAATCGAACTTGCGCCATTGGCGTATATGCGCGGTCGGACTCTGAATGAATCTTTTGTGATCCTCGACGAGGCGCAAAACACGACCGTGGAGCAAATGAAAATGTTTCTGACTCGAATCGGCTTTGGATCGAAAGCCATTATCACCGGTGACACCACTCAGGTTGATTTGCCCAAAGGGCAGCTTTCGGGTCTCAAACATGCACAGAGAATTCTGGACGATGTGGACGGTATCAGCTTCACCCGATTCAAACCACAGGATGTGGTGCGCCACCCTCTTGTGCAGAGGATTGTAGAAGCCTACGAAGCAAAGGCCGATCCCGACCCGTATCGTTGATATGGAGCTGGTTCTGCAGCGCGCGGATGATGCAGCCATTCCAGTTCCTGCGCATGAAGAATTTGTGCAGTGGATAAATGCAGTCACTAACGAGTTTGAAATTCCGCACAGGGACGTATGTATCCGCATTGTCAATGATGCGGAGATGCGCGATTTGAACGGCAGATACCGAAACAAGAGCACATCCACTAATGTGTTGTCGTTTCGAGCGGATTTCGACCCCGAAATACAACAGTTCTCCCTTGGCGACATCATTCTCTGTGCGGACGTTGTCGAGAATGAAAGTCGGCGTGATCGCAAAGCACTTCAGGACCATTGGGCACACCTGACAATTCATGGTACGCTTCACCTGCTGGGTTTCGATCACGAAACCGATCAGGATGCTTTCGAAATGGAAAGCCTTGAACGGGAAATTCTGGCTGGATTGAGTATCGCTGATCCCTATAGATAGCGCTCTAAATCCAACGACACGCCGTCCTGTCACTCGCACTCTACGGAGACGGCTGCAGATAAGACAATATAAAGCGGGTGACGCACAGTGGAGGCGGTGTCCGAACTGAATTGGGCGCTTGGCACAACCAATATGCCGGCCAGTGGTGATGAGAGAGCACCGCAGCTTTAGGCAAGAAAAGTGACAATTGGTGATGCAATATCTGCTCGCTATCATGGCTGGAGCGGCGCATGCTGTCTCGTTTGCACCATTCGGTTGGTGGCCACTCGGTATCGTCAGTCTGATGATTCTGTTCGGTCTTTGGTTGAAGTCCGATGCCCGGTCGTTTCTGATCGGGTTCATGTTTGGTCTCGCGCAATTTGGAATCGGTATATCGTGGATGTACATCAGTATCCACACATTTGGTGGTATGCCGCCCATCATCGCAGGTCTCTGCATTTTTGCACTAGTGGCTTTTATGTCACTGTATCCAGCACTGTGCGGATGGGTGCAGTCGCTGTTCAGGCGTAAATCTAGAAGATCTCGATTATTTTTTATCATCCCCGCATTTTGGGTTGCGTTCGAATGGTTGCGTGGATGGTTGCTTACCGGTCTTCCGTGGTTAACAACAGGCTACGCGTTTGTCGATACACCCGCAATCAACCTTGCGCCGGTTGGTGGCGTTTACGCAATCAGCCTGCTGGTTGCCGTTACCGCCGGTGTGCTGATCGCCATAGTCACTTTTAGCGCTAAAAAAAGTCTGGTAATGTTTGTGCTGGTCGCGATTGTATGGGCGGGCAGCTGGCAGCTTGGAAGACTTGAATGGACGGCTCCAGGTGGTAACAGTCTGGATGTGGGCGTTGTTCAGAACAATGTGCCATTGCTTCGAAAATGGGACGCTGAGAGTCAGGCACGGATTATTGGCGACTATCTGGATGCCAGCGACGAGCTCAAAGATGCCGATGTCATTGTGTGGCCGGAGGCTGCAATTCCGGCTTTTCGGGATCAGTTACCCGATCAGTTCTGGCAGCGGCTGCAGACACACCCGGCTGATTTTATTTCGGGTCTTCTGGAACGCAGGACAAGCGGCGATGCGCTGCGGGAATTTAACAGCATGTTTGCGGTTAGTGGCAACGAGCTGTCACTTTATAGCAAGCAGCATCTGGTTCCTTTTGGAGAGTATTTCCCTGTGCCGTGGCTGATTCGGCCCTTAACCGAGATGCTCAATATTCCGATGACCAATTTTTCAGCGTGGACAATGGAGCAGCCTCCACTGCCTGCGGGTGGCATCAAGTTCGCCGCCTCAATCTGCTATGAAGATGCGTTTCCACATGTCTGGCGAGATCAGGTTCCAGCCTCGGGAGCGCTGGTAAATATCAGCGAAGACATGTGGTTCGGGGATTCTCTGGCACCTCATCAGCGCTTGCAAATGGCGCGGTTTCGCACAGTTGAAACCGGTCGTCCGATGGTACGTGCGTCGAACAATGGACTGTCTTCGCTGATCAACCACAACGGAAAAATCCTGACAATAGCGCCACAGTTTGAGCCTGCGCTGGTCTCGGGTCGGATCGAGCCGAGAACCGGGACGACGCCATATGTGAAATACGGATATGTGCCTGTAATGGGTGTAATCGCAGGCTGGGGACTCCTGGGTCTGTTGTTTGGCAGGCGGCGTCTCAGATAAAATCACGGCACCTTATACATATTTGCAGATATGACCTCTCAATCGATTAAATTTTCAACGCTTTCGGACCATCTGTTTCGCACTCCGTCGATTGCGCACTACACGTTCCTCGCCGTGGTCGGCTCCCTGTTACTGACTCTGTCCGCGAAAATAAGCATACCGTTTTGGCCGGTACCGGTTACGATGCAGACCTTTGTGGTTCTCGCGCTCGGGTTTGCGTATGGCTGGAAACTCGCTGGAGTCACAGTTCTCCTCTATCTTGCACAGGGTGCACTGAATCTTCCGGTTTTTCAGGGAACACCTGAGAAGGGAATTGGTATCGCCTACATGACAGGTCCGACGGGCGGTTATCTGCTTGGGTTCTTCTTCGCGGCGGTGGTTTGCGGTTGGCTGGCCGAGCGGGGATGGGATCGCCGTCCCTCCACCACGGCCGCTGCCATGGTAATCGGTAACATCATTATTTACGCGCTTGGTCTGGCCTGGCTCGGCAATCTAATGGGTTGGGACAAACCCATCCTGGACTGGGGACTGAAACCCTTTATCCCAGGTGACATCGCCAAAATCGTTCTAGCGATGATTGTTATCCCGGTTGCCTGGAAAAAAATTGCGAGGGAATAGTCGTTAATTTCCTGTGAATGCAAATGCCTGAAACTGCGGGCAGCCACAGTCATAAAAAAACCCGGGCTGACCGGGTTTGTTT
>JBCCGE010000091.1:0-13173 GCA_039029455.1 Pseudomonadota bacterium | reverse complement strand
GTTGTTGTGGACCGATCAACAACAGCCTTCGGATAAGAGACCTCATTCTCAGCCGGTAACGGATTCTTTGCAATGAGTGTGGTCAAAAGCAGAAATCGGTCGGGAGTCTGGATCATTGTTTCAACCTTTTTGGTAGCTTTTTTGTTAACTGTGATTCCGTATCCGCACTGGATGCAGGACGCGGTGCCAAACTGGGTCACTCTGGTTTTGTTCTACTGGTGTCTGGCACTTCCAGGGCGAGTCGGTGTCGGATGGGGTTGGTTAACCGGATTTGTCGTGGATTTAATCGAGCACACTCTTTTTGGTCACCACGCTATTGCTAAATCTCTGGTGGCAGCGGTCGCACTCGCTGCGCATCGTCGCTTGCGGATGTATCATCTCTGGCAGCAATGCGTTGTGATTTTTGTGGTCTCGGTTGTCGAGTTGATGCTGGTGTACTGGATATACAACGTGGTTGGAGGCGCAACGTTCAGATTTTCAATTCTCCAAAGCGCGCTTGCGACAACACTTTTGTGGCCATTTGTCTACACATTGCTGCGTTTTATAAGACAACGCAATCACATTACAGATCGGGGATAAGATGGCAGGAATGAGATTAAGAACGACATGATTCCGGTTCGCGACTATCTTGTCGAAAGCCGCATCGTTCACGGCCGACTAATTTTCATGCTGGTTTTCGTCACTGTTTTGACGATTATCCTGTGTGGCCGAATGGTCTATCTGCAGGTTGTGCAGCACAATCGTTTTTACGAGCTGGCGCAGAACAATCGTGTCGACCTGATGCCACTGCCACCGGTACGGGGATTTATATACGATCGCAATGGCGAAGTTCTGGCGCAAAACTTCCGGGTATTCAACCTTGAGATCCTCCCGGATCTGGTTGAGGACATGGATGGCATGCTGGATGAACTCGGTCAATTGGTTGAACTCAGCAACGAGGATCTGGAACGATTTGGACAGCTGCTGAAAAGAAGACCGTCCTTTGAACGTCAGACGTTGCGGGCAAATCTGAGAGAGGACGAGGCCGCCCGCCTGGCCGTTAACCTTCATCGTTATCCAGGCGCTGAGTTAAAAGCACGACTGCAGCGGGATTATCCGCACGGACCGTTAACAGCTCACGTTGTGGGATATGTGGGTCGAATTTCCAGCGATGATCTTGAAAGAGTTGATCAGGAAACCTATCGCGGTCTGCAGTACATTGGCAAAAGCGGGATCGAAGCGTTTTACGAATCCATACTACTGGGCAAATCCGGTTTTGAACGTGTGGAAACAAATGCCCACGGGCGCGTAGTCCGCAGTCTGGAGCATATTGCGCCTGACTCTGGTCAGACTGTACACCTTAGTCTCGACATCAAACTGCAGGAAAAGGCGGTTAAGGCTTTAGAACAGTATGAGGGTGCAGTGGTAGCCATTGAGCCGCAGACCGGCGAAATCCTGGCATTTGCCAGTTATCCGACCTATGACCCAAACCCGTTCGTAAACGGCATCAGCAAAAAGTCGTACAACGAGTTGCGGGCATCCGAACGTCGACCGCTTCTGAATCGGGCGCTCTTTGGGCGTTATGCACCGGGATCCACGATCAAGGGTTTTATGTCGCTGGTTGGGATGAAAAACAATATGGACCCAGGCGCTAAGACCTTTTGTCCGGGCTGGTACAGTTTACCTAACCGCAAGCACCGATACCGTGACTGGAAGAAAACCGGTCACGGCCACGTTGACGGCCGTGACGCGATCGTTCAGTCATGTGACGTCTACTTCTACCGACTGGCAAAAAATCTCGGCATTGACCGCCTGCATGAAGGTATGACTGAGTTTGGCTTTGGTGAACAAACCGGTGTGGACATGCTGGGTGAACCCACGGGACTGATGCCGTCAAAAACGTGGAAACGCCGGGTCAAGGACCAACCCTGGTATCCAGGTGAAACGGTCATTACGGGTATTGGACAGGGTTATATGCTGGTGACTCCACTGCAACTGGCCGCTGCTACGGCAACACTTGCCAACAGAGGGCGAAGAATCAAGCCACGATTTCTGTCCGCAACGGAAAATCCTCGAAGTCAGAATCAGCAACACGTCGATCCCAGAATCGAGAACACCGTTGAAGTTAACAAAGGCAACGCCTATGACTACGTACTCGACGCAATGCGTGATGTTGTCCATGGCAAGAAGGGAACCGCACGACGAATCGGTCAGGATATTACCTATGAGATGGCGGGAAAGACCGGAACGGCTCAGGTGAAAAGTATTCCCCAAAATGAGTCCTATGACGAAACGAAAATTGAAAAGAAGTTCAAGGACCACTCACTTTTTATCGGCTTTGCTCCCCTTGAAGATCCCAAAATTGCCATCGCAGTAATCATCGAGCATGGCGGCAGTGGCAGTCGGACGGCAGCACCAATTGCCCGGGAGCTTCTCGACTATTATCTGATTGACCGGCTAAAAATGTTTGAAGCGCCGCTAAAGCCGGAACAATTCGCGCTGACTCAATGATGGCCCAATCAATTCTCGGCAGACGGGTCGATCGAGGTTTCTCGATAGACCTGCCGCTGCTGAGTGTCATTACTATTCTCGCTGCCCTCAGTCTGGTCGTTCTGTTCAGTGCTGGAAGTGAGAATCTTTCACTGGTGATCAAACAATCGATCCGGATCGGATTTGGATTTATCCTGATGATCGTGTTTGCCCAGATATCGCCGATGACTTTGTCCCGGTGGTCGCCCTATATTTTCGCCCTCGGTCTGGCTTTATTGTTTTTGGTTCTCGGCTTTGGCATTGTAGGAAAGGGTGCGCAGCGCTGGATTAATCTCGGATTTTTTCGGTTTCAGCCTGCGGAGATAATGAAGCTGGCGGTACCGATGATGGTGGCCTGGATTCTGACCCGAACCACTCTTCCGCCGCGCGCGGGATATCTTATTCTGGCGATTATTGTGGTTTTACTGCCGACGGTTCTGGTTGTCATGCAACCGGATCTCGGAACCGCTATTCTGATTGCGTCAACAGGAATCATCGTTATATTTCTCGCCGGTATTAGCTGGAAATTAATTGTCGGAGTAGGACTGTTGCTTGGCGCAGCCGCACCTGCACTCTGGGTTTTCGTTCTGCACGAATATCAAAAACGTCGAATTCTGACTCTTTTCGATCCCTGGGCGGATCCATTAGGGGCCGGCTATCACACGATTCAGTCGATGATCGCAATTGGCTCGGGCGGTGTGGGCGGCAAAGGTTGGCTGTCCGGTACCCAGGCGCAGCTGGAATTTATTCCTGAACGAAGTACCGACTTTGTGTTTGCGGTTTACGCAGAGGAGTTTGGTTTGTTGGGTGTGCTTCTGCTGCTGCTGCTTTATGTTTTTATTGTTGTACGCGGACTACTGATCGCGTTCTATGCACAAGACACCTATTCAAGATTGCTTGGCGGCAGCCTGGCCGTTACATTTTTCTTTTATGTGTTTGTTAATGTAGGCATGGTCAGTGGAATACTGCCGGTAGTAGGCGTACCACTACCCCTGATAAGCTACGGCGGCACGTCCATGGTGACGCTGTTAATTGGCTTCGGTATGCTCATGAGCATACACCGACACAAGAAAACGTTATCAAGATGATTAATCGCTATCCTTTTCGTCCCATCCTGACAGGTATCATGCTGCTGTCATTGTGTGTTTCTGAACCATTGCTGGCTTCGGTGTCAGTGGGCAAGTACCCTGCGCTGGTCAGGCTCGTTGATGTCATGGTGGCAGAGGACGGCTATCCCCGCGACGAATTGGTCAGTGTGCTGGAACAGGCGAATGTTGATCAGAAAATTATCGATTTGATGAATCGACAGTACGAGTCGTTGCCCTGGTACAAGTACCGCAAGCTGTTCATAAACGATGATCGGATTCGTCTAGGGGTTGAATTCTGGCAGGAGAATAAATCAACGCTGCAGGCGGTTGAGCGGGAATACGGGGTTCCGCAGCGAATTCTGGTGGCCTTGATCGGGGTCGAGACTCACTACGGCCGGCGTCTAGGCGGTGAACGGGTTCTGGATGCTCTGGTAACGTTGACCGCTGATTTTCCAAGACGCAGTAAATTTTTTGGTAAAGAGTTGAGAACGTTCTTGAATACAACACGTAAGGAAGGCATTGATCCAACCGCAGTGCTGGGTTCATTCGCCGGGGCGATCGGTATCCCCCAGTTTATGCCGACAAGCTATGAAGCTTATGCCGTCGATTTCAACGCTAATGGAAAACGGGATCTGGTCAACGAAGTTGAGGATGCGATAGGCAGTGTGGGTAACTATCTGGCCGTTCATGGCTGGAACAGACAGCAGAAAATTTTTTCCGCCGTGGCTGAACCGCTCTCTGAGTCCGGTAAAGAAATGGTGACTCGTCGAGCGAAACCAAAGCTGACAATGGACGCTCTCAGTCAGGCCGGAGTTAGATTCGACTCCTCGGGAGCAAGCAAGAAAGCGGCATTGTTGGGACTGACTCAGGAAAATGGAAAAAGGTATTTTGTCGGGTTTCGAAATTTTTACGCCATCACCCGTTACAACCCAAGCGTAAACTATGCCATGGCAATTACTGAGCTGTCGCATCAGATTGATCGACGACGTCAATCCCAGTGACGTTCGGACCTCGCAGTTAGCGTACAGAACTTATTTAGAGTCGGATCGTGGGTAAACAGGTTCGTCTGACGGCGCTGATTCTGTGCTCTGTGGTTTTTGTGATCTCAGGCTGCAGTAATCGACAGGGCAGCGTTGAGCACGCTCCTGCAGCGTCCTCAGGAGGATTCTTTGGTGGGGATCGACCGCCAGCATCTGTTCCGAAAAATATTGACCAGATTCCGGATGCGGTGCCGGTCTATCTGCCACTCAGCAAAACCGGAAATAAACCTTATACGGTGTTTGGCAGATCGTACGTGCCGATGCAAACTGCTGAAGGTTTCGAGCAAACCGGTATTGCGTCATGGTACGGGGAAAAGTTTCAGGGGCGACGAACGTCCAGCGGCGAACCCTACGAAATGTTTGCTATGACAGCGGCTCACCCGACACTGCCGTTGCCCAGCTTTGTCGAAGTCACGAATCTTGAAAACGGCCGAAAGGTGACTGTCAAAGTCAATGATCGCGGTCCGTTCCTGCACAATCGAGTTCTGGACCTATCGTATGCTGCGGCACACCGCCTGAGGTTTGCGGATAGGGGTACCGCTCGAATCCGCCTCCGGGTTATTTCGGTGAACCGTGTTCAGCAGGCCAATACGGCGAGGCCAACCAAGGCACCTGACAGCTCACGGGTCGGTCCACGCCACGTGCTGCAGATTGGGGCCTACAACAGCTGGCATAATGCGCAAAACCTTCGGCAACTGCTGAAACTGTCCGGTTTCAGACTGCATCCGGAACAGGATGATGATCTGCAAGCACTCGGGCCACCATTCCGCGTGCAGGTAGGACCTTATGCCAGTGCGGATGAGCGAAATCAGCAACAGAGCCGTCTTGAACGTATGGTGGGTCATCCGGTGGCAAGAAAAGTCGTCACGTTGCCATAATTTAACGGGATTTTGCCCATACGGCATCGTTAAAATCAAATCATGTCTGGTTTACACCTCCTTACAAAAACCCGAACGGCAGCCCGGTCTGTCGCTGCACTCTTCACAGCAGCATTAGTGACCGCAACGAGCGCTGTTTCGGATGAAATTAAAAGCAAAGATCTGGTCGGCATCCCTGAAACCGTGCGCTCCGTTGTGCCGGTACCGGACGTCGATGCCAGAGCGTGGATTCTCGTCGATCATCACTCAGGTTGGGTTCTGGGCGAACAGAATGCCGATCAACGGATTGAACCGGCAAGCCTGACCAAGCTTATGACCAGTTTTCTAGTGTTTAACGCTCTTGAAAAAGGCGAGCTGGGTTTGGGCGATGAGGTATACGTTAGTAAAAAGGCCTGGAAAACGGGCGGTTCGCGAATGTTTATTCAGGTCGATACCCATGTACTGGTTGAGGATCTGTTACGCGGACTGATCATACAGTCCGGAAACGATGCATCTGTTGCCCTGGCGGAGCACCTGGGGGGTACCGAGCAGGGATTCGCAGTCAGTATGAATCATATGGCGGCTGAGCTTGGCATGACAGGCACCCATTTCACCAACAGTAATGGGCTTCCCGGTGAAAATCATTACAGCACGCTGAGGGATCTGGTGAAACTCTCGATCGCATTAATCAGTCGCTTCCCTGACTACTACAAATACTATTCACAACGAGAGTATACCTACAACGACATTACCCAAAAAAACCGTAACGTCCTGCTTTTGCGTGATCCAAGCGTCGACGGTATCAAAACCGGTTACACCAAGTCGGCGGGCTACGGGCTGATCGGGACTGCGAAGCGGGACGACGTGCGTTTGCTTGCCGCGGTTACCGGCACCGAGTCCAAAAAGAAACGCGCGGATTTTGTGCAGTCGTTGTTGCAGTACGGTTTCGCAGCTTACGATGGTTTGTTGCTTTACCCCGACGGTGAGGCGGTAAAGGAGGTGCCACTGTGGATGGGGCAGCAAGGCACTGCAAATGTCGGTGTTAAGGAAGCCATTGGCATCGTGTTTCCCAAGGGGAAACAGGATTTACTGTCTGCCGCTCTCGAGGCTCCGGAAGAGCTTGAAGCACCGTTGGAGAACGGCATGCGAGTTGGAGAAATTGAGTTTAAATTTGATGGTGAACCGTTCCACAAGCAGTCTCTGTATATCAACAAGGACTATCCGGAGGGCCCATGGTGGTCGAAGCTTGTTGATTCTGTAAAACGCCTTTTTTGAACGTGCGGAAGTCCCCTCAGCCCTTAAAACTTGATCACGATGGAAAACTGAGTTTTCCGTGCACGATCACCCTGAAAGTCTTTATGGCACAGTCCGATGTCGAATTAATAGAGCCGGATAGTGTGTTGATCCGTTCAATTCTGATTGGTCATCTGCGGGATGATCAGGTACTGGGATTTGAATCCAATGCCAGCAAAAGCCAGCGTTACGTTGCGTGGCGTTGCCGACTGCAGATTCGGTCGCAAAGTCAGCTGGATTCGATCTATAAGTCACTGAGAGAGCATGAGCGGATTGTCATGGTATTGTGAGCAACAAACGGTGCAGCGAGTCACGGTCACATCGTGTTGACAGAGAAACACCTCGGGCTGACCGACTACGAATCAGTCTGGCATGACATGCGATCCTTCGTTGATAACCGGGCGTCTGACTCTGTTGATCAGGTCTGGATAACCGAACATAAACCGGTCTTTACGCAGGGTACCAGTTGCGCTGATGTGCCGGACAAACAGGCACGTCATATTCCTGTTGTAAAAACAGACCGTGGCGGTCAGATTACCTACCACGGACCAGGCCAGCTCATCATCTATCCTCTGCTGGATATTAAGCGGCTGGGTCTCGGCCCCAAGCGATTGGTCGCAATGCTCCAGCAAGTGGTGATCGATGCCCTGTCAGAGTGGGGAATTCGATCTCATGTGAAAGCGGGGGCTCCGGGTGTCTATGTCAACGACAAAAAAATTGCCGCGCTGGGGCTGCGGATCAGACGCGGATGTTGTTACCACGGTCTAAGCTTTAATCATTCCGTGGACCTGGCTCCATTTTCATGGATCGACCCCTGCGGATATCCGGATCAGGCGGTGTCCAGATTGGTGGATATGACGGGTACCGTGTCAAAAGTGGATTGCCTGACCGTTTTACTGCGCCAGTTGAATCGCATCATCGCCGAGTCAGAATCAACCCCGCAACATCTTTAAAAAACCAACAACTATCGAAAGTATTTTCTGGCTGCTTCCAGTCGATCTTCGGTACCAACGTCCATCCACAATCCTGGATGGACAAGCCCGCGCGCTGATTTACAGGCAATTGCTGAGTGAATCACCGGTGCAAGCTTGTTCCGACCGATTTGCAGCGACTTAAAGACCGCGACACTGTAGACACCTATACCACTAAAAGTGAGTGTTTCTTTGCGGGCATGCGGCATTTCCAGCAACATCGGACCGTCGTTAGTATCAGTTCCAGATCGCGGTGCCAGGCAAAAATCCCCGCCCGGATGATGGTCAGGATTTTTCACCAAAACCAGATTCATGCTGACATCATCGGGAAGTGCAAGCGTTCGGAAATCAAAGTCCGTAACAACATCACTATTGATGACAATCAGCTTATCGTGGCGCAAATACGGCAGTGCATTGCGAATTCCACCGGCAGTTTCCAAAAGCTCAGCACTTTCGTCAGAATAAACAACATCAAACTGCGTTCCCCATCGGGAAGTCACATGTTCACGAATCTGTTCTCCTAGATGATGCAGATTGATGATCACTCGATGAAAACCCATCGAAGATAGTTTTTCGAGGTGATAATCAATGAGTGGTCTGTTTCCGACCTGTATAAGTGGTTTTGGTGTGTGGTCAGTCAGTGGCCGCAGACGTTTGCCCAGACCCGCGGCCAAGACCATGACATCGTGATCGGATTCGATACTTTTCACAGTCGATCTAAGTTGAGGCATTTTCATAGATTATAGGTCGCTAAGCCCCTATAATCTGCTGCCAAGTTCGCTCACTTGGCCGCCCAACATGACCCATATCCGCGCTTTACGCGAGAAACGATTGTCAAATCGCAAAACCATTGTTGTTTCCTCTCTGCTTTTCTCGTCTGTACTGATCAATAGTCCCGCGTATGCGCAGTTTTCCAATATAGATCAATCCATTGGCTTCGCCGGTCCGGAAATTTGTAAGCCCGGTCTGATTCTCGTGCCTTCAGAAATTAAGAATGGCCCGGATGGTGATCCGAGTCAGCTGGCTATCAGGGTCGAGGCCGACGAAATCGGCGCTGGCAGTGACGATTCCATTGTGCTCGAGGGAAATGCTCAGGTTCTACAAGGAAAACGGGGACTGCTGGCGGACCAGATTTCCTACGATCAGGACAGCTATATCGCCAATGCGGCAGGCAATGTAGTCCTCTACACAACGAATGGGACTGAAATTAAAGCCGAAGACCTGGAACTTGAGGTCGATACGTTTATTGGTTCAGCTAACAATGTAAATATTCGAGTGGCAGATCCGGCTCCGCCAAAGTCGGATCGTAAGCACGGAAATTTCGACGAGAATTATTCGCTGCTCGCGCCGTTCAGAACGGTATACGTTACAGGTTCGCCGCACAAGGGTGCCCGGGATGAAAATATCTATGTTCGAGCTCGAGCGAATGCGGACAGAATGGATTTCGAGGGGGAGGGTTTTGAACGCCTGACCAACACGACCTTCACAACCTGTGCCGAGGGTAACAACGACGTATTGCTGCAGGCGTCCGAAATTGAACTTGATCATGACACCGGAATCGGCACTGCAAAAAATATGACCCTTCGATTCAAAGGCGTCCCGATATTTTATTTTCCGACGGCTACGTTCCCAATAAACAACGAACGCAAAACCGGTTTCCTGTTTCCCTCGGTGGGTTACGATGACGATTCCGGATTCATACTTCAGGTGCCATACTACATCAATATCGCCCCGCAACACGATGCTACCATCACTCCCAAGCTGTTAACTGATCGCGGCATTCAGCTCTATACCGAGTACAGGCATCTCGGCGAAAACAGTCGTACAGAATTACGCGGCGAATTCCTTCCATCCGATGATCAGTTTGAGGAAGAAGATCGATATGCGGTTGGGTTGGATCATCAACACCGATTCGGTACTCGCTGGAATGCCGATGTGGATTTACAGACAGTATCGGATTCGGACTATTTGAGAGATTTCAGCAATGACGTGGATGTAGTAGCTTCCAGTTTTGTTCAGCAACGCGCCGAACTGCGCTATAACAGCCCGAATCTGCGTTTCGAGGCAAGCACGCAGACCTTTGATATCGTCAATGACCAGATTACCGAGAGTAGTCAGCCCTATGAAATCCTACCCAGACTGGCGCTCGATGTGAAGCCGTATGAATTCGGACTCTTTGAGACCGGACTGGATTCAGAATTCACGAATTTCGCCCACGAGGACAATGCTCGCGTGACCGGCACACGGCTCAGGCTAAAACCCTATCTTAGTGTGCCGTATCGAAAAATATTCGGCTACGTTGAACCCAAACTTTCAGTCCAGAGCATCAGCTATTCACTTGACGATAATCCGACCGGCGATGAATCTCCATCCGTATCTGTGCCTATTTTCAGCGTCGACAGCGGACTTTATTTTGATCGCGAATTCAAACGGGGCGCCAAACTTTACAGCCAGTCTCTTGAGCCGAGACTGTTCTATCTCAATATCCCTGACAAGCTCGAACAGGAAGATTTCCCCAACTTCGACACCGGTGGTGGCAGCAACAGCAGCTACGGACACTTTTTCAGGGAAAATCGCTTTTTCGGTGGCGATCGCGTTGGCGACACTCACCAGGTTTCATTCGGAGTCACCAGCCGAATCACAGAAGAAGACACCGGCAGGCAACGACTGTCCATGAGTATCGGTCAGGTCTTCTTCTTTGACGACCGCGAAGTAGGACTAACTGCTGATTCAGATCCGGAAACTGAGAGTACATCGGACATTATCGGTGAGATCACGGCCAACATTAATGTGGACTGGAGGCTTTCTGCATTCGCGCGGTTTGATCAGGAAGAGAGCGAAATGAGTTCTTACCGTTTCTCTGCCGACTATGATCATTCAAGCCGTCGCAATGCATCGATTTCTTATACTCGAACGGGCGAAACAGCGGAACAGATCAACATCGATTTTGAGACCCCGCTGGCAGCACACTGGCAATTTGCTGGCCGGGCAGCGTATTCTCTTGAGGACAGCGAACTGCGCTCTTCTCGGATTGGTATCAGTTATGACGGCTGCTGCTGGGCGACACGACTTGAATCGGAAAGATACCTTGATGGCACCGGTGAGTACCGAAACAGAGTTTTAGTCACTCTGGAGTTCGACGATCTGGGACGAATTCGCAGTCGACTATAGCTACAGATGCAGTCAGATTTTTGCCGTCCTGTCTCCAGGATACTATTGTTTGAGTTAAAAACGAACCGGTCACAGTCGATGATTTACCCACATAAAATTCTGAGACTGACGATTGCGTTTCTCACGTTATTTTGGTTTTCAACGAACACATTCGCCCAGGGTCTGGCGATTGATCAGGTGCTCGTAATTGTCAACGATGAACCCATAACCTTGCTTGAATACGGCGCCAGACATCAGCGTGAAGCACTTCAGGGAACAGGCGGGCTATCCGGATTTCGAGGTGAAGTCAGTGCACAGCTTCTTGAAACAATGATTCTGGAGCGGATTCAGGCTCAACAAGCGACTCAAATCGGCATCAGCGTCACGGATGCCGAGGTGGATCAAGCCGTTGCGTTTGTTGCATCACAAAATCAGCTTACCGCGGATGAGTTGCTGGTGCAGCTGGATCGCGATGGAATTACTCCTTCAGATTTTCGCAACAGTCTCCGCGAACAAAGGTTGATACAGCGTCTCATTGACGCTTCAGTAAACAGTCGTGTCAATATCAGCGACACCGAAATCGAGAACTATCTGCAAAACCATAAAGAGCTTCTGTCGACGAATGAAGCCTTTGAGATTTCTCATCTGTTTCGATCAACGAGTGGCTTGGACGAAGAACAGGTGAAGTCTCTACGGACTGAAACTGAGTCGCTTCGAAAGAGCCTGCTGGCGGGAGACGATTTCGAAGCTGCCGTTAACAGATTCTCTGATGGTGATGTCTCAGACGGTGGTTATCTGGGGTGGCGCAAGGTCAATCAACTGCCGGAATTGTTCCTCTCCGCGCTGCGAAAAACCAATACCGGAGGCGTTAGTCAGGTGATTCCCAGTGAAAACGGATTTCACCTTTTGAAGTTACATCAAAAAGAAGGTGGAGGCGAAATCATACAACAATACCGAGTTCGTCATATTCTGGTGCAACCCGGAGCCGACACTTCAAACGAAGAGGCCCAGAATGACATTCTCAAGATGCGCGAGCAGCTCGCACAGGGAGAATCGTTTGAATCTCTGGCGAGACGCTTCTCTGACGATTCGTCCAGCAAGGCAGAAGGTGGTGAGCTTGGTTGGCTTGGCCCCGGCGAGTCTGACCCTGGGTTTGAACAGGCGATGATTACGTTGCCTATAGGTGAATTGAGTGATCCGGTTAAAACACGGTTTGGATTCCACTTGATAGAAGTTCTGGAGCGCCGCAATGTGGATCTGGTCGAAACTCGCGCGAGACGTCAGGCACGCCAGCAGATTTTTCAGAGAAAGGCGAGCGAGATTTTTGATGACTGGAGTCAGTCCCTGCGAAACTCCGCATACGTTGAATATGTCGGCATTGAAATCTGATTATGGTCAAACCCATCGTAGATGCTCTGAAAACAGTGATCCCACCCGAACTGGTGGATGACGTAGAGGCGAATTTAAAATCTACCGTAAGCCAGCAGTTCGAAAAAATGAACCTTGTCACCCGTGAGCAAATCGAGGTGCAGTCCAAGATTCTGCAGCGGGCGAGGGAACGTCTCGAGAAGCTCGAATCGCAGGTCCACGAGCTTGAGAAAGTTCTCAATGCTGAGACTACACCGCGCAAAGGGGATTGATCAGGTAGAAGATTAGCAACTCTGACAGATCCTCAGCTGGACATCGGGGTGCGGTATGTGATCAGATGTGCATTCGATGTGCACTTTCGGCGTATTTGTTGCATTTCGAAGACCACACCCAGCATTGGATGTTTAAAAGGGTATTTAAAACCTGACGATCAATGGAATGGTTTTAAAATGCTGACCGAACCGGCACAGAGAGTGCCCTAATAGTGAAATGGAGGACAGGGAATGTCTATCGCTACTGTATCAACGCGTGCCATTATTGATATCAACGCACGAGCAGTTACCGTCGAAGTGCATCTGGTTGCTGGTTTGCCCAGCTTTTCTATCGTGGGCCTTCCCGAGGCTGCTGTTCGCGAAAGCAGGGACCGTGTTCGCAGTGCCATCATCAATTCCGGTTTTGAATTTCCGCGGAAACGCATTACGGTCAATCTGGCGCCGGCGGATTTACCGAAAGTCGGTGCCGGTTTTGATCTTGCCATTGCTGTCGGGGTGCTGGTGGCGAGCGGGACTCTGGAGAGTCACCTCATAGATAAAATGGTGTTTCTAGGTGAGCTGGCTTTAAACGGGGGGTGCCGTCCTGTTCGGGGCGCACTGATTGCAGCGCTTTCAACCAAAACCTC
>JBCCGE010000090.1:0-13259 GCA_039029455.1 Pseudomonadota bacterium | reverse complement strand
GGTGATGCCTGGAGATAACGTGAAGATGACGGCGACACTGATAGCACCGATCGCGATGGAGGATGGTTTGCGATTTGCGATTCGAGAAGGCGGTCGTACGGTGGGTGCCGGTGTGGTATCCAAAATCATCGAGTAAGCGAGGCTTATTGCAAATATCGTCTGACGACACTTCGAGGCCATAAGAGCTTGAAGCAACGTATGAGCCGGTGTTATCCGTCGAATCAACGATCCGAAGGCCAGTAGCTCAATTGGCAGAGCGGCGGTCTCCAAAACCGCAGGTTGGGGGTTCGATTCCCTCCTGGCCTGCCATCGGATCAAACGTTGCCAACGATACTTGCTGAGCTCCGGCTACAAGACTTTTTAGACTTTAAATAGACACTGCTGAAAGAATAAGATGGACAGAGTGAAGCTTATAGTTGCGATCTTGATCCTGCTGGGGTCAATTGCGGCTTATTACTTCTTTAGCGACTTCCAGCAGGTTCTGCGTGTGCTGATGGTTGTAGCCGGTGTTATCGCGGCTGGTCTCCTTGCGCTGACCACTGAACCCGGTCAGGCCACGTGGGCTTTTGCCAAGGGCGCGAATATCGAACGCCAAAAAGTGGTTTGGCCCACACGTCGCGAAGCGATGCAGGTCACTCTTTTTGTGATTATTCTGGTCATCATTATTGGAATTTACCTTTGGTTTCTGGACTGGGTGTCGTTCCAGGTGATCTATGACTTCATCCTCAACGTGGCCAGCTGACTATGAATGAAAACTCATCAAACCCTGCCGTGGACGAGGTAAAAATGCGCTGGTATGTGGTGCAGGCTTTTTCCGGTTTTGAAAAGCACGTCAAGCAGTCGTTGCAGGAACACATTGACCGTGCAGATATGCAGGATCAATTTGGTGAAATTCTGGTGCCAACGGAAGAAGTCGTCGAAATGAAAGGCGGTCAAAAGCGCACCAGTGAGCGCAAGTTCTTTCCCGGTTACGTGCTGGTGCATATGAAAATGACTGATCAGACCTGGCATTTAGTCAAGGGCGTGCCGAGAGTCGCTGGTTTTATTGGCGGTACCGAAAACCGACCGATGCCGATCAGCGACAAAGAGGCGAACGAAATCATTCAGCAGGTTACTGAGAGTGCAGACCAGCCGAAAATGAAGTTCACCTTTGCTCCCGGAGAGCTGGTGCGCATCATTGATGGACCCTTTGCCGATTTTAACGGCACGGTGGAAGACGCCAATTTTGAAAAATCCAAGTTGCGGGTATCGGTGACCATATTTGGTCGCTCGACACCGGTTGAACTTGATTTTACTCAGGTCGAAAAAGGCTGAATTCAGTCTTCATCGGCTTTGTTTAACGGGGAGCCTGAAACAAAGGCGTTTGAACCCATATCAGGAGTCAATTAAATGGCTAAGAAAATCGACGCTTATATCAAGCTGCAGGTTCCGGCAGGTGATGCCAAGCCGAGTCCGCCTGTCGGACCGGCACTGGGTCAGCACGGTGTCAACATCATGGAATTCTGCAAAGCGTTTAATGCAGAAACCGCCGAGATGGAGAAAGGCCTGCCCGTGCCTGTGGTTATCACGGTCTACTCGGACAAGAGTTTTACGTACATTAAGAAAACCCCTCCTGCGTCTGTTCTTTTGAAAAAGGCCGCGGGTGTGGCTAAAGGCAGCGGAGTTCCGAATCGCGACAAGGTCGGAAAAGTGACCCGTGAGCAGCTTGAAGAAATCGCCAAGACGAAGGAGCCTGATTTGAGCTCTTACGATATGGATCAGGCCGTGAAAATTATTGCAGGCACCGCACGCAGCATGGGCCTCGAGACAGAGGGGGTATAGATCATGGCGAGCAACAGCAAACGCGTAAAGGCGATGTATGAAAACGTGGATCGTGAAAAACTGTATCCGCTGGCAGATGCTCTGGGCATTCTGAAAGACAAGGCCTCAGTGAAATTTGATGAGACAGTCGACGTGGCCGTTAATCTGGGCGTCAACGCCCGAAAATCTGACCAGAATGTTCGCGGCGCAACCGTTTTGCCAAAAGGTACTGGCAAGACTGTTCGAGTTGCCGTGTTCGCAGACGGCGACAATGCCGAGGCCGCAAAAGCAGCAGGCGCGGATATTGTCGGGCTGGATGACCTAGCTGATACCGTAAAAAAGGGTGAGATAGATTTTGACGTCTGTATTGCGACTCCCGACACTATGCGTGTTGTGGGCCAGCTCGGACAGATTCTGGGTCCTCGTGGAATTATGCCGAACCCCAAAGTGGGCACAGTAACCACAGACGTCACCAAAGCAGTATCCGACGCAAAAGGCGGGCAGGTTCAGTATCGGATCGATAAAGCCGGCGTCATTCACTGCCCGATTGGAAAAATCTCGTTCTCTCCGGATGATCTGGAAGAGAACTTAAACGCGCTGGTTTCGGCGCTGATCAAAGCGAAGCCTGCCTCATCAAAAGGGCAGTACATTCGTCGAATCGCTGTTTCCAGCACCATGGGACCAGGCGTAAAGGTGGATCGTCAGTCTGTTTCGGCGATTCGATAAGTTAATCAGAGTTTGGGGTTCGTCTGTTTAGTCACGTTTGATATTTGACTGTGTGCAGGCAGATGAATCGTCAAAGACCGCTGGTGAGCCGACAGGCTTTTAATTGCGTGACCAATGAATGGTTTATTGGTATCGCAGCCAGCGTAGACGGTGGCCCGAAGTCAGGAATTCCCCTGATGCAGGACACCATTTTTCAATGGGAGCGTGCTTAATATGAGCTTAAGTCTCGATCAGAAAAAGGCCGTCATCAGCGAAGTGACCGAGGCGATTGCTTCGGCTCAGGCTGGTGTCGTGGCTGAGTATCGTGGATTGACAGTTGCCCAGCTAACCGAACTGCGTAAGGACGCGCGAAACGAAGGCGTGTGGGTCAGGGTTGTGAAGAACAATCTTGCGAAACGCGTTATCAAGGGTTCCGATTTCGAGTGCTTGACCGAGCACTTTGTCGGCCCGGTCATCTTCTCGGCATCTGAAGACCCTGTCGCGGTTGCCAAGGTGATGTCCAAGTTTGCAAAAGACAACGATCTTCTGAAGATCACAGCCGGCGCCATGAATGGCGAGGTGATGGATCAGAAGATGATTGAGAGTCTGTCCAAGCTGCCGGGTCGCGACGAGTTGATTGCCAAACTGATGGGTACGATTAATGCGCCTGTTCAGAAGCTGGTTTCAACCATGAACGAAGTACCCGGAAAATTCGTCCGCACACTGGCAGCAGTTGCGGAATCAAAGGAAGCGGCGTAGCTGTCTGACTGAATGTCCATTTAACAATTTGTGTTCTAGCTATTAGGAGTAATTACCATGGCTTTAAGTAAAGAAGAAATACTCGACGCGATTGCCGAGATGTCTGTTCTTGACCTGTCTGAGTTGATCAAAGATATGGAAGAGAAATTTGGCGTTTCAGCTTCTGCTGCGGTTGCGGTTGCTGCGGGTCCTGCAGCAGCGGGCGGCGACGCAGGCGCTGGCGGCGGCGAAGAGAAAACTGAATTTGACGTTGTACTGGCGGGTTTTGGTGACAAGAAAGTGGGTGTCATCAAAGCGGTTCGTGGCATCACCGGTCTGGGCCTGAAAGAGGCAAAAGATCTGGTTGAAAGCGCACCAGCTCCGGTAAAAGAAGGCGTCACTAAAGACGAAGCAGAAGAAATGAAAAAGCAGCTTGAAGAGGCCGGTGCTGCGGTTGAGCTGAAGTAGTTGAATTCTGCATGCAGATCGCAGTGGTCGGTGTAAACCGGCCTCTGCGTTTTGCGTATCTGGGGCAGCAAAATTACTGACCCAAAAGAAACTGAAAAGTCGGTTTTTTTTCAGGCTTTTACCAGAGCCTGCACAAAAACAGATTTATCTCTGAACAGTAATGATCGGGCTGTTCATAGATACCCTTGGCGCGATCAGACTTAGAGGGCAACACATGGGCTATTCGTTCACTGAGAAAAAGCGTATTCGCAAAAACTTCAGCAAACGTACTGATGATTTCGAAGTTCCGTATTTGCTAACGACTCAAAAAGAATCGTACGTCAAATACCTGCAGGAAGATGTGCCACCAGAGCAGCGAATCGATCAGGGAATTCAGGCGGCGTTCAAATCGGTATTCCCGATTGAAAGCTACAACGGCAGTGTCATTCTGGATTTCGTCAGCTATCGGCTGGAGAAGCCTCGCTTTGATGTGAACGAATGCATGCAGCGCGGGCTGGTTTTCTCATGCCCACTGCGTGTTGTTATGCGGTTAGTCATATTCAATAAAAGCGGGAGCGGCAAAAAGCCCAAAGACGTCATTGAACAGGAAGTGTTTCTGGGCGATATGCCCCTGATGACCGAAAACGGCACCTTCGTTATCAATGGTACCGAGAGGGTGATCGTGTCTCAGTTGCACCGTTCACCAGGCGTTATTTTTGACCACGATGGCGGCAAAACTCACGCTTCCCGGAAACTGCTTTTCTCTGCGCGAGTTATTCCATACCGCGGCAGCTGGCTGGATATGGAGTTTGATCCGAAGGATTTGCTCTACATTCGAATTGATCGGCGACGCAAGCTGCCCGCCACCATTGTTCTGCGCGCACTTGGGTTTAGTACGGATGAAATCCTGTCAATGTTTTTCGAGAACGATCAAGTCACGGTGGGCGCAGAGGGTAGCACCGTCGCTCTGGTACCTGAGCGCCTCAGAGGCCAGCAGCTTGAGTTTGATTTAAAAGACAAGAAGGGTGCGGTGCTTGTTGAGGCTGAGAAGCGAATCACAGCCCGGCACATTAAGCAGCTTGAAAAAGCCGGCGTCAGCAGCATTGAGGTTCCCAACGAGTTTATTGTCGGCAGGACTCTTGCAAAAGATATTATCGATACCGAGACTGGTGAGTTGATTGCGGAAGCAAATCAGGAAATCACTCAGGAAGTGTTCGATGCGTTAATCGAAAACGAAGTCGCCGAAATCGAAACTATTTACACCAACGATATTGACTGCGGTCCGTTCATTTCTGACACCCTGAGAATTGACCCAACGCGTTCGGAGGAAGAAGCACAGATCGAGATTTACCGAATGATGCGCCCGGGTGAGCCACCCACGAAAGAAGCATCAGCGGCGCTGTTCTCAAATCTGTTCTTTAATCACGAGCGCTACGATCTCTCCGCGGTCGGGCGAATGAAATTCAACCGCCGCCTTGGTCGCGAGACCGACGAGGGCCCAGGTACGTTGAGTAAACAGGACATCGTGGATGTCATGAAAAAGATCGTTGCCTTGAAGAACGGCAAAGGCGAGATTGACGATATCGACAACCTGGGTAACCGACGTGTACGTTCGGTAGGCGAACTGGTGGAGAACCAGTTCCGGATCGGGCTGGTTAGGGTTGAGCGAGCTGTGAAAGAGCGTTTGAATCTGGTGGAGAGCGAAAATCTGACTCCTCAGGACTTAATCAACGCCAAGCCGGTTGCGGCAGTGGTTCGGGAATTTTTCGGATCAAGTCAGTTGTCCCAGTTTATGGACCAGACCAACCCGCTGTCTGAAGTTACCCATAAGCGACGCGTGTCGGCTCTTGGGCCGGGCGGGTTAACCCGAGAGCGCGCCGGCTTCGAGGTCCGCGACGTTCACCCCACCCACTACGGCCGGGTCTGTCCGATCGAGACGCCGGAGGGGCCTAACATTGGTCTGATCAACTCTCTGGCCTGTTTTGCGCGAACCAACGAATACGGCTTTCTGGAAACGCCCTATCGAAAAGTTGTGGATGGAAAGGTGACCGACAAGGTCGATTACCTGTCTGCAATCGAGGAACACAAATACGTGATTGCGCAGGCAAATGCCAATCTTGATTCGAACGGAAAGTTCACCAAAGAACTGGTGTCCTGCCGACACAAAAACCAGACCTCACTGTCGTCTCCCGATCAGGTCGATTACATCGATGTTGCACCACAACAGATCGTATCCGTAGCGGCATCGCTGGTGCCGTTTCTCGAGCATGACGACGCCAACCGAGCTTTGATGGGATCAAACATGCAGCGTCAGGCTGTGCCGGTGCTGCGAAGTGAAAAGCCATTGGTCGGAACCGGAATGGAGCGCACCGTTGCAATCGATTCCGGTGTGACCGTGGTAGCCAGGCGAGGTGGTGTAGTTGATTCTGTCGACGCCTCCCGAATCGTGGTTCGGGCCAACGATGATGAGAATATTGCGGGTGAACCGGGTGTTGATATATACAATCTCATCAAATACCAGCGTTCCAATCAGAATACGACAATAAACCAGCGTCCACTGGTGAGATTTGGTGATACGGTTTCTCGTGGAGATGTGCTGGCAGACGGTCCGTCGACCGATATGGGTGAGCTTGCCCTGGGACGAAACGTGCTGATCGCGTTTATGCCCTGGAACGGCTACAACTTCGAGGACTCGATACTGATTTCGGAGCGGTTGGTCAAAGACGAAGTCTATACCTCAATCCACATTGAGGAACTGTCGTGCGTGGCGCGGGATACCAAACTCGGGCCCGAGGAGATCAGTCGTGATATTCCAAACGTCGGTGAGAGCGCACTCTCCAAACTCGATGAATCCGGCATTGTATACATTGGAGCAGAGGTCGCTGCCGGCGATGTGCTGGTGGGGAAAATAACCCCAAAAGGCGAAACCCAGTTAACGCCCGAAGAAAAGCTTCTGAGAGCGATATTTGGTGAGAAGGCGTCGGATGTCAAAGATACGTCGCTTCGGCTGAAGTCCGGCATGAAGGGCACGGTAATTGACGTTCAGGTGTTTACTCGCGAGGGACTGCAAAAAGATGCGCGCGCTACGGCCAACGACGATGATGAATTGGCACAGGTGCGGAAGAACCTGGACGATCAGTTGCGCATCGTTGAAGAGGATTCCTACCAGCGAATCGAACGACTGCTGCACAACCATGTTGCAGAAGGTGGTCCGAACGGTCTTAAAGCCGGAGATAAAGTGACCAAAGACTATCTCGCCGAGCTGCCGAGAAAACAGTGGTTTGAAATTCGTCTGCGAAATGAAGAGGCAAACGATGCTATTGATCAGATTCGCGATCAGCTCGAAGTGCAGAAAAAGGAGTTTGATCGACGTTTCGAAGAGAAGCGCGAGAAAATTCAGATGGGCGACGATCTGGCACCGGGCGTTCTAAAAATCGTCAAGGTGTTCGTTGCGGTGAAACGACGTCTGCAACCCGGAGACAAGATGGCTGGCCGTCACGGCAACAAAGGGGTTATATCCAAAATCGTTCCGGTCGAGGATATGCCGTTTATGGCAGACGGTACGTCTGTGGATATCTGTCTGAATCCTCTGGGTGTACCTTCTCGAATGAATGTCGGGCAGGTGCTGGAGACTCATCTCGGATGGGCGGCCAAAAACCTGGGTGCGCAGATTGACGATATGGTTCGGAAGAACAAGAAAACCGATCAGATGCGAAAGTTTCTCGGCAAGGTCTA
Organism: Pseudomonadota bacterium; assembly: GCA_039029455.1. Lineage (GTDB taxonomy): Bacteria > Pseudomonadota > Gammaproteobacteria > Arenicellales > Poriferihabitantaceae > JBCCGE01. The sequence goes on along the minus strand of JBCCGE010000090.1, from coordinate 5,834 downwards.
CAACACCAGCGGTAAGAATGAGGATCTGGAATCCTTCTCTGATGTTGAAATCATGGAGATGGCTGATAATCTCAAGGCAGGTGTGCCGATGGCTACGCCCGTTTTCGATGGTGCCGAAGAGACTGAGATCAAAGGCATGCTTAAACTGGCAGGACTTCCGGAAAGCGGTCAGACGACATTGTTTGACGGTCGAACCGGGGAGGCCTTCGATCGACCGGTAACCTGTGGCTACATGTATATCCTGAAGCTGAATCATCTGGTCGATGACAAGATGCACGCTCGATCAACAGGGCCATACAGCCTCATCACACAGCAGCCACTTGGCGGTAAGGCTCAGTTTGGTGGTCAACGATTTGGAGAGATGGAGGTCTGGGCGCTCGAAGCGTATGGCGCCTCCTACACACTCCAGGAGATGCTGACAGTCAAGTCGGATGATGTCGTGGGTCGGTCGAAGATTTATGAGAACATCGTCCGGGGAGACCACGGTATGGACGCCGGAATGCCTGAATCCTTCAACGTACTGGTGAAGGAAATTCGCGCGCTTGGGCTCAATATTGAGCTTAAGCAGGACAACGACTAATCAACTTCAACCATATATAGAGGCAGAACAAAATGAGAGACATTTTTAACCTGTTTAAACAGAACGATACGGTTGAAGACTTTGATTCAATTCGTGTTGGTATCGCATCACCGGAGAAAATCCGCTCCTGGTCGTTTGGTGAAGTCAAAAAGCCGGAGACGATTAACTACCGTACCTTCCGCCCTGAGCGCGATGGCCTTTTCTGTGCCAAGTTGTTTGGGCCGGTCAGCGACTATGAGTGTTTATGCGGCAAGTACAAGCGACTTAAGCATCGTGGTGTCATTTGCGAAAAATGTGGCGTGGAGGTCACTTTGTCCAAGGTTCGACGCGAACGCATGGGGCATATTGATCTTGCAGCACCGTGTGCGCACATCTGGTTCCTGAAATCGCTGCCGTCCAGACTTGGACTTTTGCTCGATATGACGGTTCGTGAGATGGAGCGTGTGTTGTATTTTGAGGCTTATGTCATTATCGATCCCGGCGATACTGAATTTGAGCGCGGATCGCTGTTGACGGAAGAATCCTATCTGGACGCAATCGAGACATTTGGTGACAACTTCGAGGCTGGTATGGGGGCGGAAGCCATTCGGCAGCTGCTCAGTGAACTGGATCTTGAAGCTGAAGCCAATCTCCTTCGGGAAGAGCTTGCGGCAACCAAGTCGGAAACCAAGATCAAAAAGTTTACCAGCCGGCTCAAAGTGCTCGAGGCGTTTATCAACTCCGGCAATAAACCGTCGTGGATGATTATGGATGTACTTCCGGTATTGCCACCGGATCTGCGTCCACTGGTGCCTCTGGAAGGCGGGCGATTTGCGACCTCGGACCTGAACGATCTCTATCGTCGGGTTATCAACCGAAACAACCGTCTGAAGCGGCTGCTGGATCTGAATGCACCTGATCTGATTGTGCGCAACGAAAAGCGTATGCTGCAGGAGGCCGTCGATGCATTGCTGGATAACGGTCGTCGCGGAAAGGCAATCACCGGTGCCAACAAGCGTCAGCTGAAATCGATTTCAGACATGATCAAAGGCAAGCAGGGGCGTTTTCGTCAGAACCTGCTGGGTAAACGCGTCGACTATTCAGGTCGATCGGTTATTGTTGTTGGACCGACTCTGAAGTTGCATCAGTGCGGACTGCCCAAAAAGATGGCGCTTGAATTATTCAAGCCATTCATCTTCAGCAAACTTGAGCTGCGCGGCCTTGCCAACACGATTAAACAGGCAAAGAAAATGGTCGAAACCGAGGAGCCAGTGGTCTGGGATATCCTCGAGGAAGTCATTCGAGAACACCCGGTGATGCTTAACCGAGCGCCCACACTTCACAGACTGGGCATTCAGGCTTTTGAGCCCGTACTGATTGAAGGTAAGGCGATACAGCTGCATCCGCTGGTTTGCACACCCTACAATGCTGACTTTGACGGCGACCAGATGGCGGTACATGTGCCGCTCTCAATTGAAGCGCAGCTTGAAGCGCGCTCGTTGATGATGTCTACAAATAATATTCTGTCACCGGCAAACGGCGAACCGATTATTGTGCCCTCACAGGACATCGTGCTCGGGCTGTACTACATGACCCGGGAGAGTGCCGACGCCAAAGGCACCGGAATGTACTTTTCCGATATCAACGAAGTACGACGGGCGAATGAGACCGGTCAGGCTCACCTGCATGCCCGGGTCAATGTTCGTATGCCTGTATATGATAATGGCGAACCGACCGGTGAGTCGCGCGTGGTCGATACCACCGTTGGTCGTGCATTACTGTTTGAAATATTGCCTAAGGGTCTCGATTTCTCGGTTATCGACCGGCCGATGAAAAAGAAAACCATTTCCGAACTAATCAACACGTCATATCGGATGGTTGGGCTGAAAGAGACGGTTATTTTTGCCGACCAGCTGATGTATACCGGGTTCCGGATGGCAGCGCTGGCAGGAATTTCTATTGGTGTGGACGATATGGTGATTCCCGCCAACAAGGAAAAAATCCTTGACACTGCACAAAAAGAGGTTGTTGAAATTCAGGAGCAGTACGGTGCAGGTCTGTTGACAGACGGTGAGCGGTACAACAAGGTCATTGATATCTGGACCCGTACTTCGGAACAGGTTGCCGATTCCATGATGAAAGAACTTGGAGTAGATAAAGTTCAGAACAAAGAAGGTGAATCCGTTGAACAGGACAGTTTCAATTCAATCTATATGATGGCTGACTCCGGCGCCCGAGGTTCACACGCCCAGATTCGTCAGCTTGCCGGTATGCGTGGCCTGATGGCCAAACCGGATGGATCAATCATTGAGACACCGATCACGGCTAATTTTCGCGAAGGTCTGAATGTACTGCAGTACTTTATTTCCACGCACGGCGCGCGCAAGGGCCTCGCTGACACAGCGCTAAAAACGGCCAACTCGGGCTATCTGACTCGACGGTTGGTCGATGTATGCCAAGATCTCGTGATTACCGAGGACGACTGTGGAACTGACCGCGGACTGCTGCGTGAAGCGCATGTTCAGGGCGGTGAAGTGGTTGTGCCTCTGTCCGATCGGATTCTGGGACGTTTCCCTACCGGAGACATCGTCGATCCAGTAGACGGTTCTGTGATTATCTCCCGAGATAGCATGATCGATGAGGCTGGGGTCGAAGCAATCGAGAATGCAAACATTCACGAAGTTGAAGTGCGATCGGCAGTGACTTGTGAAACCCGGTATGGTGTTTGCGCCAAGTGCTATGGTCGTGATCTGGGACGAGGCCATGTGATCAACAAAGGTGAGGCGGTTGGAGTTATCGCAGCGCAGTCGATCGGTGAGCCTGGAACGCAGCTGACTATGCGCACATTCCATATCGGTGGCGCGGCATCGGGGTCTTCGGTTGTCAGTCAGGTTGAGTTGAAAAACGAAGGTAAGATTCACCTGAAAGGTGTAAAACTGGTTGAGAACAGTGATGGTAAGCATGTCGTTGTGACCCGTTCCTCTGAGCTGGTTGTTCAGGATGGTCACGGTCGCGATCGCGAGAGACACAAACTTCCATACGGCGCGGTATTATCTGTCACGGAAGGCTCAGATGTGTCGATTGGTGATGTTGTCGCACAGTGGGATCCCCACACGCATCCCATCATCACTGAAGTCGGCGGAAAAGTGGTCTTTACAGATGTGGTCGAGGGCGTCACTGTAAACATGCAGACTGACGAACTAACTGGTCGCAGCACATACGTGGTTCTCGATCCTCAGCGACGTCGCGGCAGTGCACACGATATTCGACCGACAATCAGTCTGATCGACAGTGACGGCAAGCCGGTAAAAATTCCGGGCACCGACGTCGACGCACGATATCAGCTGCCACCGGATTCAATCGTGATGCTCGAAGACGGACAGCAGGTCCAAAACGGCGATGTTCTGGCGAGAATTCCTCAGGAATCCTCGAAAACACGGGATATTACCGGTGGTTTGCCACGTGTGGCCGAGCTGTTCGAGGCCAGAAAACCCAAAGAGCCGGCGATTCTTGCAGAAGCTTCCGGTATTGTGTCGTTCGGTCGCGAAACCAAAAGCAAACACCGACTGGTGATCACCAGCAAAGATGGTGAAAACCACGATACGCTGATTCCCAAAACCCGTCGAATTAATGTTTTCGAGGGTGAGACTGTGGAACGTGGTGAGGTTGTCGTGGATGGGCCACCGCTGGCGAGCGATATTCTCGAATACCGAGGCGTTGTTGCGCTTGCAGACTACATCGTTGATGAGGTTCAGGATGTTTATCAGCTGCAGGGCGTAAAAATCAACGATAAGCACATTGAGGTGATTGTTCGTCAGATGCTCCGAAAAGTGCGCATTACCAGTGTGGGTGACTCCAGTTATCTGCCTGGCGAACAGGTAGAAAAAGCCATTCTGCTCGACGACAATGACAAACTTGCGGCCGAAGGTAAGGAACCCGCGGAATTTGCACCTGAACTGCTGGGTATTACCAAGGCGTCGCTGACCACTGAATCGTTCATCTCAGCGGCATCTTTCCAGGAGACCACCCGGGTTCTGACCGCGGCTTCAGTGACTGGAAAAGTCGATCAGCTGCGCGGACTCAAGGAAAATGTCATTGTCGGGCGTCTTATACCGGCCGGTACCGGACTTGCATTTCATCAGGACCGAAAACGCCTGAGACAGGAAAATGCTGCTAAAAATCAAGAGCTTGTAGAGCTTTTGGGCGGCGTGGATGACGATGGTGCAGCACTTGACGAGATTGTCGTCGCGGAAAGCACCGAATAGGTCGCACCGAAAGTCTGATAAGGGCGGCATCGCGATGGCGGTGTCGCCTTTTTTTATGCGGTATTTGGGGGTTTTTGCCTTGACTTTAAAACGGCCAAACGCATAGAATCGCCGCCCTCGCAGACAGACCGGAAACTGTTGGGAATCTGCGAAAGTCACATCATCTTTCGATCGATGTGCCAATACCCGAACCTTCCGTTTGGCAACTCGTTTTGATGAGCCTTGGGAGGGTTTTGCAGTTTTCGAAAAGTCCGGAATGTCGAGAAGTCGAGCGAGAATGTCGAGTTCCTGCCAGCGATCAACCTTGCAGGTCGACAATTTTAGTGAACTTAGAAAACAGTAAACCGACGGAAAATTGTTCAGATGCCTACGCTAAACCAACTGGTTAGAAACCCGCGTAAGAAACAAGTCAAAAAGTCGAATGTACCGGCTTTGCAGGCTTGTCCGCAAAAGCGGGGTGTCTGCACTCGCGTCTACACGACAACGCCGAAAAAGCCGAACTCAGCTCTGCGTAAGGTTGCACGTGTGCGATTGACCAACGGTTTTGAGGTAACTACCTATATTGGTGGTGAAGGCCACAACCTTCAGGAGCACTCAGTAGTGCTGCTAAGGGGTGGTCGAGTAAAGGATTTGCCTGGCGTTCGCTACCACACGGTTCGTGGCGCACTGGATACTTCGGGTGTGTCGGATCGTCGTCAGGGCCGTTCAAAATACGGCGCGAAGCGTCCTAAGTCGTAGACTTCAAATCGACTCGAACTGACTCAGGTCAGAACGATAAACGGGGCTTTATAAAGCCCAAAATGGTTCGAGCCTCGCGAATTTAGCGGGTCGACAAACAGGCCAGACAACCCGGTCGGCTGTCATTCCGGGTGCGCCTTATGGCGTGGCAAACAGCGCGAATACCATACCTCGTGCGACGCTTAGCTGCGATCGCAGGAGATTTTTGCAGTTCTGAAAGCTAAAAATCAGGCTGCCTAACAACAGGTTAATTAAGCTGGCGAGCGAGAAAT
>JBCCGE010000089.1:0-13350 GCA_039029455.1 Pseudomonadota bacterium | reverse complement strand
TCCAGGGTCCAACATTGCTCCAGTTGCTGCAAAAATATTGGCAAAAAAATAAAAAAATCAGGACAACAATTTACTGAAATTATTGGAGCATTTAAACTTAGTCGGGTGACTCGTGGTCAACAAAATTCTTTTTGTGATTTAAAGCCGGCCCATACCTGCTGTCGAGCGAATCAAAGGCCTGTCGGTTCGCGGCGTAAAGAAACACAGAAACCGAAATTAAAACTGCAACAACTCCAAAAGTTCTAGAAACAGAGTCACGCCCCGAACGTCCTTTTTCGACAAACACGATCGAAGCAGTCACGGCAGTAACCAGTGCAGCAATCGCCAGGACCACCTTGGGTGTAAGCAACAAGAGAACGTGATTGAGGTTACTGACCGCAAGCGGGGTAAGGTAGGTTCCGGCGACAAAAACGGACAAAATCTGAATGACAAAAATGCTCAGGAACAACGAAGCGGTAAGGTAGAAGGCAAAGCGGACAAGGCGCCGGAATCGCAACAGTGTGTATCCCGCAAGAAGCGCCAGTATCCCGTCCAGTATCCAGCGTTTCAGGAACCAGAGAGTCTCGAGGACACCGGACCCAACGATACCGAGAACCGGCGTTACTGCCCTCAGAGCAATTATCGATAACGCGAGAAACAGGCCGCCCACCAGCAACCACCGCTCTGATCGGGTCAGAAACACGGGCGCTACGGGTTCAATCTGAATTTGACCGTGTTGCAAAATCAGATCACTAGACGCCGTGCACCATCAGTTTTCTGGAAAGCCGAACATAGTGTGTGCGATAGAAAAGAAGATGCCATTTACGTCCGCCGAGCTGATCCCATAGAAAAGCGGAACGAATACCTGCGAACAAAGCTGTTCTGATTTTCTGGGCGACATCGGGTTGCTGAAGACGAGAAGGTTCACCCTGCACCATGATACGCGGAGACATTTGGCTGATTGTCTCACTGTAAAGATCGGCCAGTTCCACACAGATTTCTTCATCAAAAGACTGATCACCATAACTGTCAGGATAACGGTCAGCAATTGCATTTAACTGCTCAGACATTGAAGCCGCAAAACGCGGTTGCAATCTGAGTTTACCCGCAAGCTGATGCATATTGATGGCGTACTGCAACAACAGACGGTTCCTTGCACTCGCAGTCTTTCCAAACAATTGCGTAATCAACCCGAGACCATTTATGACACCGCGCCGACTGCCAAAAACCGATTCTGCATCCGGGCTGTCAATCCTCAGCAAAGAATGCATCGATTCGTGCAATGTGTCTCTATCGTAGTCGGACGATGTTGCCACCCGATCCGCGATTTGTGAAGCCTGCAGAACTCCGGCGAGCGCGAGGGTTTCATCGGATGTAGGTTGTTTGAAAAACATAGAATTTTTTATATCGTTTGTTCAAGTAAAGAGCGAAAAAAAACAACTTCCCGAGTCAGAGAATCAATCTTTACTTCTGCGTTTCTGAAGCCGTGACCTTCGTTTTCATATTCATGATACTCGTGCGTCACGCCTCTTGTCTGTAACGCCGAAACCACCTCTCGTGAAACTTCAGGCGGAACAATTTTATCCTGCAAACCCTGAAACAGGATGACAGGGCTTTGAATCTGATCCATTCGAAATATGGGCGAACGTGTTTGGTAACGACTGCCCGACACGCGCGCACGGTCAGCATCAAAAACCTCTCCAACTAGCTGATCAGTATACTTGCCTTCGAATTTATGTGTGATCTCACTCAGAGTAATCAGATTGCCAATTCCATAATAGCAGGCACCCGCAAAGAAGACCTCAGGATATGAAGTCAGTGCAGATAGAACAGCATAACCACCTGCACTTCCACCACGAATGAAGACTTTATTCCGATCGGCGTGATTGTGATCCAACACCCAGCTGATTCCATCAATCACATCGGTGACATCCACTTCGCCCCATCGTCCAAGAAGAAACTGACGGTATTCGCGTCCATATCCAGTACTGCCGCGATGATTCACATCCAGAACTGAAAACCCAAGGCTGACAAAATACTGTTTGAGAGGGTGAAATTCCGACGTAGCGCGAGCGGTTGGTCCGCCGTGCACAAAGACCATCAATGGTGGCAAAGAGTCAGGTGGCGAACGAAAAGCAGAATTTTCAGGACGATAATAAAACGCGTGCGCAGTGGCACCATCACGGGTTTCGAATTCGATCGCCTCAGGAATGGAACAGTCACCGCCGTGCTGAGACGGTGCCCACAATTCTTCCATGCGAAACCCATCTATTTCCAATCGAGCAACCGAGGCCTCCCTGTCACCGTGGGCAGCGACAAATAGGACACCATAATGAGAAGAGCTCTCGAGGTGAGCCAGATTTGGGTAACGCCCGCATATTTGTTGCAGTTCTGTTTGACCCGATGTCCAGTCCAGACTGAAAAGAGCATCACCTTCTGCATCTGTTGCGACCGCAATAATGTGTTTTCTGCCAATCGATCGCCACCGTGTCTGCCCAAAAACCCAATGCGCCTCTCCAAACTCCTGACTCAGTCGTGTCAATTCAACAGGACCTTCCGGCGAGTCTACAAAAAAGTTCCAGAATCCATTGCCGTGCTCGGAGCAGAAAACGAGCTCTCCATCCTCTGTAAATCCCGGCTGACAGACTGAATTATTGTCAGTGCTGAAAATCTCCCGTACTGAAGCTACGATTCCTTTTTGTGTGTCGACACTGAATTCAGCGCTGGACAGGGTTGAATGGTCCCACGGCATATTCGGTTGATTCCATGAAATCCATGCAGCTTTATCCTGCGACGGATTGGTACACACAGCCGCGTAAAAATCGCTTCCCTGAGCAATGACTTTCAGCACATTTTGACTTTGTGGATGCGCAGGTATCACAACCACTGTATTTAGATTCTGGGTATCCCTTGCACTCTCAGATACCGCCAGCAGATAGTTGCCATCCAAAACCACCACCAAATCGGCAAATCCCAGATAGTCTGTGTCGGTGCTTTCGAAAATGCATTCGAGTGGCGAACCCGGGTGTAGCATCTGCCGATAGATAGATCCGTCAGAGAAATTGTTAAAGTACACGTAATCGTCAACAACGACAAAACACTTACCGCCGTATTCGTGGACTTTTGTTCTGATATTGAATGGCTCAGGGGTAATACACTCCCACACACCATCAACCAGAGCATGCAGCGCATTGCGTCCGCCTTCCTCTGGAAGCGACCGGAGCGCATAGAGCATGTTGCCCCGCTCAAATGGGTACGAAGGACTGGATGCTTTACCGAACAAAGACTTCGGCTCCATCGGACTGTCCCAGAATCCATACGGTCTGGTCTCAGGTTGTTGACTCATACCGTCTTTTCCTACTGTGTTCCGACAATCAATCTGGTATTACCAACTTCAAATCCATTTTCCCGAAAGAACCCAACCGGAGCTTCGAGTGCAAACTGAAACGGCTCATTGGGCCCATACAGTGGGCGATAGTTATCCTGATAGGTTTCCATTACCAGGTAAGTCACCAGGATACCGTCGGCTGCAAAAAAACCGATATCGAGTGGTGCATGCACATTGTTCATATGAAACTGGCCTTTTATCGGTCTGGGATACTGAAAAAGTATTGTGGAACTGGCGATAACGTCCGGGCAGACGTACTGATATCCAAGGGACCTTTCAAATGACGAATCTGCAATCAGACTTTTTATTTCAACGATTTCTCCATGCCTGTTGACAATCTCCAATTTAGCGGTGGACATAACGTCGATTCCCGCGTTAGACCGCGTACAGTTTGCATTTACTGTTGGACTGAACAAACACATCGTGACCAGAAGGACGGCAAATCGATGACTCCAGTCATTCAAAAAAAACAGTTTTCTCGAAATCATTTGACTAAAATAACGCAACACCGGAATTTTTTCCATGGATCGGGCAATCTCACTTGCTTTCAATGCCCGGTGTTCCTTCCGGTACGAAGTCAGGAGGCCACATGAAAGACAATGACCTTGACTGCGCTGGCTTTGATGATACGTTATCCACAATACAACATAGTCTTTCCCAATGTCTGATTATCTGGTCCCGTTTGACGGCACATCTCGAGTCTCCGAGTTTTCGACCACTCCACCTGATGGCGTGGACACCGAAAAAAAACTGAAAAAGCAGCTGCGCGAAATCAATGATGACCTCTACGACCTGCAGAGAGTGCTGTACGCGCACAACAAGTACTCACTGCTGCTGATATTCCAGGCAATGGATGCCGCTGGCAAGGACAGCACAATTCGAACGGTGATGCGAGGGGTAAACCCGGCGGGTTGTCAGGTGTTCTCATTTAAACAACCATCGGCCGAGGAGCTTGACCATGATTTCCTTTGGCGAAGCGCAACCCGACTGCCTGAACGAGGTCGAATCGGAATCTTCAACCGCAGCTACTATGAGGAAGTGCTGGTGGTTAAGGTTCATCCAGAATATCTTGATTCGCAACGAATCCCGGAATATGACCTGGACTCCATATGGCAGCAACGTTACGCGTCAATCCGGGATCACGAGAGACATCTTGCGCAGAATGGTACAGTGATACTCAAATTCTGGCTCAATGTTTCTCGCAGCGAACAAAAGGAACGATTCCTAAGCCGACTTACTGAACCTGCGAAAAACTGGAAATTTTCTCCAAGTGATGTAAAGGAGCGCCAGTACTGGGACAAATACATGGACGCCTATGAAATTTTGTTGAACGAAACATCTCGCCAATACGCCCCATGGTTTGCCATTCCCGCAGACAACAAACCGTTTATGCGAGTTCAGGTCGGACGGATCATCCGCGACACACTAAAGAATCTCAATATGAGCTACCCGTCGGTAAGCCAGAGCGATCTTGAGCGATTTGAGCAGATGCAGACAATGCTCAAACAAGAGACCGATAGCAATTAATACAAAAGCATCAGACACGGCGCTGACTTTCTTGCATTAGACGTGAGTAATGCGACTTTGTACATCGCAACGATCCTGATCTGGGGGTCGTCATTCTATGCGATCCGACTTCAGGTACCGGCCGTTGAACCGGAAACTTCGATTTTTTATCGTTTTGCACTGGCCACGCTTATTCTTCTGGTGTTCTGTATTGTCCGGCGAAAGGCGATGAAGTTTTCGATTTTGCATCACATACGATTTGCAGTACTGGGAATATTTTTATTCAATCTCAATTTTCTCTTTATCTATCTGGCTGCAGATTTTATGGCAACAGGGATCGTGTCTGTAATTTTCAGCAGCGTGGTTGTTTTCAACATGATTTTGGGCAAATGGTTGCTGCACGATCGTTTGAGTCTGCGAATGATTTTCGGCGCACTTACAGGAATAATCGGACTGGCCATTATTTTTGTTCCGGATGCGATGCTTGCCGAGAACGAGTCAATCGCTCTAAGGGGGGTTCTGTATGCCCTCGTTGGTACTCTGTTTGCGTCGCTGGGGATGATTTCCTCCGGGCTATCACAACGTGCCGGACTGCCAATTATCCAGGCCAATACCTACGGCATGTTGTACGGTGCCGCGTTCATGCTGATGTGGATTCTATTTCGAGATGTTCCGTTCCGTTTTCCGCTGACGCCTGATTTTGTCGGCTCACTGGTATTCCTGTCACTGTTTGCGTCAGTGCTGGCATTTTCATTCTTCCTGACACTGGTTGGGCGGCTGGGAGCGGGCAAAGCGGGATATGCGACGGTATTGTTCCCGATCATCGGACTCGCGCTCTCTGTTTGGCTGGAGGACTACGTTATTTCAGCCACTGCCTTACTGGGCATCACACTTGCAATAGCGGGAAACGCGATGATTCTTTCGGACAGAGTCCGACGGTCAGACTGACTGACGCAAAACCGCTTATTCGATTAAAACGGCCACACCAGCACGATCATTGGAATACTGACAGCGATGACCAGAACTTCAAGCGGAAGCCCCATCCGCCAGTAGTCGCCAAATTTATAGCCGCCAGGACCCATTATCAGCGTATTGTTCTTGTGTCCGATCGGTGTCAGGAAAGCGCAGGATGCAGCAACTGCGACCGCCATCAGGAAAGGGTCCGGACTGACCCCTAATCGGTTGGCAATATCAATTGCAATTGGGGCGGCGATTACCGTTGTTGCGGTGTTGTTCAGCACATCCGACAACGTCATCGTCACCACCATCAATATCGTCAGCACGATGAGCGGACCGTAGCCCTGGGAAAGCTGCACGATAGCGTCGGCGATGAGCGCAGTCCCACCCGAGGATTCCAGCGCACTGCCGATGGGAATCATCGATCCTAAAAGCACAATAACCGGCCATTCTATTGAGGTGTAGATTTCCCGAATCGGCACGATATTGAAGCCGACCATGACTATGCAGACAATTGCCAATGCAGCCGGCAGGTGCAGTAGTCCGAAACTGGCCGCCAGAATAGCCAGAGTAAAGCTCCCGACTGCAATCCATGCCTTGTTACGTTGGATAATCTGCAAATCTCTTTCCTGAAGCGGCAGACCGCCCAGCCAGATCGCCACATCCGAAAGCCGCTCAGTCGGACCCAGCAGCAGTAATACGTCGCCCGCCCTGATGGTCAGCTTTCGAACACGATCGCGAAAAGCCTTGCCCTGACGAGATACCCCCAGAAGTGTCACACCGTGCCGATACAACAGTTTCAGACTCAGCGCCGTCCGACCGTCAATGCGAGCGTTCTCTGGGACCACAACTTCAATCAGTGAGAGGTCTTCACCAATAAGACCCTCATGTTTTTCCGCCCCGACATATTCAAGTCCGAATGCACCAACAAAAGCATCTATTGCATCTGCATTAGCCTCAATAACCAGAAGATCGCCCTTTCTGATCACTTCACGACGCGCGTGACCCGGAAAACGTTTGCCGCGACGAATCAGTCCGATAACAGCCACATCCAGGTCTTCGACTTCATCGTCAAGGTCACGAATTTTGCGGTCAATCACTGATGACTTCTCACCAACGCGAACTTCCGCGACGTATTCCTGAATCTCAAACAGCTTTTTACCGGCACCCTGATCCCCGCGACTGACCGGAATAAGTCGCCAGCCCACCAGCGCGATAAAAAGAACCCCGGCAACAGCGGCAACTATTCCAACGGGCGAGAAATCAAACATCCCAAAGGGCTCGCCGAGAGCCTCACCGCGAAAAGCCGCGATAATAATATTTGGAGGTGTACCAATCATAGTAATCAGCCCACCCAGAATCGAAGCAAACGATAACGGCATCAGACTGAGGGCGGGGCTGCGTTTTGCCTTTGCCGCAGCTTGAATATCAATTGGCATCAGCAATGCCAGCGCAGCGACATTGTTCATTATCGCCGATAAGGCTGCCGCAACACCGGACATTATGCTGATGTGCATGAACAATGACCGTCCCGCGTCGATGACATATTTCGCAATCAGTTCAATAGCACCGCTGTTGGACAAACCGCGACTGACGATAAGAACAAGCGCGATTATCACTGTCGCGTGGTGACCAAACCCGTCAAACGCCTGCTCTTCGGGAACCACGCCGATAACAATCGCCGCAACCAATGCCGAAAACGCAATCAGGTCATAACGAATACGGCCCCATATCAGCAGTCCAAACACAACAGCCAGCAGAGAAAAAAGAGTAATTTGATCAGAGGTCATGATGATCCATCCCGGGTCCGACCTGATTTTAATGGATTCAGAATTTCGTCAAAGCGAATTGTAATTAACCCCACCCCAACTATTGAAAGCGCACCGCCCACCAGAATATCCCTCGTCAGCGTCTCGTCCAGAAAAACAACCCCTCCCAAAACGGCTGATAACGGCAGCAAAAGCAAAAACGGCATCACCCGATTTACATCGTAAAGCCCAAGGAGGTAGTACCACATTGCATATGCCAGAGCAGTCATCACCAGCCCCAGATAGACAACTCCCAGCCAGATCGAAACAGGTGCGGAAACCAGTGCTTCGATCTGATCTTTCTCGAAAATCCACGATGCAACAAAAAGTTGCGGAGAAGCCAGAGCGGCAAGCCAGGCGATCAGGACAAACCCACCCTGCACTCCCAGTTTTTTTATCATCACCTGAGCAATTGCCCAGGTCAACGCGCCGCCAATGACCATCACCACATAGATCATCTTTCCCTGGAGTTTAGGCTCGCCGACAATAATGATCGTGCCTACGAACGCAAGTGCAATACCCACACTTTGCTGTAAGGTAATACGATCGCCCAACAGAATCCACGCCGTTAACAGACCAAACGGCACTTCGAGTTGAACGACCAGAGCCGCTGTCGACGCGTCGATACCCGCAACACCGTTAAATGTCAGACTATATTGAATGGTCGATCCAATCAACGCCAGCCAGAACAACTGCTTTAACAGTGCAAACGGTGGCCGGAAAAACCAGATCAGGCACAACGCCGTCAGCGTGAAGCGAAGAGCCATGAGAAAAATTGGCGGAAAGTGACTAATCGCAGACTTTGCGACAATGAAGCCCATGCCCCAGATCACTGCTACAGCAATCGCCATCAAAACATGCGAAAAAGACATGTCTGAGATGGTCTTCGATGTGGAAAGATGAATCGCGCGGGCCGCAGACCGATTCAGGAGTAAGTGACAGCGAGTATCTCGAACAATCTCTTGCCATCGGGCGCATCGACTTCAACCTCATCACCTTCGGACTTTCCAATCAGAGCGCGCCCAATTGGAGATGAGATTGATATCCGACCCTTATCCAGATCGGCCTCAAGATTACCCACTAACTGGTAAGTAACCTCGCTGTCCTTGTTGTCATCATACAATTCTATGGTCGCACCAAAAACAACCTTGCCATTTGCGCCAATGGATGACGGATCGATAACCTCGGCAACAGATAGACTGGATTCAAGCTCTTTAATTCGCCCTTCAATAAAACCCTGCTGTTCCTTTGCCGCATCGTATTCAGCATTTTCCGACAAATCACCATGTGCTCGGGCCTCTGCGATCGCCTCGATCACTTTCGGTCGATCTTCGCTTTTGAGTTTTTTTAACTCGGCGCGCAGCTCTTCAGCACCGCGACTGGTCAGTATTATTCTTTCGGCATTCATAACGATCTGTCGACTACATCCCTGCAGACTGACAAATCCTTTGGACTCTCAGGTCTTTGATTTGCGATGCAGGGACTGAAGCTTGTTGATTGAAATCTCACTACTTGAACCGTGCGCAACCATTGTCGCTTTGGCCGCAGCCAAGGTGGTGAAATGCGTGACCTTGTTCATTAGCGATTCTCTTCGAATTGTATAGGAATCTTTCAGACTTTGCTTTCCGGCGGTGGTGTTAAAGACCATATCAAACTCTCCATTCTTGATCATGTCCACCACGTGAGGTCGTCCCTCTTTCACTTTGTTCACCTGTTTAACCTCCATTCCCGCGCTGCGAATTCGGGCAGCGGTACCTTCTGTGGCAAATAAACGGAAACCGTTGTCACTAAAATACCGCGCCAATTCAACACCCGTATCCTGATCTTCTTTGCGCAGGCTTATAAAGAGATTGCCTGTTTTAGGCACATCGTAACCCGAGGCCCTGACAGCCTTGTCGAAAGCTTCGCCAAAAGAATTTCCAACCCCCATAACTTCACCGGTGCTTTTCATTTCCGGACCAAGTACGGTGTCCACTCCTGGGAACTTAACAAAAGGGAATACAGCCTCTTTCACTGAATAAAAAGTCGGCGTGAACTCGTCGTCCATGCCCTGATCGCGAAGTGAAATACCCGCCATGCAAAGAGCAGCAATCTTTGCCAGCGGACGGCCAATGGCCTTAGACACAAACGGCACGGTACGAGACGCACGCGGATTGACTTCCAGAACATAAATATCCTCTCCTTTAACCGCAAACTGAACGTTCATCAGTCCAACGACATTGAGCGCCTTAGCCATATCACAGGTCTGGCGCTTCAATTCTCCCTGCATTTCTACAGTTAAACTGAACGGTGGCAATGAGCAGGCGGAATCGCCGGAGTGCACCCCGGCCTCCTCGATATGCTCCATGACCCCTCCAACGATGACCTGCTCGCCGTCACAAATGGCATCGACGTCCACTTCGGTCGCATCATTGAGGAATCGATCAAGTAAAACCGGCGAATCGAATGAGACACGAACGGCCGAATTCATATACTCCCGCAGATCACCGGCGCCGTGAACAATTTCCATTGCGCGCCCACCCAGAACATAGGACGGCCTCACCACAAGCGGATAGCCAATTTCTTCCGCAAGAGTTAAAGCGTCCCCGACCTCCATCGCTGTGCGATTGGGTGGCTGCTTAAGACCGAGCTTTTCAAGCAGTTTCTGAAAAAACTCGCGGTCTTCTGCCTGGTGAATAGACTCCGGTGAGGTACCGATGATCGGAACGCCGTTTGCCGCAAGTTCACGCGCCAGCTTGAGTGGAGTCTGACCGCCGTACTGAACAATTACTCCGCGCGGTTTTTCTACACGCACGATCTCAAGCACATCTTCAAGGGTCAGTGGCTCAAAATAGAGACGGTCAGACGTGTCGTAGTCGGTTGAGACTGTCTCGGGATTGCAGTTCACCATGATGGTTTCAAATCCCTGTTCACGGAGCGCCATAGACGCGTGAACGCAACAATAGTCAAACTCAATTCCCTGTCCGATTCGATTGGGCCCACCGCCCAGTACGACAATTTTTTCCTTGTCGGAGGGTGCGGATTCGCACTCGTTGTCGTAACACGAGTAAAGGTAAGCCGTTGATGTATCAAACTCCGCCGCACACGAATCCACCCGTTTGTAGACCGCGTGCACACCGAGTTCGTAACGTCGCTTGCGAACGGTTTCTTCGCTTTCCTGCATCAAGGCAGAAAGACGACGATCGGAAAACCCCATTTGTTTCCACCGTCTCATTGTTTCCAGACCCACGTCGCTCAGAGCCGATTTCGCGATATCAGACTCAGTGCTCACAAGTTCTTCGATCTCAGCCAGAAACCAGTAATCGATCTTGCAAATATCGAAGATTTGTTCGACTGACATTCCAAAGCGCATCGCCTCAGCGATGTACCAAATGCGCTCGGCGGTCGGTCGTCTGAGTCGAGCGGTTAGTACATCAGCAATCTTGTCGTCAGTCTCGAGTTTTACAGGATCCAGCCCGTCCGATCCGATTTCCAGTCCTCTGAGGGCTTTCTGCAGCGACTCCTGGAATGTTCGACCAATCGCCATTACCTCTCCAACGGACTTCATCTGGGTGGTCAGGTTCGCGTCCGCCTGGGGAAACTTCACAAAATCGAATCGCGGTATTTTTGTCACCACATAGTCGATCGACGGCTCGAATGAGGCCGGCGTCTCTCCCGCCGTTATGTCATTTTTGAGTTCATCGAGCGTATACCCAACCGCGAGTTTTGCCGCCACTTTTGCAATGGGAAAACCTGTAGCTTTCGATGCCAGAGCGGAAGATCGCGAAACCCTCGGATTCATCTCAATAACGATCATGCGGCCGTTATCCGGGTCAATTGCAAACTGAACATTGGAACCGCCGGTATCGACGCCAATCTCGCGCAATACAGCAATACTGGCATCACGCATCAGCTGATATTCCTTATCGGTCAGCGTCTGCGAAGGCGCTACCGTGATGGAGTCACCGGTATGCACACCCATGGGGTCAAAGTTTTCGATTGAGCAGACAATGATGCAGTTATCCGCATGGTCCCGGACAACCTCCATTTCGTACTCCTTCCATCCCAGAATACTCTCCTCGATCAGCAGTTCGGTGGTGGGCGACGCATCAAGTCCTCGCAAACAAATGTCATTGAACTCTTCCAGGTTGTATGCGATTCCGCCCCCGGTACCGCCGAGGGTAAAGGATGGCCGAATGATGGCCGGAAAGCCGATTCCCTCCAGCACCTTGTGGGCTTCCTGGATGGAGTGCGCAATCCCACCGTGAACCGTATCCAGACCAATTCGAGCCATTGCTTTTCTGAATAATTCCCTGTCCTCGGCCTTGTCGATTGCGGTACTGGTTGCACCAATCATCTCGACACCAAACTTCTGCAATACGCCGTTTCGATTAAGGTCAAGAGCACAATTCAAAGCCGTCTGCCCACCCATTGTAGGTAATATTGCATCAGGGCGCTCACGCTCAACGATCTTCTCGACAACCTGCCAGGTGATGGGCTCGATGTAAGTCGCATCCGCAAAACCCGGGTCTGTCATTATGGTAGCCGGGTTAGAGTTCACCAGAACCACCCGATACCCCTCTTCCCGCAGAGCCTTGCAGGCCTGCACACCCGAGTAGTCAAACTCACATGCCTGCCCGATGACGATAGGCCCCGCGCCAATGATCAGAATTGAGGAAATGTCTGTTCGTTTACCCATCAGATCGATCCTCCGGAGTGCTCTTCCATCAGATGTACAAAGCGGTCGAACAGACTGCCGATGTCTCGGGGTCCCGGACTCGCTTCAGGATGCCCCTGAAATGAAAATGCAGGCACATCGGTTCGCTCTATTCCCTGCACAGTCTGATCAAACAATGATCGATGCGTAACTTTCACATTCTCCGGAAGTGACGACTCATCGACTGTGAAACCATGATTCTGACTGGTGATCAGTACTTTTTTGGTTCGCAGATCCTGTACCGGATGATTCGCTCCATGGTGGCCAAACTTCATTTTCTGCGTGTTTCCGCCACTTGCCAGCGACAACAGCTGGTGACCAAGGCATATCCCAAACACCGGAGTACCGGTCTTCAAAACACTGCGTATGGCCTGAATCGCATAATCGCATGGCTCGGGATCACCGGGTCCATTTGAGAGAAAAACACCGTCCGGCTGCATCTCCAGAACCGTTTCCGCAGGCGTCTGCGCGGGAACCACGGTGACGTCGCAACCCCGACTTGAGAGCAGCCTGAGGATATTGTGCTTAATACCAAAATCGTAGGCGACAACTTTGAAACGATCTGCCGCGGGAGACGTATAGCCCTGTTCGAGACTCCAGGTACCGTGCTGCTCGCGATCCTGCCAGCGGTAACTTTCACGGACACTGACCACTTTTGCCAGATCCATGCCAGCCAGACCGGGGAATTCATTCGCCAAAGCCAGTGCCTCTTGTGCATTTTTACTGTCGCCCGCCACGAGGCAGCCCGCCTGCGCACCTTTAGTCCGAATCAAACGGGTTAACTGACGGGTATCAATTCCGGAGATGGCGACAACATTGCGTGCTCTCAGGTAATCCGGGAGCGACTGTTCAGATCGCCAGTTACTGTGACGGCGGGGCGTGTGTCGGGTGATCAGGCCCGCACAGAATACATCTCTGGACTCCTCATCTTCGACAGTTGTGCCAACATTACCGATGTGGGGATAGGTCAGTGTCACCATCTGACTGGCATAGGACGGATCGGTCAGAATCTCCTG
>JBCCGE010000088.1:0-13364 GCA_039029455.1 Pseudomonadota bacterium | reverse complement strand
GATCGCAATCGCTACCAGTTCCTCAGGGATCCGGATACCGCGAAGCGGTGCGTATCGGACGCGGATATCGGCGACCGGCCCACCTCAGCGTCAAACATTACGTCACGGAATCGCCGGTACTTCATTTTAAGGGCGACGTTATGGCATCCGATCTGAAAACTGTTTATCATCCGAAATATGCCGGGGTGGCGAAATTGGTAGACGCGTTGGATTCAAAATCCAATTGGGGCAACTCAGTGTCGGTTCGAGTCCGACCCTCGGTACCACTCATTTACGGTCAATTTGATACGACCCAAACACGGTATCGGGCTGACCGCAGTGAGTGTAATTGGCAGTGGTTCCAGCACTGTCAAACCGGCCCGCGGCGGGGCTGTCAGTTGATTCGTTTCTATCGTATGGATTACCAGATGGTCATGGTATCCACACCAGATTACATGCCCATTGCAATGACGTCGCGCTAGAATAGCGTTTTCAGGGGGCGCAGTCCGTAGCTGTAGCCTATTGGAGACGATTTGGAGAATGGCTCGCGACGACTAAACTTGGTTCCGGTCGAGACAATACCAATTCTCTGCAAGAACGGTCACAAATCGTCCTCCCGGTACAATGGATGATTGCCGGTAACTTGAGGGATGAACTTTTGCGTGGACGCCAACCGGGCCTTCGATACGGTCGACAGGCATTTAACATTTAGTGTGGATCCAATACCCGATCCAGAATCGAATCAATACCAGACATGAATAAATCTTCAGAATCCAATGCCACCATAGGCGCATCAATAAAAATTACCGGTGACGTGAGCGGCAAGGAAAATCTTGTCATAAATGGCAGCGTCGAGGGCACTATCGACTTCAGGGAGAACAACGTAGTCGTCGGCGAACAAGGCAAGGTCAACGCCAACGTCACAGCCAAAAACATCAGTGTTGAGGGAGAGGTTAAAGGCGAACTCAGAGGCAGTGAGCAGGTCACCATTACTCCCACTGGACGAGTTATTGGCGATATCAGAGCCCCGCGCGTGGTGCTGAACGACGGATGTCAGTTCAAAGGTTCGGTCGATATGGAAGAGAAGCCAGCCACTCCAATCGAGGGAAGATCTGCTGCAAGCAAGCTTGCCGGCGCATCAAAACCGTTCCCGGGACGGCCGGATCCCAATAACGGCAATGCGTCTAACGAAGTCCGTAAATTGTAAATCATACGAAATTCCCTACCTCAAATTACTGAACCACAAGACAGACCATGGCAATAGAAGAAGGCAAAGCCGCACCCGCGTTTACACTCAAAGACCAGAACGGAGAGAAGGTCTCTTTGAGTTCGCTTAAAGGCAAATTCGTGGTGGTTTATTTTTATCCTAAAGATGATACGCCGGGGTGCACCAAGGAGGCCTGCGGTTTCCGCGACAACATCAAGTCGCTTGAAAAGCTTAATGCGAAAGTACTGGGTATATCACCGGATGGTGCTGAGTCGCACACAAAATTTATCGAGAAATTTGGATTGCCCTTTACGTTGTTGTCGGATCCCGACAAGAAGGTCATGGAAAAATACGGTGCGTGGGGCGAAAAAATGATGTACGGCAAAAAAATGACCGGTGTCATCCGATCAACAACAATTGTTGACCCCAAGGGAAAAGTTATTAAGCACTGGAAAAAAGTGCCGAAAGCTGCGGACCATCCTGGAAAAGTCATCGAATTTCTCGAAGCACATACGTCAGCATAGTCACACCGAACCACCGGCCTGAAAAGCTGCCAAACAACTTGAATACCTGATTCGCACAAATCAGGACAGCGATCTAACCGCATCCTGAGAGCTAGCGGATCAGAGAAGACGCTGGCTTTAATTCCGGATGGTTTTGCAATTGTTTGATTGCAAGCAGGAAAACTGAAAACATTACAACCGGAGAATTAGGTGCAGCGCGTCTGCACTAGACTGGATTTCGACTTACACTTTCAACCACTGTAGCCAGTTGGCTGGTCAAACGGTCAACCTCGGCATTATCGCGTCCCTCTACCATTACACGAACTAGCGGTTCAGTCCCGGACGGTCGCAGCACAACACGCCCGTGCCCATTCAGACTTCGATCTGCCTGCTCGAGCGCCTCGACGACGCTCGGGTGAGTGACAATCTGATCGCTTGCACCCGAAGTGACTTTCACGTTGATCATCTTCTGCGGGTAAATCTTCATGTCCCGAGTCAGGTCAGAAAGACTGCTCTTACTTTCCAGCATCGTTTTCAGCACTTCCAATGCAGCGATAATTCCGTCTCCTGTCGTTGACTTGTCGATACAGATGGTATGCCCTGAGGCCTCACCACCGAGCTGCCATTGATTTTTGGTCAGAAGCTCATGGACATATCGATCGCCAACCTTGGCGCGTTCGAATGGAATACCCATCTCCGCGAGCCCCTGTTCCAATCCAAGATTGGACATAATGGTCCCCACCACGCCCCCCTCAAGATGCGCATCTGCATGCCGATGCCTTGCCAGCACGTACAGAATCTGGTCACCATCAACAATCGCACCTTTGTGATCCACAAACAATACACGATCAGCATCACCATCCAGAGCAATGCCAATATCAGCCGACTCCTCAACGACACGCGCCTGAAGCATTTCGAGATGCGTGGAACCACAGCCATCGTTGATATTGTATCCATCGGGCTGATTTGCAATCGCAATCACCTCTGCACCCAATTCGTTGAGCACTCTGGGGGCAACCTCGTACGCAGCACCGTTGGCGCAGTCAACCACTATCCTGAGTGATGACAACGACAAAGAGTCCGGGAACGTGCTTTTGCAAAACTCGATGTACCGACCCTTGGCGTCTGTCAACCGACTGACTTTTCCCAGCCGATTCGACGGCACGCATTCTATCGACCGCATCATCCGATCATCGATAGCGGCAACCAGTCTGTCGGATAGCTTGGTTCCTTCGTGCGAGAAAATTTTGACGCCGTTGTCATCGAAGGGATTGTGTGACGCGCTGATGACGAGCCCCGCACTTGCGCGGGTGGTGCGGGTCAAATGCGCAATGCCCGGTGTGGGTAAAGGACCCAAAAGCGTCACCGGCAGTCCTGCGGCAGCGATGCCAGCTTCCAGCGCTGACTCCAGTATGTATCCTGAAACACGGGTATCCTTACCGATCAGAACGTGAGCGTCATGCCCCTCTTCTTGTAATACGGTTCCTGCTGCCCAGCCCAGCTTCAGGATCGTATCCGGGGTTATGGGTTCTTTTCCAAAACGGCCTCGAACGCCGTCGGTACCAAACAGAGAGTGCGCCATATGCTGATTTTATCAGCAGTCAGGCGACAATGGACGAGACGCGGAAACAGGCTGAAAACAAATTAATCCGGAACAGACTATTAGGGCTCGCCACTTCCAGATGCTGATTAACTCAGGTGTGAGTCAAGTCCGATCGCTTCAGTCAGAGATATGACGTTTCGGGCTATGCTGAAGTGGGTTCGTCAGGGAAATCCAGATCAGACTCGTCCAGTGTGGGCGCATCGTCAGGGTCTTTGGACTGAGCCTTCCCACTACCCCCGTAAGGGCTGTCATTGTTTTCAGCAGGCGGGGACGGATCCTCACCGCGCATAATCTGTCCAACCTGCCCTGCGTCCAATGTTTCCCATTCGAGCAGAGCATTGGCCATGATGTGCATCTTGTCCTCGTGCTCCTCAATGATGCGGCGTGCGCGATCATACTGCTCCTGAATGATGCGACTAATTTCTTTTTCGACGCGTTCCGCAGTTTCAGGACTGACGTTTCGCTGCGTTGACATTTCCCTTCCAAGAAAAACCTCACTCTGGTTCTCACCATACACTCTGGGCCCAAGCAAGTCGCTCATGCCCCATCGTGCCACCATGTTTTGGGCCATTTGCGTGGCCTGCTCAAAATCGTTGGACGCACCGGTAGTCATCTGGTCCATAAAAACCTCCTCCGCAATGCGCCCGCCCATCAAAACAGCGATACGTGCGAGAAGATATTCTCGATTGTGGCTGTAGCGATCCTCCAGCGGTAGCTGCATCGTCACACCCAGAGCTCGACCTCGAGGAATAATCGTCACTTTGTGAAGTGGATCGGTGTGTTCGTCGAGCACAGCAGCAACAACTGTATGACCTGATTCGTGATAGGCCGTATTC
This sequence comes from Pseudomonadota bacterium, assembly GCA_039029455.1. GTDB lineage: Bacteria > Pseudomonadota > Gammaproteobacteria > Arenicellales > Poriferihabitantaceae > JBCCGE01. The sequence continues at coordinate 9,236 of JBCCGE010000088.1, read as the reverse complement.
TGCCGCTCTTCTTCGGGCATCACGATAGAACGTCGCTCAACGCCCATCAGAACCTTGTCCTTTGCCTGTTCGAATTCAGCCATGCTGACCAGCTTTTTGCCCTGACGGGCAGCAAACAGCGCGGCTTCATTCACAAGATTGGCCAGATCTGCACCTGAAAAACCGGGGGTGCCTCGTGCGATCACTGAAGGGTCGATATCATCTGCAATCGGGACTTTGCGCATATGCACTTTCAGAATACCTTCTCGCCCCCGGATGTCCGGTAAGGGTACGTTCACCTGCCGGTCGAATCTCCCGGGCCGCAGCAACGCCGGATCGAGAACATCAGGGCGGTTTGTTGCCGCAATAACGATTACGCCTTCTCCGGCTTCAAACCCGTCCATTTCAACCAGAAGCTGATTCAGGGTCTGTTCCCGTTCGTCGTGACCGCCGCCAAGTCCGGCACCTCGCTGTCGACCGACGGCGTCAATTTCATCGATGAAAATAATACATGGCGCGTGCTTTTTCGCCTGATCGAACATGTCGCGTACGCGGGACGCACCGACCCCGACAAACATCTCGACGAAATCCGAACCCGAGATCGTAAAAAACGGCACCTTTGCTTCACCGGCAATGGCTTTTGCAAGGAGGGTCTTACCGGTCCCGGGGCTTCCCGTCATCAGAACGCCTCGCGGAATTCGTCCTCCCAGTTTCTGGAACCGCGAGGGATCACGCAGAAATTCAACCAGTTCGCCGACCTCTTCCTTGGCTTCGTCCACACCGGCAACGTCATCAAAGGTGATGTGATTCTTGTCTTCAGTCAGCATGCGTGCCTTACTTTTTCCAAAGCTGAGAGCACCACCGCGTCCGCCTCCCTGCATCTGCCGCATAAAAAATATCCAGACGCCGATAAGCAGCAGAATCGGAAATGAGCTGATCAGGAGGCTCACCAGCAAGGGGGTTCCTTCCTCCTGCTTGGCAATTATCTTGACTCCGTTAGAGTACAGGTCATCGATCAGTTTTGGATCGTTTGGTGCAAAGGTGGTAAACGACTCATCGCTGTGCGTCCGACCTCTGATATTGTCTCCCGAAATCTCCACCGAGCGAATGTTCCCTGACTCGACATGGCTAAGAAATGTGGAATAATCAATTTCATTCCTGTTTGTGCCACTCTCGCCCGTAAAGTTGTTGAACACAGACATCAATACCATTGCGATAACCAGCCACAACAGGATGTTTTTTGTCATATTTGGCACAATAACTACTCCAAAGAATTTGATCTTTCAGGGTGTGTTTTCAAAACTTACCCCTAAGGTTGTTCACTATACCGGTTTTCTTCTCGAAAAAACGGATTTCCAGACGCAACAATATGCAGAATTTCTAGCGAAATGCTCGAGCCAGAAAATAAATTTCTTTTGACCGAGACCGAGACGCATCGGGTTTGATCACCTGAGAGGCATCAAACCTGGTTTTCAACTCGCGCCGAGCAGTATTAGACGCTTCGCCCTCAAAAAGTTTGAACAGAAGCGTACCTCCCGGTCTGAGCGCCTTTTCACAAAAGCCTAAAATACTGTGCAGAATCAGCTCGCATTTCGCCTGATCCGCGCTTGCTATACCAGTGATATTGGGGGCCATATCAGATAAAACAAGATCGACCTGTCGTCCATCAAGCTCGGAAATCAGTGCCATAACGGTTTCCTGATCCGTGAAATCTCCATGAATAAACGAAACGTTCTCAATATCCGGCATTTCGATCAAATCCACCGCGAAGATTTCACCCGTTGAACCTACTTTGTCTGCAACGTACTGCGACCAGCTTCCGGGTGAACTGCCGAGATCAACAACAACACAATTGGATCGGATCAAGCGATATTTTTTGTCAATTTGTTCGAGTTTGAATGCCGCACGTGCCCGGTAACCCTGTTTACGGGCTTTTTGCACAAACTCGTCCCGGTTCTGCCGATCAGCCCATGCACTGGATTTTTTGGCACGCTTACTTTTTGCCATATTTGCAAGTACTCATTTTTAGACCGGTGAAGGTACAATCCAACGATGAGCGATAGAATTGAATTAACCAATCGACAGAAACGTCATCTCAAAGCCGCGGCACACAATCTGAATCCGGTTGTTGCGATCGGTAATAAAGGTATCACGGACTCACTGATCGATGAGCTGAACATCGCACTGGCACATCACGAGCTTATCAAGATCAAACTACCCGGAATCGAAAAATCAGACCGATCGTTACTGCTTAACGATGCGTGCCAGCAGGCAAATGCACACAACGTCAGCATGATCGGTCGTATCGGTATCGTTTACAAAGCCGCCAAAAAACCAAAAATAACGCTGCCGGAATAATTTCGAATGAAGTTTTAAGGCAGCGACTATCCAAGCAACCGACTACAGTCGTTCAATGAGTGCGTCAGTTATTTCCTGTGTCGTTGCCGACCCACCCAAATCACCGGTCAAGCGGTCCCCATCTTTTACCACGCCATCGACGGCCTTCCGAATTCGATCCCCCTGATCAGTCATATCGAGTTGATCCAGCATCATTGCTGCAGCCAGTATCAAAGCGAAAGGGTTCGCTATTCCTTTTCCAGCGATATCAGGCGCCGATCCATGAACTGCTTCAAATATGGCCGCCTCATCACCAATATTGGCCCCCGGCGCCATACCGAGACCGCCGACAAGTCCAGCACACAGGTCAGAGATAATATCGCCAAAAAGGTTGGTAGTGACGATAACGTCGAATTGTTCAGGCCGCACAACCAGTTGCATACAAGTGTTGTCGACGATCAGCTCTACTGTTTCAATCTCAGGATATTCCTCACGAATATCTCGGGATACATCGAGAAAAAGTCCCGACGTTGCTTTCAGGATATTAGCCTTGTGCACAACCGCAACTTTTTTGCGACCTTTCCTTTTTGCCAGATCGTAGGCGAAACGCAGAATTCTGGTCGCACCCTCTCGCGTAATCACACTAACCGATTCCGCTCGCTCCCCATCTTCGGAGACGGTCTGCTTCTCCTGTGAATACATGCCCTCTGTATTCTCACGAATGGTAATCAGATCCACATTGCTGTAGCGAGATTTGACACCTTCGCGTGTCACCGCGGGTCTGACGTTGGCATAGAGTTCGAATTCCTTTCTCAGCATTACATTTAGACTGGTAAAACCCTTGCCGATCGGCGTAGTCAACGGGCCCTTGAGGGCAATACTATTGGTGCGAATACTTTCCAGGGTCTCTTCAGGAATCAACTCGAGACCCGCTTCGATGGCCGTCAGTCCGGCGAGTTGATTGTCGTACTCGAGATCACAATCCAACGCATCTAATACTCGCAGGGCTGCTTTTGTTATCTCGGGTCCAATTCCGTCGCCGGGTATCACGGTAATGGTTTGGTTCTTCATGGCTGCTGACAAATAAAAATGTGTTGGGGTATCAATATTTTGGGCTGACACGGGTATCGGCACGGTATTCTAATACCAACTTTACTACTACAACGGCAATTTACACCTAAAAATACGGGAACACGGAGAAACCCTTTCTGCTGTGGTAAGCGGGCATGACTCACTATTCGAAGGTGACCTTTACCCTGACAACAGATCGTACTGTCAATATCTGAAGAATCTGCGCAGCATTAGCCGTTCACTGATCAGGTTGACCTCTCTGATTGGGCGCTTAGCCAACAAAAAACGCACCCTTAAGGATGCGTTTTCTTTATTGCCGGGAATCCCTGTGAACTAATCGTCGTCGCCGTCTGAATCGTCTTCGAGCGGTCTGTCGACGAGCTGGACATAAGCCATTGGGGCATTGTCACCATCGCGGAATCCGCATTTTAGAATCCGAAGGTAACCTCCGGGACGGTCCTTGTAGTGAGGACCCAGATCATCAAACAACTTGCTGACCATTTCACGATCTCGTAGTCGAGCAAACGCCTGTCTGCGGTTATGCACGCTTGAATTTTTTGCCAACGTGATCAATGGCTCAGCCACTCGACGAAGCTCTTTCGCTTTCGGAACCGTGGTTTTAATCTGCTCATGCAGAAACAGGGAATTTGCCATGTTTGCGAGCATGGCTTTTCTGTGAGAAGACGTCCTGTTCAGCAAACGTCCGGACTTTCGGTGTCGCATGATCTTTAACCCAGGCCAAAACCACCGTTATCATCGTCTTTAACGAGAGATGCGGGTGGCCAGTTTTCAAGTTTCATACCAAGCGTCAGATCTCTCTGCGCAAGCACGTCTTTAATTTCGGTCAGAGACTTTTTACCCAGATTCGGGGTTTTCAGCAGCTCTGTCTCCGTATGCTGAACCAAATCTCCGATGTAATAAATGTTTTCCGCTTTCAGGCAGTTCGCAGAACGTACGGTCAATTCAAGATCATCGACCGGTCGCAACAGTGTTGGATCAACGTCCGGTTCTTCCTCTACCTTACTTTGCACCATCGATTCTTCGAGATTCACGAACACTGAAATCTGGTCATGAAGGATAGTAGCCGCACGGCGAACAGCCGTTTCGGGATCGATTGAGCCGTTGGATTCTATTTCGAGGATCAATCGGTCAAGGTCAGTGCGTTGTTCGACGCGAGCATCCTCAACAGCATAGGAGACCTTACTGATCGGACTGTAAGAAGCATCCAGCTGGATGACACCTACTGCACGACTCTCGTCGGTATCGTGCATTCGGCTTTCCGCCGTTTCATAACCCCGACCGCGACGCACCGTAAATTCGATCTCCAGCTGCGCATCCTGAGACAGAGTAGCGATGTGGTGACTTTCATCGACCACTTCGACATCATCAATTAACTCAATATCAGCGGCCGTAACGACGCCGGGACCCTGCTTCTTCAGAGTCAGCACAGCCTCGTTTCTGGTGTGCATTTTGAGCGCCAGCGATTTCAAATTCATGAGTATATCGATGACGTCTTCCTGAACACCCTCAAGGGCTGAGTATTCATGAAGAACACCCTCAATACGGACATCCGTTATCGCGCAGCCGGGCATTGACGACAGCAGTATGCGTCGCAAAGCATTACCCAGCGTATAACCGAACCCACGTTCCAGCGGTTCAATTGTGATGCGCGAGCGCAAGTCGTCTAAGTTTTTTGCCTCCACCAGGCGTGGTCTTAAAAACTCGATGGTGGGATCCTGCATCTGTTTTCCCCGAAAACGATTAAATTAAACATCGCCGCGGTTCATATCCCCGCGACTTGAACTCAGTTTGGATCTTCAGCCAGGCTGGGATCCGATGGTTACTATCGACTAACGAGTAAATCGCTACTTCGAATAAAGAGCAACCACAAGTGACTCATTGATATCCGGCGGCAAATCTACGCGCTCAGGTAACGACTTGAATTGTCCCTTGACGGCTTTTACATCCACTTCAACCCACGGAACAAACCCAATCTGCTCGGCGATTTCCAGAGCCGAAGTGATTCGCAGCTGTTTCTTACTTTTCTCGATCACCTCAATTTCGTCACCTGGCTTAATCTGGTACGACGGAATATTCACGCGCTGGCCATTGACCATCACTGTTTTGTGGCTCACCAATTGTCGACACTCTGCGCGCGTAACTCCAAACCCCATGCGATACACCACATTATCGAGCCGGGATTCCAGAAGCTGCAGCAGATTCAGGCCGGTTGAACCAGAAAGACGCGCAGCTTCTTTGTAGTAGTTGCGGAACTGCTTTTCGAGAATGCCGTACATTCGTCGAAGCTTCTGCTTTTCTCTCAACTGGGTGCCGTAGACCGTCGTGCGGGGTCGTCGTCCCCCAGGCTTTACACCGGGAGCACGATCAAACTTGCATTTGGAGTCAATTGGTCGGGCGGGACTTTTAAGGAAAAGATCTGTTCCTTCACGTCTGGCCAGTTTGCAAGTTGGGCCGATATATCTTGCCATTTCGAAATACCTTTATTTATTCTTTCTGAAAACTTCTGTTAAACGCGTCGACGTTTCGGAGGCCGGCACCCGTTGTGGGGTATCGGAGTGATGTCGGAGATTGCGTGAATTTCAAAACCCAGTGCATTCAACGAGCGAACAGCAGACTCTCGACCTGGTCCGGGACCCTTAACGCGAACTTCCAGCTGCTTGACGCCCATTTCCTGTGCTTTGCGGCCACAACTTTCAGCTGCCATCTGGGCTGCAAAAGGCGTACTTTTTCTGGACCCTTTAAAACCAGAATTGCCTGCAGACGCCCAGCACAGCGTATCGCCATGACGATCTGATATGGTCACAATCGTGTTATTGAAGGTAGCGTGGATATGCGCGATACCTTCGGTGACATTCTTCCGAATCTTGGCTTTGGACTTGGTGGTACCTTTGGCCATACCTAATACCTCTACTTCTTAACAGAGCGACGAGGACCTTTTCGGGTTCTCGCATTGGTTTTCGTCCGCTGACCATTGACCGGCAACCCACGGCGATGGCGCAGTCCGCGATAGCAGCCAAGATCCATAAGGCGTTTGATATTCATCGACGTTTCACGCCGAAGATCCCCTTCGATCTCGTATTTTGCGGTCTCAGCACGCAATTTTTCTGCCTGCGCTTCGTCAAGGTCCTGTACCCTGGTCGAGCGCGGTATCCCGGCGTCGTCACAAATTTTCTGTGCAATGGTTCGGCCGATACCGTAAATCGAGGTCAATCCGATCTCGATATGTTTATGATTTGGAAGGTTTATTCCCGCGATTCGAGCCACTTTATCGTCTCTTTAGTTTGTCAATGAGGTCAAAATTTGAGGGCGCCGGATTCTATCAATTTTCTGGCTTGATTAAAACCGTCTTGAAATCCGTTGAAAGCCCCGCCTAACCCTGTCTTTGCTTATGACGGGGGTCTGAGCAAATCACACGAACAGTGCGGTTTCTGCGAATAATTTTGCAATTTCGGCAAATTTTCTTAACGGATGCTCTTACTTTCATTTTCTTGCTCCACAACGACTGCCTGCGCAGTCACGTTTCGTTAAATTCTTGTCCGAGGACTCAATACGCTATCTCAGCCCGCCAACGGGACCAGCCAGCGAGGACTTCTTCAAAATACTCTCGTACTGTCGGGACATCAGATGGGACTGTACCTGAGAAATAAGATCCATAGTCACGACCACGATAATCAACAGAGAGGTACCGCCAAAATAAAATGGCACGTTGTACTGAACAATCAAAAATTCGGGAATCAGGCAAACAAACGTGATGTAGAGTGCACCGACGAAAGTCAACTTCGAGACCACGCTGTCAATGTACTTGGCGCTCTGCACACCAGGCCGAATCCCGGGAATAAACGCACCTGATTTTTTCAGGTTATCCGCAATCTCATTGGGATTGAAGACCATGGCGGTATAGAAAAAACAGAAAAATATGATCATACCGCCGTAGATGAAGGTATAAATCACCTGCCCTGGCTGCAGAGTCGTCGCCATGTCCCGCAACCAGCCCCAGCCCTCGACTTGTCCGAACCAGCTGCCAATACTGGCAGGAAACAGCACCAGACTGGAGGCAAAAATGGGTGGAATAACGCCAGCCATATTCAGTTTAAGCGGCAGATGGCTGCTTTGGCCGGCCATCATTTTCCGGCCTTGCTGACGCTTTGCATAATTTACGGTTATACGCCGCTGCCCTCTCTCTACAAAGACTACGAAGTAGGTTACTGCCAGTGCGCCAATAAACAGCGCAAGCACACCAATAGGCGTGAAAGCACCCGTACGGGCCAGTTCAAGTGTCCCGGCAACCGCCGAGGGCAGACCGGCCACTATTGAGGCAAAAATAATCAGCGATATACCGTTGCCGATGCCGCGTTCCGTAATCTGCTCTCCGAGCCAGATCAGAAACATGGTTCCGGCTACCAGAGTCGACGCACAGATAATTTTAAAACCCAGACCTGGGATCAAAATGACGGGAGCTCCATTCACCTGCTGGCCTTCAATCGCAACAGCTATGCCAAGCCCCTGAAATATGGCCAGAGCGACCGCACCGTATCGTGTGTACTGGGTAATCTTTCGTCGACCGGCTTCGCCTTCCTTTTTCAACTGTTCGAGCGACGGCACAATCGACGTCATCAATTGCATGATGATTGAGGAGGAAATGTACGGCATTACTCCCAGAGCAAAAATCGACAGCCTGCTGAGGGCACCCCCGGAAAACATATTAAACACATCGACAATTGAACCACGTGTCTGTTCAAACAGTGCCGCTATCGCATTTGAATCGACGCCGGGAACAGGAACGTGCGTGCCGATGCGGAACACCACAAAAGCACCCAGCACAAACAGGATTCGCAGCCTCAGCTCACTGAGATTTCCAAGTGAAGCCGGTTTTTGAGCGAAGCCTTTAGCCATTGTCTAGTCCTGTCTTTTTACGCGATTGATTCAGATAAAGACCCGATCTCAGTCTTCCACCTTGCCGCCAGCCTGCTCGATTGCAGCGCGCGCGCCTTTAGTTACGCCCAGGCCTTTTACAGTAACGGCTCGGTTGATCTCACCAGAAAGAATGACTTTCGCTCTATCAACGTGCAAACCGATCACCCGAGCTTTCTGCAAAGACTTCAAGTCCGCGGTATCGCCGTCAACTTTTGCCAGTTCGTCCAGGCGAACCTCAGCCGAATGACGATTGACGCGGCTGTTGAAGCCCCGCTTCGGCAATCGCCGTTGCAGAGGCATTTGTCCGCCCTCGAACCCAACCTTGTGATAACCACCTGACCGGGATTTCTGGCCTTTGATACCGCGCCCAGCGGTTTTGCCGCTGCCAGACGCCGGGCCTCTGCCTACCCGCTTACCCGCCGTGCGTGAGCCGGCCGCCGGTTTAATTGTATTCAGTCTCATGAGTATTGCTCAGTATTTATCAGGTCAGCGACTTACGCCTCGTCCCATTTCAACATGTAATAGGCCTTATTGATCATTCCCCGATTTTCAGGGGTGTCCAACACCTCGACGGTCTGGTGCATACGCCGCAGACCGAGACCCCGGACACATGCCTGGTGCTTCTTAAGGCGGCCATTCATACTTTTGACCAGGGTAACTTTTAGTTTCTTTTGCTCAGCCATTGTTCTAACAGTCGGTTCTCAGACTCAATCGTAAATTCAGCAGAAGGCTAGCGCAGCTCTGCAACTTTCTTGCCCCGTTTTGCAGCGACGTGGGTTTCGGACTGCATGCTCTTTAGCGCCGCGATAGTCGCACGCGTAACGTTTACCGGATTTGTTGTTCCGATAACTTTCGCGAGCACATTTTGAACTCCAAGTACTTCAAACACAGCTCGCATGGTACCGCCGGCAATG
>JBCCGE010000087.1:0-13411 GCA_039029455.1 Pseudomonadota bacterium | reverse complement strand
CAATGAGTTTATCCACGGCGATAAGACCATTCTTCTGATCAAAACGTCTCCCCGTGGGCCCCAGTCAATATCCGGCTCTGAAGTTGTCTCGACCACTGCCATTGTGGAATCGATTGTCGCGAACATCCCCAACGCTCCTGCCATTCGTTTAGTCGACGCAAAAATTAGTCAGTATCAAATCGACAATATCCACAATATCGGACATGTGTTTGTTTCAACGTCCCGATGCGAAGGCTGGGGATTGAGTATTTTTGAAGCGTGCGGCTTTGGCAATCCTGTGATTTGTGGTCGCTTTGGCGGTCAGACGGACTTTCTGGATCAATCTCCAAATGATTTGCTCGACGGACGAAAAACCGAAGCCTTCGATCCCATGAACCTGATTCAAGGCGGTGTTCACTGGATGGAATTTGATACCGCTGTGGTATCACGCAGTCTTCGACAAACAATGAACCAATACAAGGAACGAAAAAAACGGGCTGGACTTTATGCCAAAACTTTGGAGCCAAAGTATGGCGAAGCCAGAATTGGTGAATTGCTGGACCCGATAATGACTGATAGTTCGTGATCAGGTCAGCGCTAAACGAACGGTTCGACCGTTGCAGGCACTGATCCAACGCGCGCAGCGGCTAAAGATTTATGTCGATCTCAGCGTAGGTTTAATCCCCTGCCCTCTTCAGGAAATCGGTGCCAGATACGATTCAGGCGCTGAGCTGACGACCCTGACCTGCGTACCGCCCAAACAGCATATCCAGCGCCCTGAAAGCCCTGTTTCCCAGTGTACCGTAAAGATCCAGAGAAATGGTCTGGCTGAAGAATGCCTCCATATCCAGATCGATCCCGATTGCTCGAATCTCGATCTGACCCTGCCGCTCTATTTGTGACACAACTCGCTTCAGATGATGCTGTAGATACATCTCATCATTGCACTGACTGGTTGCGCTGTCCATGGGTGCTCCATCTGAAAACATCACCAGGCACTTTCTGGACTCATTGCGCACACTTAGCCGCTGGCATGCCCAGGTCACCGCCTCTCCATCCAGTCCCTCGCGATAGTGGGTGGTATTCATCATCGCGGCCACACCCATTCTCGAGCGACGCCAACGGGTGTCGGCATCTTTATAGACGATGTGTAACCGATCATTCATCCGACCCGGCTTTTCAGGCGACCCGGACTGGCGCCAGCGCAGAATCGATTTACCCCCGCTCCATCCACTGGTGGAAAAACCAAGAATTTCCGTTTTTACACCCGCCAACTCGAGTGCACGGGCATAAATATCCACCAGAACCGTCACCGTTTCAAAACGCTGCCGCTTCATCGAACCTGAATTGTCGATCAGAAAACTGATGACCGTGTCCGATTTCGGCGAATTTTTCTCTTGCTTGAAAAGTCGATGATTAGCCGGATTTGAGACCAGCTGACTGAGCCGCCGCCCGTCAATGTGACCTTCATCTTCACCAAAGTCCCATCCCGACAGGTGCGGCACTGAAAACAATCGCTGCAATCGCTGCGCCAGTCTGGGGATACTGATCGCCTGGGCTTTGATCAACGCATCAATTTTTCGCCGCAGGTTCTCCAGCTGCTCAAGTCTGTACATATCCAGAGCCGAGGTCTCGCGATCAAACTCGCGAGTAAATACCCGGTATCCGAATCCGGCTTCACCCATCTCATCGACTCCACCCCGCCCCGCTTCTCCCGCTTCAACATAGCGATCATCGGACTCTTCAATCGGCGGCATTGGCAGCTTAATCTTGCCGATATCACTGTCTTCATCGGCATCAAGATTCATATTGGCACGCGCGATTTCACTCACGGTGTGCGCAATATTCAGCGCGTATTCTGCAAACCGGCGCTGATCGCCGCGATGTTTTCTGAGTCCGAGCAGATCGTCCCCAATTACCGGTGCGAGCCGGAACCGGACGGATTCAATCAGCCCTTCTACAGCCTCATCCTGCACAGCGTTAACCAGTCGTGAACGTGCAATCTGTGTAATGCTGTAAATCAGCAATCCAAGTTCACTCTCCGTCACACCGTCGGCCCGACAACGCTGGCACCAGTCATCAAAGCCCAACTGCATGTTGCGACGCGATCCGGCATGCATGTCATCGACGAGCGACTCAACCCGCAGCTGCTCAAGGGTATCAAAGACAATTTTTCCGACATCGTCGTCCGGCATTAATGAACCGTGCAGTGCCGAATCCGAGTGCCGTAATCGCAATGCCATCGAATCTGTTACACCACGGACTCGCGCAAACGAATCAGCGGCGGCATCTGCGACCAGATGCGGAGTAAATAGATTAAGTGGTTTGCCCTCGACGTATAAGCGCTGCTGCCGATACTCAACATCGCGGCGACCTGAAATTGAACGCATTGCAGCCGCACAATGACGCTCCAGTCGACGCCTCCGGATCTGCTCACTCATCCATGATTCTCACAACATGCATGCAGAAAATCATTCCGAATCGGCGATATCCTCGAACACCATTGAGTATTCCAGTTCCTCGCCAAGCACCCGCTGGTAATATTCCGCAATCAATGAACGCTCGGCATCGTCACATTTATTCAGGAAAGAAAGTCGAAACGCTCTGGCTGTATCAGCAAAAATCTCTGTATTTTCCGCCCATGTGATAACGGTTCGCGGCGACATCACCGTCGATATGTCGCCAGCAGCAAATGCCTTCCGTGTCAGATTGGCAACAGCCACCATGGCGTCTATGCGCGCGGGATCGTTGCGAAAGCCCGGAACCTGGGCCAGAACAATCTCCGCTTCATCCGCAGGCGGCAAGTAGTTCAGCGTAGATACGATATTCCAGCGGTCGATCTGAGCCTGATTCAGGACCTGCGCTCCATGGTAAAGACCGTTGAGATTGCCAAGCCCAACCGTATTTGCTGTCGCAAACAACCGAAAACATTCATGAGGACGAATAACCCGGTTTTGATCAAGCAGCGTAAACTTTCCGTCGCGCTCAAGAATACGCTGAATCACAAACATAACGTCGGGCCGACCTGCATCAAACTCATCGAATATCAGCGCAACCGGACGCTGCAGAGCCCAGGGCACAATCCCTTCCTGAAACTCGGTAACCTGTTTCCCTTCCCGCAGGGTAATGGCATCGCGCCCCACCAAATCCAGACGACTGATATGACCGTCCAGATTGACCCGAACACAAGGCCAGTTCAGGCGTGCTGCAACCTGCTCTATGTGGGTCGATTTTCCGGTACCGTGATACCCCTGAATCATTACCCGACGGTCTTTGGCAAATCCGGCCAGAATTGCGAGGGTGACGTCGGGATTGAACTGATAAGCCGGGTCGATTTCCGGAACATGTTCGTCTCGCCAGCTAAAGGCTGGCACTGTGAGCGCCGTTTTGACGCCGAATACCTCGGCCGCATCAACCGTAATATCCGCTTGAGCGTGCAGTAAATCCTGAGGATTGTCAGACATTTGATTTGAACAATAGCAGTGGGGGCTCGGATTGCCTGTCGCAGGCAACGCTGTGATTACATTCTAGCTTTTTTTCTTGCAGCAGATTACGAATTATTTATTCACGATACCTATCGGTGTATAACGCGAACTATGGGTACCACGTCATAACCCCAAAATCACGTCGATATCCGATAATCAAACATTCTAAGCCCAGCAAAAGTATATGACATCATCCACTCATCAGAACGGCAGCGATGGGAAAATCGGTGTACTGATCACCAACTTGGGTACCCCGGACGCACCGGATAAAAAAGCCGTGCGTCGGTATCTAAAGGAATTCCTCTGGGATCCGAGAGTGGTTGAAGCCCCGCGTCCGGTCTGGTGGTTCGTGCTGAATGGCATCATTCTGAATACGCGTCCTGCTAAATCAGCGGAGGCATACTCGGAGGTCTGGACTGAAGACGGTTCGCCGCTGCTGGTCATAAGCGAACGGCAGGTCAGCGAAATCCGCAATCATCTGCAACATGCTGCACCCGGGATCGAAGTGGAACTTGCAATGCGATACGGCAATCCTTCAATCCCTTCGGGTCTTAAAAAACTGCAGGCGAAAGGTGTCTCAAAAATTCTCATCCTGCCGCTGTATCCTCAGTACTCTGCCACCACGACGGGCTCGACATTCGACGCAGTTACCCGTGAGATGAGCTCGTGGCGATGGTTGCCCGAGATCGAGACCATTCACCCGTATTTTGACAACCCCGATTATGTGACCGCACTCGGAAACTCTATTCGAGAACACTGGGAGGAACACGGTCAGGCTGAAAAGCTATTGATGTCTTTCCACGGCATCCCGGCCAACTACTCTGCAAAAGGCGACCCGTATCACGATCAGTGCCTGCGCACCGCCCAGTTACTGGCCGAGGAACTGCAGCTGCGCGACGACCGATTTTTGGTCACGTTTCAGTCGCGACTGGGTCCCCAGAAATGGCTTCAGCCATACACCGATAAAACATTAAAGAAGTTGGGCCGCTCGGGTTGCGAATCCGTGCAGGTGGTGTGTCCGGGGTTTAGCGCGGATTGTCTGGAAACACTCGAAGAAATTGCGGGTGAAAACCGGGACTATTTCCTTGGGGCCGGAGGCAAGCGCTATGAATACATTGAGTGTCTGAATGATCGACAGGATCACATCACCATGCTGTGCAAAATCATTGAGCAGCGACTGCCACTCGAGAGGTCAGCCAGACACGATAATTTGACGAATCTCGAAGAAGTGCAGCCAGCACTGCATAATGAATCTGCAGCCTGACTATTAAGACGAACAGCTGACGCTCAGGTTTCGCGCCCATTCTGGCGGTGATCCGCAATAATCCTCCCGGTTTTTTATCTCGGGATGATCTTCGAAAGGCGATGCCAGTAATGCATCGAGCCGCTCGATTTCCGTGTACGAGGCGTGGTCCCGCGCATCGCGAATAGCATTCTCTGCCATCCAGTTCCTCAAAACAAATTTCGGGTTGGATGCTTTCATGGCCCGTTGCCTCTCCTTTGTATCAACAGATTCCTGTTGCAGGCGCTGTCGATAACTCTCCAGCCACGAACCCAGACTACGATGCAGCTGACTATTATGGGCAACATCGTCCGCATTGAATTCACTTAGCCAGCGAAACGTATTGGTAAAATCAAGTTGTTCTTCCTCCATGATTTTCAGAAGCTGATCGTAAAGCGCGCCATCCTCGTCCTTGTGCTGCATCAAACCGAGCTTATTGCGCTTAAGGTCCAAAGACGCCGACTCATAGGTCTTCGCATAGGTATTTAAAACATCCGTTGCCAGTTCGACCGCTTCCTCGACAACATCGTGAGCAAGGGGAACCAGAGCCTGCGCCAGACAGCTGAGATTAAACAAACCAATTCGGGGCTGCTGACTGAATGCGTAACGACCTGCGTAATCCGAGTGATTGCAGATATGGCCGGATTTAAACTGGTCCATAAACCCGTACGGACCGTAATCGATAGTCAGCCCGTGCACTGACATATTGTCGGTGTTCATTACGCCATGGCAAAAACCAACGGACTGCCATTGCGCAATGAGAACTGCCGTGGATATTGTCACTTCACGCAAAAACTCGATTACCGGGTTATCTGAGTGCGCCACGGATGGAAAAAACTGTTTGATCGTATAGTCAAACAATACCCTCAGATCATCTGTGCGCTGCGTATAGTAGTAGTACTCAAAACTGCCAAACCGAATGTGGCTGGGAGCCACCCGAATCAGCATTGCGCCGGTTTCAACCGATTCACGATACACTTTTTCATGACTGCCAAACAATGCGAGCGACTGAGTGGTTGGAATTCCCAGCCCGTCCATCGCGGTGCTTGCGAGGTGTTCCCGTATGGTCGAACGCAATACCGCTTTGCCGTCACCCTGTCGGGAATAGAGCGTCCTGCCGGCACCTTTTAATTGCAAATCCCATTGCCGTCCGTCGTGTTCGACCTGTCCAATCAATATGGCTCGACCGTCTCCAAGTCTGGGCACATACTGGCCAAACTGGTGACCGGCGTAGCAAGCCGCAATCGGTTCAAAACCCAGCTCGGAGACCCGATTAGTCAGCAACTCAACACTGTCGGACCGTTTAAACTGTTCAGGATCGATACCAAGCTGCTCGGCAACCCGATGATTGGTATGAATGTGGAATTGTTTCTCCAGGCCTTGCGGTACATGGGCGGAGTAAAAAACGGGAGGCAGCGCCGCAAAGTGATTTTGCGGCTCGAGTTGCTCAAGACATCGCATCAGAAGATTACTTTAACCCGATAGCGTAGCGTGACGGAACCGCCTGCCGGTACATCGAGTTTCCATTCGGCCAGATTCGAGGCAATTTTTGTATGTGATGCAGATTCCTCAAGCACAGTCCAGTCACCGGGAATCGGCTCGCGAATGGTGACAGACACATTTTCTGACTTTGCATTACTGATCCGTACAGACTGCTCTATCTGATAAATGTTTCGGTTGTTGTTTTGACGCTGTACCCTAAAGTCTGTCTGCACGCGCTGTGCGGTGACATCGAATGCGTTACCGAGTTTAAGAGCGACATCTTTTTCTTTGGGTGTGTGTGCAATGCGATCTTCGCCGACGAACTGGACACGGTTTCCTGAGTCCGTCTTGTACACTCTAACAACCCCTTTTGGCAGCGGCAAACCGAGATTGCTGTCCTTTGTGTTGTCAAAGTTAATGTAGACGGCCACCTTCTGCTCGACTTCCGGGCCGCCAAAACTACCCTGGTAGTAGTGCGGGAACCCCTCCAGCACATATTCCTTTACTACCGGCACGCTCGCTGCGGACATAAATGAAACCTGCTTTCGCTGTTTATTGCGAACAGTGGTTGGTCGATTCAGCGTGTAGAGATGAAAGTCCAGCAGCTCCTCCTCGACAACATCCGCTCGCATGGTTTTCGCCACAGCCATTTCCATACTCTCGGCAACCTGGCCGCGAAAGCGCTGCCGAACCTGTTGTACATCACCTGCGACAAGTTGCAACAGTGCATTTTTGAACGTGACGCCACTTTGGTTGTTCAATGTCATCCATCCGTTTAAATCCATACGGGTTTCGTCGTTACTCAGCTGAGCAACATAGTCTGACTGCCAGCTTAGTCCGCCGGTCAGATAACTCAGCTCCAGTGTTCGAGTGGCTGCTTCGCTGTTGTTCAGCAACATAATCAGAGTCGGCCGATCTCTGAGGTTTTCAGGAACTGAGGGGAAAACGGCTCTGCCGGATAATCCTGCTTCAATGCGATCGTCAAATTTAAGCACAACGCCGTCATTGTTTGACAGCACCAGAGCATCTTCAACGGTTTCTTCGCCGGTCACGCGATTTACACGAACCACCGAAATCCGGCTGCCAACATATTTATCGAGCAGCTTTGCCGGAGTCAGCAGGTCGTAATCAAAATTTTGCTCGAGAACCGTGATAGGCGCGCCACCATCAATAGCACTCATAATGGATGTTTCCGGGCGAATAAGTGCACTCACCTCGGTAAATGCAAGGGGTATTTCACCCGCTCTCAAAGGGACTTCCCGGACGTCTCTGACCAGCGCAAGATTTTCATTGTAGATGGTGACCGCGATTGATGTCTGATGCGACTGATCGCTAACCACTTCATCCGCATGAGCGGTGTGCATCAGAGTAAATATCCACAACACCGATAGAGGAATCCGAATCAGGTAACCGACCGATTGTCTGAATTTTCGACCGGATGGGGGTGCGCGAAAGACTTGCATGACGTGTATTGGTGAATGAACGAAAAGCACATTACCATAATGCGAACGCTTCGCCGCTTAAATCCCCGTAAACTTTTTGCGCATTCGAATGCCCAATACCTGCGTAAACCCATTCAAAAATCTGCGTGAAATATTTCTTCCTGCTGTCGATATTCGCACTCAGCTCCACCCAGGTCAGCGCAGCAGCGACAGATCAGGTGTGCACAATCGATCGCGACGATTCATTGCTTCAGATCCGCGTCTACAAGGATGGTCCGCTGTCGGCTTTGGGCGACAACCACCTGATTACTACACGCGAAATAGATGGAAGATTTACACTGCCCGACAGGTCCGGAAATGACGGCATCATTGAACTGTCCATTCCAACACGGTCACTCGTGGTCAATGACCCGACACTGCGCGCGTCGGCTGAGGAGGGATTTAACTCATCGGTTAGTGAATTCAATCGTCGAATTACTCGAAAAAGCATGCTGGGCCCGAAGGTTCTGGATGCAGAAAATTTTCCGCTGATAACGCTTGCTTTCCTTCGCTTTCCATCGGGTAACAATCGACTTGCCGAAGTGGAAGTCGGTCTGCACGGCCAGTCCAACGTTGAAGCTATTCCGGTCACCATGATTCGCACACAGGATCGACTCACTGCTACGGGCCAGTTTTTCCTCAGTCAGAATCGATACGGGATCAAACCGTTTTCAATCATGTTCGGCGGCATTCGTGTCAAGGACAAGCTCAGGGTGGATTTTCGAGTCAGCACTATCTGTACATTCAGCTCGAATATGTCATCAAGGTCCGGATTGGACGACGATTTCTCCAAGCAGGCTGAGTGATCGTTTGAAGAAGCATAGCCTTACCTATCGTTCTAGCGGGCTCAGCTACGATGCAAGGCGAAAATGCGTCCCGATAGAAGACTTGCATGGGCGGAAGGAGAATTCGGATATTCCCCGATACAGTTGGATCAAAATATCGGCTCTTGATTTAAAAATGTGTGTTGTGACAGTTGGTCCGTCTTGATGAATTAGTCAAACTAAGTCACTGTTTTACGCCTGAGGTATTCCTCCTGCAGCCAGACTTTTTCCTGAAAACACGCGCGTATCGCCTGCACCGCCTCCCAGATATCGACATATCGAACATAGAGCGGTGAAAACCCGAATCGCATGATTCCGGGCTCGCGATAGTCACCAACCACACCTCGATCTATCAGCGCCTGAATCATAGCGTAACCGTGTTTGCAACGAAAGGAAACCTGACTGCCGCGCAGACGGCTGTTATCGGGAGACGCCAGCGTCCAGTCAAACTGCTGGCATTCCTGTCCCATCAGATTTACAAACATCTCGCCCAGAGCGATCGATTTTTCACGAACCTGATCCATATCCACGCCACAGTAGGTGCCAATGCCGGCATGCACAGCCTGCATTGAGAGCACCGGTTGGGTTCCACACAAATATCGACGAATACCCGAATTCGGGCGATACCGTAGCTCAAATGCGAACGGGTCGACGTGCCCCCACCATCCGCTCAGCGGCTGCGACACTGTCAACAGGTGGCGATCGGCAACGTAGATATATGCTGGCGCACCCGGTCCACTGTTTAGAAATTTGTAGGTACAGCCCACCGCGAAATCGACCAGACAATCATCAAGCGCAATCGGTATCACGCCCGCACTGTGGCAGAGATCCCAAACGACAACCGCCCCGACATCATGACAGGCGCGGGTGACACGTTCGAGATCAAGCATCGCGCCGGTTTGAAAATTGACCTGAGACAACACAACAACCGCAACCGATTGATCAAGACACTCGTCAAGTCCACGGAGGGTGCCATCGGTAAGCCGGGGCACAAGCTCTCTCTTGCTTGAACTTTTGACGCCCTCGATGATGTACAGATCGGTAGGAAAGTTATTCCCTTCGGCCACAACCGTGTGCCGATCAGGTCTGAGTTGCAGTGCTGCGTGAACAGCTTTGAACAGGTTCGTTGACACCGAGTCGCAGACCACAGTCTGTCCGGATCCAGCGCCAATCAGCTCACCGATGGCGTCACCCAGTGCGACCGGCAAATCAAACCAACCGGCATCGTTCCAACTCGAAATCAGACCCTGCCCCCATTCCTCCTCGACCGTATCGTGCAACATACCCGCTGCGGCCGCCGGCAACGCCCCGAGAGAATTTCCATCGAGGTAAATCAGGCCATCCGGCAGTGAGAACCTCCGCCGACATTCCCGCAATGGATCACACTGATCCAGAGAACGACAGACTTCCAACGTCAGCATTTTCTGAGAATTCGCTGAAATTACAGCAAGTTAGGAGAAAACACCGAATTCGTAGTAAAAGGCACTCAGTCCAGCGCGGCAATCACCTGAATCTCGACGCAAAAATCGTCGGAAGCCAGCCCGGACTGCACACAGGCTCGACAGGGTGTATTTCCGGCAGAAACCCAGGCGTCCCAGACTGCATTCATCTCAGCAAAATCTTCCATATTGGTAATCCAGATCATCGCGCTGAGCAGTTTGCTCTTGTCGGTACCGGCATCAGCCAGCAATGCGTCAATTGAATTCAGTACATCTCGGGTCTGCGCTGTCATCGACTCGCCGGGCGCCCCCTTCGCAACCTGCCCGGCCGTATACAGCGTGTTACCGTGGGCGACAGCCTGACTCATTCGTTCCCCGGTCTGGTATCGATTAATGCTCATGTCTACTCTCTGCCAGTTGAAAAGTCCGATTGTATCGAATGGCGGCCCGCATTACGGATTGTTCAATGTGAATTCCACATGTCGGGTGATACCCTTTGAATATCAATCTCAGCATCCATTCAGCATTGCAAGCGCCCAATCGAACAATCGCAGTCCGTCTTGTTGTTGCGATAACCGTTTCGCTGGTAACGTTACTCGTGCTGTTTCATATTACGCAAAGCCAGGTCGAGTCGCGCGCGGCAACGGGGCTCGTCGATGTTCTCAGATCCACTCTGCCATCGGCTCTGATCGTTTACGGTCTTTTACTGGTAGTACAACTGTTTCTGCGGACTTACCGATATCAACTGTTGCTTACCGCGACAGGACACCCCAACCTGCCGGGTATGATCCACATCGGGATGGTCACTGCCGTACGAAACATGCTCGTCGATCTGCTTCCGGCACGACTCGGGGAACTGGGATTCGTCGCTCTGCTGAATCGCGGTTACCGTGTTCCGGCCAGTGTATGTCTTTCTGCATTATCGATCGCAATTGTCTTTGATTTTATCGGTCTGCTTGTCATTCTCTCGGGCCTTGCGGTGTGGCAGGTCACGAGCGGTGATGCGTTTCAGTGGACTCTGAGTGCTATCGCTTTCGTGATTCTGCTGTGCGCGACGGGATTGGTTGGACTGTTTTTTGTCTTTCCCTGGCTTGAACAACGGCTTCGTTCCCTCTTTCCAACACCCGGTTCAGGCTGGCGAGCCCGTATCCTCGATTTTTTCTCCGCTCTTAAAACAGCGATTATCAACACGCGCCAAAACGGCCGGTTCGCGCGCGTGTTGTTGCTGACCATATGCATACGGGCGCTGAAATACGGCGGCTTATTTGTGCTGTTCTCGGGAGTTACCCATCACCTTCTCCCGGGACTTCATGACGCACCGATCGGCACGGTGGTTCTTGGATTAATTGGTGCCGAACTCGGTGCAAGCCTGCCGATTCCGACTTTTATGAGTTTTGGCAGTTACGAAGGCTTTGGATTACTAACCTTCAGCGCATTTGGAATCGATGCAGAGCAGGCCCTGATGGCCCTGTTCAGCACCCATATATGGTCGCAACTCATGGACTACGGTATTGGCCTCGTCGGCTGGTTTTTAATCCTTATTTTTGCCGGTAAAGGCGTCAAAAACCTGGCGCTGCCAAAACCACAGCGCAAGCTCACCGTAGCAGCTGCAACACTGGCGTGCGCATCACTGGTCACCTTCGTATACTGGGCGGGCGGCATCTTTTTGCGAACACCTGCCGGCGCCAGTGATTTCCCACCCTCCGGTGAGAGTGTTGCCGCAGAGTCCTCCCACCAGCGGGACAATGCACAACGGGCACTGGAAGATATAAACGGTTTTGTCGTATGGAGCAGCAATCGCTCCGGTAACCACGACATCTGGAAGATGACATTGCCCGATATGGTTGCAACGCCAGTTACACAGCACGGTCACACAGAATTTTATCCACGCATCTCTCCGGATGGCAGCAAACTCGTGTTTGCGAGATCAGTGCAGCCCTATGTCTCACAACGGGATTGGGTGCAGTGGAATGTTGTTCTGCTGGACCTCAAAAGCGGTCACCAGAAGGTATTGTCGCCACAATCAACTTTCCCATTCTGGATCGACCCGCACACGGTAGGATATCTGCGTAACGGAAACTCAGTTCGGCAGATGGATATTCAAGATTTGACCGAGACCGTCTTGTTCGACGCGACGGCACAGGACGGCATGTCGTCTCAGGTCTTGCTGTCGACACCTCACTACCACCCGGAACGCAAAGAAGTGGTATTCACCGCCAGACAGCACGAAATCGGATTGAACTCCGGAACCTGGGGCACCGCCCGATCAACTGCGCAGGGCCCCCCGGTCGGTATGGAAAAAGGCTGTCAGGTCTTCTGGTCAGAAGACGGGGCGTTTCTCTATCAGGTCGCCGGCGGCGGTCGACAGAAAACGCGCTTTGTCAGAATCGACCCGAACTCCGGAGAACAAACGCCCTGGTTCGACTCTGCGGGTGAATACAGCCATGAGTATTTTCCCAAACTTTCTTCGGATAGTCGCATACTTGTATTTGGTGCAAGCACCGGAGGGCATGAGCACGATACAGCGGACTATGAGCTGTTTCTGTGGCGCGTCGACGCCTCCCCTGATTCAGCTGTGCGCCTGACTTTTCACACCGGCAACGACAACTGGCCGGATGTTTTTCTCAACTAGGGAGCCTCTGATCAAAACATGACCGACCAATTTGCGCGCAAAATCTCCAATCTTTGCGTTGGAAAACTTCGTAATAGCCCTGCTATTACGTGCGTTTCCCGCCTTGATCTTGAAGGTTTTGCATCACAACTTAGTTCGCCCAGTTTTAATCAGAGGCTCCCTAGCGGCATTTTGCTCCCAATCGGCCGCGGTTTTAGAACGCTTTCTCCCAAATCACTTCACATCAGTTAGCAAACATCCGTATGAGTCATTTGAAAATTGTTCTGCAGCGGGTCAGTTCGGCGCGTGTTTCTGTCAATTCCGAGACAGTCGGTGAAATTCAGAATGGCCTGCTTTTGCTGACGGGATTCGGTCGATCCGACGCATCTGTAGATTTAGACCGCATTGTGGAAAAAGTTCTCAATCTGCGTGTCTTCGAGAATGCGTCCGGGCAACTGGACCGGTCGGTGAAAGACATTGGAGGCAGCATTCTGCTGGTCCCGCAGTTCACTCTTCTCGCTCACACCCGCAAAGGTCGGCGTCCCGATTTCACCGAAGCCATGGCGCCATCGGGGGCCGAAAAAAAGTTCGGTCAATTAGTCTCAAAATTCAAACAACTTACTGATTTAAATATTGAAACGGGTCAATTCGGCACCGACATGAGCGTAGTCCTGACCAACGAGGGTCCGTTTACCTTGCTACTCGAGTATTAAATAATTACATATAAAAATCATTTATCATTTATTTATACAATGATAGAAATTGAAAAACACTTCGCTGCAGACGTTGTAATTGTGTCACGAATTTCCCATTATCCGCGCTCGCTTT
>JBCCGE010000086.1:0-13611 GCA_039029455.1 Pseudomonadota bacterium | reverse complement strand
TCCCGACGTCGATTATGGCGGTCATGGCGGCTTTGGCGATGTGCTCGTGCAACCCGAGTTCGAAAAGAACGGCGTCATCTTCCTGAGCTAAGCTGAGGGCGGCACGGGACGCACCCGCGGCGCGGCCGTTGCGAGCGCGAAACTCAACCTGCGCCAGCGCGGCGGCACGCTCAGCGATGTCGAGGTGATCTGGCGCCAGTACCCGAAGGTGATGGGCTACGGTCACTACGGCCATCGCCTGGCGATGGACGACAAAGGCTACCTGTGGATCTCGTCCGGCGACCGGCAGAAGTTCACGCCGTCGCAGGACATGCAGAGCAGCATGGGCAAGGTGATTCGCCTGTACCAGAACGGCCAGATCCCGCAGGACAACCCGTTTGTGGATCTGCGCGAGAAAGAGCCCAGCATCGGCAGCGCGGGCGTCTACTCGGAGGTGTGGTCGCTCGGGCATCGGAACCCGCTCGGCATGGCGTTCGATATGGACGGCGCGCTGTGGGTGGTCGAGCACGGGCCTGCCGGCGGTGATGAACTCAACTACATCGAGCGCGGCGCCAACTACGGCTACCCGGTGGTCTCGAACGGCAAGCACTATGACGGCCGGCCGATCCCCGATCACGACACGCGGCCCGAGTTCGCCGCACCGGCGGTGTCGTGGACGCCCGTGATCGCCCCCGGCAACATGATCACCTATACCGGCGATGTGTTCGGCGACTGGAAGGGCGACCTGCTGATCTCCGGGCTGTCGACAGACCTGTTATCACGTATGCGTCACTTTTCCTGAGAGAAGCACTTAGTATTTCCCAAGAGTTAATTACGGATTACAGTAAAGTATTGGCAGACACAGCACTAGTTCCTTTAACCATATCCGAGTCAGTTAAGGTTGAAATTGCATTACACCACTTCTACAAGGTTATCGAGACAATATATGGGGGGGCGCTTCCACGAATGCCCCAAGGTAACGAACGCCTTCTACAGAAATTCGAGAAAATTGGGATTGACTTGAACGAAGTCGTTGGATTTCCCCATGAGAACGCTCATGAAGAACCTATTATCGATAAAATCAGCAAACTGCGTGGAGCTCGCGACGAGAGGGCAGCACATGGCGGAGCAAAGCTAGATAGAAAATCAACGTACTACGAATTAATTGATGCCCAAGAAATGAGCAGGTATTTACTCTTGAAGGCAAGTTGGAACTTGATTGGGTTCGATAGGTTAATGCCAGTCAGAGACCGAGGAAATACTTCGTAACCTGCCCCGCGTCACATTGGGTTACATTGGAGACAGACCACGTTTTCCTGAGCCACCATCAACATCCCACGATCGATTCAAGGTCACATAGGCACTTGAGTCTTTCGCGGGATGGAAAGATTCCGCTTTACTCGAAACTTAGGGCGCCGGTACACACGTGCTTGTGAGAACATTTAGAAGCGGATCGTGACTTGCAAAACATTTCGGACTGCCGCTTACCGACCCGGTTAGTTCAGAATGAGAAATTCGGATTTCAGAAAAACCAACCTCATCGGGTACGCCCTCAGAGACTTGTCCAATCAGGATACTGTCTCTGACGGACAATAGGGTCTCTGACCCTTCGATGCCGTCCGCCGCGCTGACGCTGATGCCGTTGATCGAACCCTCACCAATCATTGTTGAATCTCTTACGATAACGTCGCTGCCGTCATCGACGACCAGCCCAAGTGCAATAGTGCAGTTACGGGCGACCAGTCGACTATTGCTTATAGTCGCCGCTGAATTTCGCAGTGTTATGCCCTGACAGAGGGTCGATTCTGATGTCGTGCCCCGAGAGATGGCTCTGTGTATCTGGAGATTGGTGCTGTTCTGAACCCTGATCCCGTATTTCCATGCCGCGCTCGAATCCGCTCCGCCTCGCGCAACTGAGCGGACATCGGTAATGCGTGTGCCCCGGGTTCCGAATATCCCAATGCCTATCGCGGACACTGATGTTTCGGTATTACGTATCGTCAGATGTCGTATTTCAGATCGGGACGCTGCATTTATAACACCCTGATTGTTGTCTATATCTCCACCAAAGTTCCAGGGAATCGTGCCGCGTATCAGCGTGGTGTGAATGCCGGAACCTTCCAGATCGACATACGGTTGCATATCAACGGGACGATTTACCTGATATCGACCGGGCAGGATGCGAACCAGATATCGGTTGGCGGCTGATGCCGATGGAAGTGTGGTGCCAATCGCATCGAGCGCATCTGCAGGATCGGAAAAATCTCCCCCTGTCGCGGAAACCGTGATTACATTTTGTGCAGCCGCTATCGATGAAAAGAAAAACAAAGTAGCGGTGAACAGTCTGACGATTTGCATTGTAGACCTCCAGAATCGATTCATTTTCAGATCATACTCCTGTCTTTAGCTTATGAAACGTAAATTTTCACAATTACACTAGATTAAAAGTGAGTGTGGTTAACCATCAAACAGTTGATCTGCAGGCTCAAACAATTACCTATCTATATAATGACAATACCTGTCGGGCTCTTGCGCACAAAACTCCGGGTTTTATGTCCTAACTGCATAACGATTTAATCGCATCGAAGCCGCCGGCATTTGGCAGAAGGTCTCTAAACTCTCGCTTTAACTGCTCGCTGATGAGTTGTGCCTTATAGACCGCATCGCTTCGCTGATAGTTGTTACATTTAGAATTCGCAAGTACAGCGTCCTGATCTACCTGTGCGAGTATTGTTCTTGCTTTTTCGAGCTCCGGTAAATAGCGACACATATTCTTTTTTAACGTTGTTTCCAGGTTGCTAATAGTGTTTTTACGCATCGCTTGTATATCCTGATATTCCTGCCACGCCGCTTCTGGGCTATCTATTCTGTCTTTGCTGTCGAGAATTTTTCCCAACAGCCATTCAAGTAACTTTGAGGCCGCTTTGGCTTCAACAGGAGCAGCTGCAGCATAGACTTTCAAGTTGTCGCGCAGGTAGTCGAATGGCATTCTCACGTAGTTTGGCTCGCTGAGAGTCATGCTGGCCTCGGTGTTGTCTATACAGAGCTTAGGACGTGTGTTCTTCTCGAAATCATCGATTGCCCGCCGAAAGGTCCTGAGTTTCCGGTTTATTCCATCTCGAGTGTTCTTTTCTAATTCAGCTATAAGACTGGGAAAAGGGCAGCCCGCTTGCTGTGCGATGGGAGTTTCGGCAATACGCTCGGCCGCTGCTCGGGAGCCGTTCCATGGTTGGGTAGCAGGCTTGTTGCAATACCCCCACTTTCCTGAGAACACTGTGAAGTCAGCATTAAAACTGGCCTCGAACCGACCCCAATGGAAACTGCCGTCTTTTTGACTGTCGCATTTTTCGGCCGAACCGTTTTCAACCCAGAATCCACTCACGGTCCGATCGCTGCTGTTGCCCACGATCCTACCCCCGTCTGAAGAGTATTCCGCCACATATTTTGTAGACTGGCCGATAAACATTGTTCCGTAACTTGTAGTCCAGGTGCCATAAATGCTGTCACGATCGAATATCGGAGTATCAATGGCGAATGCGTTGATAGAGCAGACGATTGGAAGTAGTAAAATAGCTGTGGTTCGTAGAATAATCATAAATCTAAATTTGCTTTGGGTCTGACCATCATTCGATGTTCAACCGAGGTATATATCGAAACAATTAGTCATAAGTCTTAGTCGGATGACCACAAGCGTGTATCGGCGCAATCCGTAGAAGACGATCTGTCAACCACAATAAGGTGTGGTAGGTTCGGTGAAAACTGTCGCACCAAGGTGGCAATCACCGGGAGATTGGGCATTCTCATTCATCTGGAGAGCATGGGAATTACCAAATCCCTTAAAACGAAATATCTTTGGGATGATTCTGAAACCACAGAAAGGCCCGAGTGATTTCAGTGGCTATCTGCCTACTCCTTTTTCCTCACAAACAGTTGCGAACTGATTCGCGCTGAAAGTGCGAGTGTCGGAGTTGGTTACCGCAATAGCGTTGCGAAATACCCCCAGAGGACTGACAAAAACGCAATTGCTGCCTTGGTGTTAAATCTTGGCCTGTCGCACATTAAACTCACTCTAACCGCGGCTATGCTGAAAAGCAGGCGACTGATTCTGCAAAATAGTGAGCGCACTTATGGAGGACGAGGTGAAGGTGATCGAGATTACGACAAAGGTAGGAATAACGTATCACAATGAGCTGAATCAACGTCGATACGATCGTCGACTTCTGCTGACAATGCAGCTCTACGTTTCCGCCAGCAAGTGCAAAAAATCAGATGGACAGCTGACGTGGTTATCAGAGGGCTTTTAGATCAGTAATCGTTTCGTACCCACGTATGGATCACTACTGTAGTGACGGCCGTTTCGTTTTTCTCTATCCACCTCACTGATCCGGGTTAATATGCTGTTTCAAAAACAGTAGAGGAGGTTTCCAAAATGATACAGACGATAAAGTTACGTACGTCCATCCTTGCGATATTTCTATCTGTTCTAAGCATTGGGTATACGTTTGCTCAGAGTAAGGTCGTGGTAGTACCGTTGGGCGGGGAGGAGAAATCAGCGGTGAAAGGTTATGAATTGGTGAGCAGTAGTTCTTCAATCAACCCGGGTTCCGGAGCAGTAGTGGCTTCACCCATCTTATGTCCGGAAGGCAAAAAAGTATTGGGAGGAGGTGCGACTACAGGCGGGACACAACATGTACTGATGGGTTCTTATCCGTTTTCGAACTCAGAAGGATGGCTTGTAAGGATTACTCTTAATGAGGGAGCAACACCCGCCGCAGCAACATTTTCTATTTATGCAATCTGCGCTGAGGTCGATGAAGCTTAGGCTCCACCTTCGCCCCGTGCGGATGGTAATAGTCTCAAACTCAACCCTTATCAATTAACGATCAAACAACCACCTGAATCCTATGCCCTCGGGATTAACAGACGACGAAGAGAAAGCGATTAAATCCGCTGTCGACGCGGGAACTACCTATCGGAGAAAAGTCCCTGAATTGCCGATCCGACCGTCTGTATCGACTGATGATGCGGTGGCACGGTTTCGTCAGCCATTGAACGAACATGGGCTGCCAGCGGATGCGGTGATCGATGAGATGGTCCGCAACAGCGACGGTGCGCTGAATCAGATGTCGTCCGGAAATTTCTATGGTTATGTTTTAGGGGGCTCTTATCCGGTCGGTGTTGCTGCGGATATATTGGTGTCTGCGTGGGGGCAGAACGCCGGCTCAGCGTTTGAGACGCCTGCGATTACCGGTATGGAACGCACGGTATGTGATTGGGTGATCGATCTGCTCGGTTTGCCGGGCGAGTGTGGTGCGGGTATCGTGACCGGCGCGACGGTGGCAAATACGGTGGGAATCATGTCGGCGCGAAATGCGCTACTGG
Organism: Pseudomonadota bacterium; assembly: GCA_039029455.1. Classification (GTDB taxonomy): domain Bacteria; phylum Pseudomonadota; class Gammaproteobacteria; order Arenicellales; family Poriferihabitantaceae; genus JBCCGE01. The sequence continues at coordinate 8,250 of JBCCGE010000086.1, read as the reverse complement.
CCGCGCAGGGCTGGGACGTCGAACAGCAGGGGTTGTTTGGCGCGCCCAATGTGCCGGTTCTAATCAGCGATGCGGCTCACTCTGCGCCATTTGCGGCGCTTCGATACGCGGGGTTTGGCGCCGGGCGAGTCACGCGCGTGCAGGTGGATTCTGAGGGACGGGTGCTCCCGGAGGCACTGCGTTCAGCCGTTGAAGAATGCGACAATCCCCCTATGGTAATCCTGCAGGCAGGACAGATTAACTCCGGTGCCTTTGATCCGTTTGAAGAACTGATACCAATCATAAAGGCAAAAAATGGATGGGTGCATGTGGATGGCGCATTTGGTCTTTGGCTGTCTGCTGTACCGGACCTGGCGGATCGGTTGAAGGATGTTCAACGGGCGGACAGTTGGGCGATTGATCTGCACAAGTGGCTGAATGCGCCGTTTGATGCGGGAATGGTGATCGTCAGGAACAGGGAACCGCTGGTGGCCTCCATGTCGGCCCGAGGGGCGTACCTGCCACAAACGACGGATCACTGGGAACCTACTGATTCGACTCCGGAGTTATCACGACGGGCACGGGGCGTGCCGAGTTACGCCATACTTAAGCATCTGGGGAGATCCGGTGTGATTGAATTGGTTTCCCGCCACTGCCGCCTCGCCCGTTACATTGCCGATGAATTATCAAAAGTGTCGGGACTCCAGATTCTCAATGACGTTGTCTCTAATCAGTTGGCTCTGGCGTGTGGTGAGGGCGAAGAGGGTGATCGTTTAACTAAAGTCGTACTGGAAGCCGTACAAGGAAATGGCCGGGTTTATCCGACGCACGGCGAATGGAGAGGGAGAACGATCATCCGAATTTCAGTGATCAACTATGCGACTACCGATGAACACGCGAAAACACTCATTCGTGAAATCACGCAGGCCTGGAAGTCAGTGCAGGCAGAGATTGAATAACTGATACACGGGTTTCGACGATGAAATATTTTGAAGATTTTGAAGATGGTTTCACCCACGAATATTCTGTGCTCGGTCTGACTGTCGACGAGATAAAGGAGTTTGCGGAACGATACGATCCCCAACGATTCCATCTTGATGAGGAAGAAGCGAGCAAGACGCATTTTGGTGGACTGGTCGCATCCGGTTTTCAGACTCAGCTCCTTTGCTTTAAGCCGTTTTGCGATCAGGTGTTGCTGGACACGGCGGCCGTCGGCGCTCCGGGAATCGATAATCTGAAGTGGTTGCGACCCTGGTATCCGAATCAGGATCTGGATGTGGTGGTGACCATGGTCGGAAAACGTTTCTCTTCAAAACGAACGGACCGCGGCTATCTGACGATGAAACTCGTTGCTTCTGCCGATGGTGAGTCTGCTCTAACCATGGATTGGTCAATCATTGTTCTCACCCGGCAGTCGGTGGAGTCTCCCTGACCAGATCCGGCGCGGTAGTGAATCCGGTTTGTCGTGACAACTTGTGTACTTTGTTTCTATCTTCAAAATGAAAAGCAGGCGGACCGTTGGCCCACCTGCTTTCACAAGGGTTGCAGTCTGGAGTAAAGCTGCGTAGCCCTCGTGCTAACTGCTGGCACTCTCGGCAACCGTGTTGGTTGCGGATGATTTTTCGCGCAAATTATCGCGATACAGTGCTTTTGCCAGCGACACCATCATCAATCCCATTACCATCGTGAATGGAAGGGCACCGATAATCATAGCGTTCTTCAGCGCGTCCAATGGATTGTTTTCGCCTGCTGCAACAATGAGCACACCGATCACGGCCGTCAGGATCAGCCCCCAGATGATACGGTGCTTGATTCCTGTTTTCTGACTACCGCCTGACATGATGGTATTCATGACCAGAATGCCGGAATCGGCAGAAGTCACCAGAAACGTAAGAATAAGGACCACACACATCACAACGATAGCGCCGTAGAGTCCCTGGCTCAGGATGTTTTCCAGTGCCACAAACAGTTTGTTGGTGGTAGAAGCGGCGGCAATGGAAGGATCGGCCTGACCCAGGACTTCAAGATTCACCGCGGTACCGCCGAGTATGGTCATCCAGGCAAAGCACACCAGTGCAGGGGCCACCACGCAACCAAGAATGAATTCACGCACCGTGCGTCCTTTGGAAATGCGAGCCAGAAACAATCCAACGAATGGTGAAAATGCGATCCACCAGGCCCAATAGAATGTCGTCCAGCCGGCTTGCCAACCAAAGAGTCGCCCATCCGCCCCAGCAGCATACGCTGCCGCGAGAGTTTCATCGTCCAGATCTGCCGCAGCACCCTCCAATCCGGATTTGAAGCCATCAAGAGAACCCCATGCGTTGGTTGCACCCGCAATCAGGTCACCCGCCAATGGTTTCGCTGCCTCCGGAAGTGCCGCCGCGAACTCACTGGCTGACTGTGGACCATACGCCTCGAATGACAAGGAGAAGAAGTGGATAATGTAGTCCACCATCGCCGTACCATATGTGGTCATAGCAAACAGGAAAGATCCGAAAATCACAAAGGTCATCAACAGGATCAGTGACAGGACCATATTCAGATTCGACAGATACTTGATTCCTCGTCCGACTCCCGAGACCGCGGAGATTATGGACAGTCCCATAATCACAATCAGCGCGGCGATCAGCCCAACCGTGCTTGGAGTAGGAACTTCACCGACGGTGTTCATCAGCCACTCCATACCGGTGACCGCGTAGAGACCGTCGACGAACTGAGACACGCCGAACCCGATCGTGACCGACACCCCCAGAATCGTCGCGACGACGCCCAGCACGTCGACCACATGACCTATAAATCCGTTGGCGTATTTCCCCAAAATCGGTGTGAGTGCGGAACGAATGGTGAGCGGCATATCCCGCGTATAAGCATAGTACGCAAGGGAAAGACCAGTGATGACGTAGATCGCCCAGGCATGAAACCCGTAGTGGAGAAACGTATAGCGAAAGGCCGACTCGACGGCGGCTTCAGAACTTCCAACCACATTGCCTGCCACAATTTCGGGATTGGATCCCCACAGCCCCATCGGCTCAGCGGTCGCGTAAACCATCAGACCCACTCCCAGTCCTGCACCGAACATCATGGAAAACCAGGAAAAATTCGAGAACTCGGGTTTTTCTCCGGGCTTCCCCATCACTTTTCGCCCGGAATACGGAAAGATGGCGACGAACAACAGAAAGAAGAAGAACAGCCCGACGATTACGATATAGAACTGGTTAAACCCTTCCAAAAGGGACCAGTTCCAGCTACCCAGGGTTCGGTTTGCATTTCCGGGCCATATCAACGCCCATAACACCAGAGCGACCATAAATACCTTGCTACCCAATGCGATGGGTAAGCTGTTGTTTTGATAGAACCCTGAGCTTTGCTTTCTGATTTCGAGATCAGTAAATGGTGGTTTTATTGCCATTGCGCGTCTGCCTCTGCCATTGGTTGGATAATATATTATGTATACAATTAGTATACATTGTGAGTACTCCAACTTGTCAATACTCAAAAGAAGACGGTTTTTTAGGGACCACATTCGCCTGTATGACGATTCAGGTTATTAGCGAATTGGAAAGATGCTCTCGCGGGACCGCTTTCGATAGGCCACGACCCGACAAGAAAAAGCGATGGTTCGTCCGTGTGGTGAGAGGACAGACGGAGGGGTAATTGCTACGGTTTGATGTTTTCGGTCGCGTGATACAGTCTGGTCTTTAAGAAGTCAGGTGGGTAAACGGGTAGCCATCATGTCAGTAGTTGCAAAAAAGGGAATTAGATTCGCACTAACCGTATGTGTCTTTCTGATCAGTCAGACCGGCATTTCCTCAGCCGACGAGTATCTGGAGTTTTTTCAGTTGTATGAATCCAAATGGCGGGAGTTTGACCCATCGGTAGTGGATCTGTATTCCGATGATGCGACCATTATTGCCGTCAGGAACATGGAAGACGGTGTCGAACAAACGCTTAAGATCGATGGAACCCGGTATAAGGAGTTGGCGGTGTCGACAATGGATCTCGCGCGGCGAAGGGGGGATTCCAGCGAATATAGCAATGTCAGAGTAGAGTCAACGGGAAATGCTGCGAAGATATCTGCCACGCGATACTCGACAGTTAAATGCTTTGAAGACCCAAATTACTACATGGTGGTTGAAAGGCAAACCAACGGAGTCCTTTTAATCATCGAGGAATATGCTGAATCGATCAGCATTTCCCGATGTGAAGACATCCCAGCCAGTGATATCGACCGGCTGCTGCAGGGAGTCGCGCGGATTACTAACGAACAGTTACCTGTGATGGTTGATAGCGAAACCCGCCTGGAGAGTGTCACCGCTGAAGAGAAACACTTAATATTCCGATACGTGTTGGTTAACTATGATGCGTCGGAAATCGATCCGGACCGTTTGTACGGGCTGCTGGGTGAAGCGGTGGTTCAGCAGTCCTGCAGTATGATAAACCTGAAACCCGCATATCAGCAGGGAGCCATCGTTGTTCATCGCTACGTTGGTAAAGACGAATTGGCGATTCTTGACATCGAAATTGGAAAAGACAACTGCTTCTAAGGTGGCTTTAAGGTTACTTGCTTTTTGAGTGCTCAAAACGGTAAGAAATATGGTTCAATTTTTTAAAATCTGAATTACTTAGCAGAGTAAATGATTAGTTAGATGAAGGTCGAGAAAAATAAAGCGTTGGTTCGCAGGTATGTTGACGAAGTTCAGAATGAACACTGTCTCGAGGCCCTGGATACTATTTTCTCCAAGAATTTCGTCGATCACTCGCAAATTCTGGGTTCGATGTTTCAGAATATTGACGGACTGAAACGGGGCTATACTGACATGCTGGCTGCGTTTCCGGATTTTCATGTGACCATTAATGAACAGATAGGAGAAGGAAACAAGGTGGTCACGCACAAAACGATTACGGCGACTCACGCCGGAGAATTTCGCGGTATCGCAGCGACGCACAGGCAAGTTGAGTTTCAGGTCATTGATATTTTCACAATCAATGATGGTCTGATTTCAGAGTGCTGGTTCCTGTTCGAGGAGTACAAGCTGATGCAACAGATTGGCGCGATAGACAGCTAGAAGCTATCTCATAAATGCATCTTGACTTGAATTACGGCGTTGCAAGCACCGTTCCGATGCTCATTTACCCACGTAAACTGCGCTTCTCACGGTACGTGCGCCTTGTACTCCAAGCCAATCTACTATTTATGAGATGGCTTCTAGTAAGTTTCCAGAAGTCATAACTGATCTTTTTTGGCAAATTGATATTAAGCAGATCATTCGCTGACCATCATTAAATCTGATTTGTCGACGTGTCTAAAATCAGCCTGGTTCCTTATAAGTGTCATTATGGAGTGGCCGCAGTCAAAATGTGGCGGGACAGCAAGGAACATGCCTTGGGCATATCCGAACTGCATTCGTTTCAGGATCAACTGGATTTTCTAAACAATTCGCTGTGCAGAGACAATGTGGTTTATCTGGCAATACTCGGGGATCAGACAACAGTCGCAGGGTTGCTGGCAACTGACGGATCGCGTGTCAACCAGCTTTATGTTCACATAGAACATCAAAAACTCGGTATTGGGACTCAGCTACTTGATCTCGCCAAAGCTATGTCCACAGGAGAATTGGAGTTGTTTACCTTTGCGGCGAATACGGCCGCGCGGGCATTTTACGAAAAGCACGGTTTTGAGGTGGTTGGTCGCGGTTGCGACAATGAAGAAGGGCTGCCGCATATCGAGTATCGATGGAATCAGCCCACTGAACAAGTTTGAAGACAGAGACTTCTATCGATGATAGAAAATTAAAAAATTAGCACAATCCTCTCGACCCATAGTTACTACTGAACAACAAGACTGGAAAAACAGGCCTGGAAATTGCTATCCGATTGCCTGAGAGTCGATTAGGATCGATGCTGAATTCACAAGTAAAAAATCCTGATCTGATATGACCCGAATCGCAGAACTCCACGTGTATTCAAAAACTCTACCCGTGAAAAACGGGCCTTACACAATGGCGGGGCAAGAGGTCTGGGAGCTCGACACGACCATTGTTCAGCTGGTGGGTGAGAACAGCGTGTCCGGATGGGGTGAGGTCTGTCCGCTGGGAACCCTGTATGCGCCCATTCATGCCGGGGGATTGCGGGCGGCGCTGGAAGTATTCGGGCCTGCAATCGTCGGTGCCGAGGCAACTCCAAGAAATATTGTTGGAATTCTCGACAAGACGCTAAACGGCCATAACTATGCCAGGGCCATTTTGGACATAGCATGTTATGACCTCATGGGTAAGACTTTGGATTTACCGGTATCGACGTTACTTGGCGGTGCAGTACAGGACAGGGTGAAGTCATATTTTGTGCTCGGGCTCAAGCCTGTCGACAAGGTCCTTGAAATCGCGAGGGAAAAAGTCAAAGAAGGGTTTCGCCGACTGCAGATAAAAATCGGGCGTCCGGATGTTGGTGAAGACATCGAGGTGATACGTGAGGTCTATGCAGCCGTTGGGGCAACCACCGCTTTGATTGCCGACGGCAATCGAGGGCTAAGTGGTCGGGATACGGTGCGGCTCTCACAGGCGTGTCGCGACATCCCGATCACCCTTGAACAGCCCTGTGACATGATTGAAACAAATCGCGCTATCCGATCACAGCTGTGTCATCCGCTGTTTCTTGACGAAAATATTCTCGATGTAAATACGGCGATCGATGTTATTGGCCTGGGATTGGTAGACGGTTTTAGTATGAAAATATCCCGACTCGGAGGACTGTCGCAGTTTGCAGTCTTCAGAGATCTTTGCGCTGCGCGTCGGTTGCCTCACACTGTGGATGACGGCTGGGGCGGCAATATACTGGCCGCTGCAACGGTACATATGGCATCAACAGTGTCGCCAAAATTTCTGGAAGCAGCCTGGCTTGCAACGCCGTACCAGCACGAAGGCTACGCACCTGACCCATTGATCACCATACGCGATGGTTATGTAGATGTACCCAAAGGTGCGGGACTGGGCGTCAATCCCGATCCAGATTATTTTGGTGAGCCAATTCTGAGTGCAGGAGGATAGGATTGCACCGACACAAAGCGACAACTGCTCAAACAGTCCAAATAGAAACAGAGGAGGCACCCGATTAATGGTCGGTGAAAAAGATCTGGAGACGCTGCTCGCCACTATGTCCCCTGAACTCGGGGTTGAAGACTATGTTTTTTGCACGTTCCCGGATGCGTCATATGGAGATTTTTCCGAGCTGAATCCGTTGGCGACGATATGCGAGTCAGAAGGCCTGACACTTATAATTTCAAAAACGCAGGCGGACAGTAACAACATTGAATACGAATCCGTATTCAGACGAATTACGCTGACGATTCATTCAAGTCTTGATGCGGTGGGATTGACCGCTGCAATTGCGGACAAACTCGGTCAACGCGGAATCAGCGCAAACGTTGTCGCTGCGTTTTATCATGACCATTTTTTTGTGCAGAGCGATCTCGCAGCGGAGGCCATGGAAGCGCTGGCTGAGTTTAGCGCTTGATATTTATCCCATTAGCGAACACACAGTCTTTGCATGCAAAACGCTTTGTTCGTTGTTTTTAGGCAATTTGAAAAATCAGAAACCCTGTCTGTGAATCAGGGAAACGGAACCGAGTGTCTAACCGGTTGTCGTAGCTGACGTCGCTATCAATTATTGAAAAAGGCAGGAATTTATTATGGGCACGTCACACAAAAATCTGGAGTTGTCTCTGTTAATACTGCGTATTGGCGTCACTATCGTTATGGCCGTGTGGGTTCTCGACAAGTTTTTCAATCCGGGTCATGCAGCGGCTGTGTTCGGGGGGTTTTACGGTCTGTCCGGTATAGCTGAGAATCTTTTTGTCTTTGTAGGGATTGCTCAGGCCGTTATTGTTGTATGCTTTTTCGTCGGTATAGCAAAATTCTGGAGCCGTCTCGCCGTTTTATTGATGGCGGCCGCTGGAACACTGACGCCATTCGCAAAGTATCTGGACCCATTCTCCGGCCCCAATATACTTTTTTTTGCTGCTTGGCCGATGTTTGCCGCTGCGATCGTTCTATTTCTGATGCGAGATAGTGATACCCTGGTTTCGCGAGTTTAGATACTAGCGTTGCATTGAGTCCCGCCTGTATAAGTTGCGAGAGCGTCAGTATGATTTATCCTTAGCCATTGGTTGCAGTGGAAAGTACTCTGGCGGGTCTTTTGTTTGAAAAGTTGTTGACGGAACGTGGCATCGAAAATATTTTTTAACGATGAGCAATTCGAACTAACCATTAAAAT
>JBCCGE010000085.1:0-13793 GCA_039029455.1 Pseudomonadota bacterium | reverse complement strand
CTTTCTTAATATCTTCTGGTCGTTTGCGAATACTTTCTCCCTGAAACGAACTGTCGCTGTCGATGGTCAGACTTGCCGAGGTCAGTTTACCCTCCGCTTCCCCGCCAGATGTGAGTTCAATGGATTCACACTCTGCGTCTCCAACGAACTTGCCGCTAACGACAAGTTTTTTCGCCATCACCTTGGAGGTGACTTCACCGCTCTTGCCAATTTCGACAGTGTTTTCCGAAACAATTTCTCCTTCGAAATTGCCGTCAATATGGAGCTTGCAGGCAATTTCTAGGGTTCCTGCGAACTTTGATCCAGCTGCGATAGTTGTAACGTTTGATGAGTAATCTGCTTGTTGATCAGACTTATTAAAGATGGCCATTCTATTCCCCTGACTTGTGAAAAAAGAGAATCGGAGCCGAATTCCCAACCAAGGAAATCGACCGGATCTATTGCTTTGCCAAGATAGCGAATTTCGTAGTGCAGGTGCGGTGCATCGCTGAGGCCAGTGTTCCCTGCCTGGCCGAGCAAATCACCTCTATGGACTACGTCACCGCGTTTGACATGCATTTTGTGTAAATGTGAATAACGGGTTTCAAACCCAAAATTGTGCTGGACAACAATACGGTTCCCGCTGAGGTCCGAAAAACTTGCGTCTCTGACTACACCGTCGGCGGTCGAGAACACAGGGTTATGATTTTTTGCACGAATGTCGACGCCTTTGTGAAAGCTTCTGATTTTGCTGATAGGATGAATTCGGTTACCGAATCGACTGGTAATGACGTGGGTATCCGTCGGAAAGCCGTTGGGTATACTATCGTGCAGTACCCTCATCTGGCTTGCATTAAGGGAGGCAATTTCAACCCGCCGGCCTAGATCGGGATCATCGGCATGAGGTAATTTCTCGCTGACCTTGTCGAGGCCAATCATCCCCTCGATCTGCTCAACTCTGGATCCAATCTCGGTGTACGCTTCTTCTTTCTCGGTATAAAACGTCCCAATTGCCCGTATACGCTGATGCAGTGGAACTTCCTGATCAGCGGTGTCTACGCCACTGTTTTTCTCAATTTCGATGAGTTCGGTACTGATCAGGGTAATCTGGGACTTCTTCTCATCCAGATTCCCCAGCAGTTCCTGACTTCGATCCGTCTGATTATCGAGTTTCTGACCAAGAACCTGATTCTCAATCTCGAGAGAGCCGACCTCGGTATACTGAAGGTAATTCATACCGAACGAACCGGCCATCACACCGGTCAACAACACCGCGAATGTAAACAGCCATTTCTTAACAGTTTTGCGGACAGTGTAGTGTTTTGACCCGGACAGGTCGGAAACCGTGATCGCGTAATAATCTTTCATACCAAAATCGGGTCCAGCTACTGTTTATCATCTCGTTTAGCGCTTATGTGATATTTATTTCGCGCTCACGTCCCCGATCATCGAAAACCCAGCGTGTAGCCGCCGTGAACCACCATCCCAGAAAGATTTCGGCCTGGCCGGTAAATCGGGATGCGCGTTGGTTCTCGCGGCAGTCTTCTGAATGTCCGACGGCAGGCAGACTCGGAGACTGAAAAAACGGGTATGGATTCGTGATCCGGGCGCAGGAGAATACCGGATTTAGGAATCGATTTCAAAATATCTGAACGGATCAGGATGTGTTTATTAGACTGTTGGCGCAGATGTATAATCCGGCCCCATCCCGAGTATCCGTTCTACACTAGATATGCAAGACCTCAAATCATTGATTTTGAAAGCCTGGGACGCCCGGGCTGACTTGACGCCAGACAATGTGCCAACCGAAACCAAAGACGCGATAGAGACCTGCATCGGTCTCCTTGACCGCGGTGAGAACCGGGTTGCAGAACCCTCCGAAGACGGCTGGCAAGTCAATGAATGGCTCAAAATGGCGGTTTTGCTCTCTTTTCGCATTGAGCGTAATGAAGTTCTCGAAGCCGGGTCGATCAAGTATTTCGACAAGGTGCCGTTAAAGTTTTCCAATTACAGCCACGACGATTTTGACGCGAGCGGATTCAGGGTGGTTCCATCGGCGATCGTAAGGCGCGGAGTTTATGTCGGAGCAAATGTTGTGCTGATGCCCAGTTACTGCAACATCGGTGCCTATGTCGATGAAGGTACTATGGTCGACACATGGGCAACCGTCGGTTCGTGTGCTCAAATCGGAAAAAACGTCCATTTGTCAGGGGGAGTGGGTATTGGTGGTGTGCTTGAGCCATTGCAGGCTTCACCGACCATTATTGAAGACAACTGTTTTATTGGCGCCAGGAGTGAAATTGTAGAGGGTGTAATCGTCGGCGAGGGGTCAGTTATCTCTATGGGTGTCTACATTGGGCAGAGTACCCGTATTTTGGATCGATCGACGGGAGCAATCACTTACGGTAAAGTTCCGCCAGGATCAGTAGTGGTTTCCGGATCCATTCCTTCAGCCGACGCCAGCCACAGTCTGTATTGTGCGGTCATCGTCAAAACCGTTGACGAGAAAACTCGGGCCAAGGTTGGCATCAACGAACTGTTGCGGGCAATCTAATTTCACGATATGACCGCGGACAACAATACTCAGAGGGTAGGACACTGACACTTCAGTTTGAAATGGTGGCTGCCACGGATACCGGTAACGTGCGTCCTGCGAACGAGGACAGCCTGCGTATAGTTCCATCGATCAATCTGGCGGTCGTGGCCGATGGGATGGGTGGTCACAAAGCCGGGGATGTCGCAAGTTCCATGGCGGTGAACACACTGTGTAATTTCTTCGAAGAACAGTATCTGATAAGCGATATGCTCGGTGAAGACGGATCCGCCGATTTCATGCCGGAAGCGTTTTCACTGGCAAACAGTGAAGTCTATGCAAACTCACATCAACTCGCCCATTGCGAAGGAATGGGGACCACCCTGCTCGCCGCGACTTTTCATCAAAAGTCAATTCACGTCGGACATATCGGAGATTCTCGGCTCTATCGCTTTGCCAAAGGTGAGCTTGCCCAGGTTACTATTGATCACACTCTGGCAGCTGACATGCTGCAGGAAAACTCAAACCAGCATGTGCCCGCTTACGCACATCACGTACTGAAGAAAGCGCTTGGAATCGAAGCCAGCTGTCTGCCCGATTTTCTGAACCTGACACCAGAAAAGAACGAAATATACCTGTTGTGCTCTGATGGTTTATGCGGCGTTGTCAGAGATCACGATATTGCGACAATATTGTCTTTAAGGGCCAATGATCCGGAGAACTGCATCGAAACACTGATCCACGCTGCATTGGATGCGGGCGCACCCGACAACGTGTCTGTAGCTCTGGTTTTTGTGCGCTAACGAGCGAGGAACCAGATCATACCGGCACCGAAGGTGGAATAGTCACAACAAGTGCAGCACCACCAAACCGACTTTTCTCTGTGGTCAGACTGCCCTCGTAACGACTGACGACCTCCTGTGCGACCGCAAGCCCGATACCCTGTCCGGGGATCTGTTGGTCGATTCTTGCTCCGCGCTTAAACACGGCATCTTTAAGATCGCTACTGATACCCGCGCCATCGTCTTCGATGCGTATCTCCAGCCCGCAGTGAACGCATTGCGCATCTCCGAAGCGCCGGGTCTGCACGTGGATTTTTTCATTACAAAACTTATAGGCATTTTCGAAAATGTTGCCGAGAAACTCGAAAAGATCTCCCGAGTCCCCGAAGAATTCCGCTTTGTCCTCCAGTTCCCACTGCACGGCAACCGATTTTTCTGCGTAAACCTTTTTCAGAGTCAGATCAATTTTCCTCAGGACCTCGTTGACGTCCACAGCCGTGTGCATGATCGAAAACTGTGAAGATGCGGCCCGCTTTAACTGGTAGTCGATTATCTGGCTCATGCGGTCTACGTGTTCGACCAGCAGTGTCTGATCTTTTTCTTTACTGGTGTCGTCGAGCCCCTTTATTACAGCTAGGGGGGTTTTTAAACTGTGCGCCAGATCTCCCAGAGTGTTTCTGTAGCGTTCAAGGTTTTTTCTTTCGTTTTCAATAAAAATATTGATCCTACTGCTAAGCTGGGCAATCTCTCCCGGATATCGTCCTTCTATTTTTTCCTGCTGGCCGTGTTCTATCTTGTCTATTTCGCGGGACACTCTCGCCAGAGGGGTCAATCCCCAGCGCAACGTTACCAGCTGCATAATTAGCAACAGTACGCCTGCAAGCCCGAGCCAAAGGAAAAGATCGCGTCGATAGGATCCGACAAATTGTGCCATCCGGTCGCTGTCTTCGACCAGTATCAACGTCAGCTCAAATACTTCGTTTCCTTCCAGCTCCCAGCTGACTCCAAAGCCAAAATAGAAAGGCCCCTGCAGTCCTTGCGACATCTGTTCAAACTGCTCCCGACCGGGCTGCAAGGGCTGCAGGAATCCCAGATCGATTCCCATTGCTGATCGCGACGTCCAGCTTTGGCTGCCGTCGGATTTGAGGATTGTGGCGTACAGCCCGGACTGCATATTGAACAACCTGCTTTCCGGTAACTCGGCCGGTACCAGAAGTGAACCATCCGGTTCCACTTCAATCGCCGTCAGAAGTGCAATAACCTGAGCTTTAAGTTCATGCCTGAGAGACTCCTTGGCGCTGCTGATAAATGCCTTATCGAGCGCGAATCCGGCAAGCCCAAGAAATGCAGTAACAGTGATTGTAGCCGCAAGAAGCAGCCGGTGTCGGAGTGAAAGAGTGGTCAATCTATGGCGGTGAAACGATAGCCCCGACCCCGAAGCGTTTCAATCGGATTTACTGCGCCTTCCGGATCAATTTTCTTCCGCAGCCTGCCGATAAACACTTCGATTACATTGCTGTCCCTATCCGCGTCTTCATCATAGAGGTGTTCGGTCAATTCCATCTTCGAAACCACCTTTCCGACATTTAGCATCAGGTAGTACAGCAATCGATATTCGAACGCCGTAAGATCCAAAGGCTGTCCAGATACAGTGACATCCTGGGTGCGGGTGTCCAGGGCAATGGGGCCATTCTCGAGTACCGGGTTTGACTGCCCCGCGGAACGTCGAATCAAGGCGGATACCCGCGCCTGTAACTCTTCAAAGTGGAACGGTTTAGCAAGATAGTCGTCAGCACCGGCTTCAAGTCCTTCAACTTTCTCCTGCCAGCGCGATCTCGCCGTGAGAATGAGTATCGGGTAATTGACGCCAGACTCCCGCAGCTGGCGGATCACTTCTATTCCACCAATTTTGGGCAAGCCCAAATCGATAACGGCGATATCAACCGGGTATTCCTTGCCGAAATACAGCCCCTCCTCTCCGTCTCTGGCTTCATCTACGGCGAATCCGTTTTTTCTGAATCGTTCAGTGAGCTGGGACCGGAGCGCCGATTCGTCCTCAACAATCAGCAGTCTCATTATTCTAGTGACCTCAGGTTGGGTTTTTTGGGATCGATGTTGATAATTTTTACTTTACCATTGTTACCCAGCAACTTGAACCGAAAGTAGTTGCCCTGCGAGGCCTGTTTCGGCTTTGCGTCGAGAATTTTCCACTGCTTGCGCTTGCGAATCAGATTCGCGACCTCTTCAATACTGACGGCTTTAACCTTTGAGTCATCTGCATTCAGAGCAAACGCAGAAGACCCCGCAACCAGCGAAAGCGCCAGTAGCGGGGTTATCAGGCGACTCGACAATCGCCGGCAGGTATTTTGGGGCTGCCAGGAGATTTCGATACCCTCGTGAGAAAGATCCGAGTCAGTTACTCAACCGGAACGACGTTAACGCTGACTTTGATCGTTTCGCCCGGATCGTGATCGGTAAACGTTGTGTACGTGTCACCATTGTACTGATAGGTCACGTCGTATCCCTGAAGTCGCTCTTCCGACTTGTAGTTATCAACGGTTTCACATCGCTTTTGATAGACAGTTCGTGAACCTGATCGTCGATGTTTGACATCACGACCAATTGAACCGCCGAGCACTGCGCCCGCAACGGTGGCTACATCCTGTCCCCGACCACTGCCAAAATTCCGTCCGACCGCTGCCCCCACGATGGCGCCAAGAATCTCAGGTGTTCGGGACTGGCTTGCCCTCGACTGCACTTGAACGGCTTCATCCCAGCAACGCTCATAAGGCGTGTTTATTCGAACTGTTTCATACACCGGATAGGCGCTGATTACCGGTGCTTCTGTGACCGAACTTGCGCCAAGTGCACTGCCTGATGCCATCACCAGCGCACAACCCAGACCGGCAACAACACCGGCATGCTTAAACGATTTCACTTCAGGTTTGAAAAATCTCATGGTAAATCCCCCATACAAAGTAGACAAACAAACGTTACACCACGTAACGGTATGGCAGTTTTAACTGAGAACGCATGAATCCAGCCTGAATACAATCAACAGGGTAAAAATATATCTATCTTATTGTTTTAAATAGGCTATATTGAAATTTGTTCAAAAAATCCGGCTCCCCTTCTGAACAACACCCCGCTACTTGATTTCCAGCAGTTCAATTTCAAATACGAGCGTTTCATTGGGTCCGATAGACGCGCCAGCACCCCTCTCTCCATAGGCCAGTTGAGGAGGAATCACGACTTCCCATTTGTCTCCGGCCCGCATCAGCTGCAGTATTTCCTGCCAACCCGGGATGATCCCGCTGAGTGGAAATGTCGCCGGTTCACCGCGGGAATACGAACTGTCGAATACGGTACCGTCGATTAAAGTGCCCTGATAGTGAACCACGACCGTATCCGTCGCCGTCGGCATCGCGTCTCCGGCACCGCTGTTCATCACGGTATAAAGCATGCCGCTCTCGGTTTTCTGCACGCCTTCACCGTTTTCGTAGTCGCCACGAAATTTTGCACCCGCCTCATCACGTTCGCTCGCGGCTGCAACAACGGCAGCCTGATCAGCAGAGCGCTTCTGCTCGATTGCGAGATCAGCTTCTTCATCTGTCATTTTTGGCGTCGTGCCAGAAAGCACATCGTTAAGCCCCTGCCGCAGGTAGCTAAAGTCGATACCGCTGCCCTGCCGGCCAAATTGCTGCACAAGTTGAGCCGCAATCTTGCTGCCCACGGCGTAGCTGTAGCGCTTCTATTCTGTGTCCAGCGCATCACTCTGTGCGAAAAGGGGTTGAGAAACGAGGAAGAGCGCCCCAACAGCCGTGAGCGAGACAGATAATTTGAAGATTTTCATTGTGATTCCTGATGAATAGGTGGACCCTCAGTGTACGGGCCGTGAACAATTACGAGCGGACTATAGCTCAAAAACTGACAGCGCGTCGTCGATCCGTTTAACCGGGAAAAGTTCCATGTTTGAGATCACTTTCCGCGGTGTATTGGGTTCGGGTATCAGTGCGCGTTTAAACCCCATCTTTGCCGCCTCACGTAAACGTTCCTGCCCGCGCTGAACCGCTCTGAGTTCCCCCGACAGTCCAATTTCACCAAACACAACCAGGTCATTTCCAAGTGCGCGATTTTTGAGGCTGGAGATCACAGACAGAAGTATCGCCAGATCAGCCCCGGGTTCACTGATCCGAATGCCGCCGGCCACGTTGGTGAACACATCGTATCCGTTCAATGAGATATCCGCATGGCGATGACAGATTGCCAGTAACATGGCAAGACGATTCTGTTCGAGACCGATCGTGAGCCGCCTTGGATTGGATAGTACCGAATCGTCAACCAGCGCCTGCACTTCCACAAGAATCGGACGCGAACCTTCCTGGCTTGCCAGAACCACACTACCGGGTCGATTCGCCTCCTGTTTGTTGATAAACATGGCCGAAGGATTGGCAACATCCTTGAGCCCTCTGTCTGTCATTGCAAACACACCGATTTCGTTGACCGCGCCGAAGCGATTTTTTATCGCGCGAATCACACGGAAACTGTGCGCGCTATCACCCTCGAAATAGAGAACACAGTCCACCATGTGTTCCAGTATTCGTGGTCCGGCAAGCGCACCCTCTTTGGTTACATGACCGACAAGAACCACTGTGCAGTTCGTTTGTTTTGCGAATCTAACCAGTCTGGAGGCACACTCTCTGACCTGTGACACACTGCCGGGGGCTGCAGTAAGTTCATCACTGTAAAAGGTTTGTATAGAGTCCGCCACGACCAAAGTAGGTTGCTCTCTTTGAACAGTTTCCAGTGTGGATTCCAACCTGTTCTCCGCCATGACTTTCAACTGTGCAGACGGCAGTCCCAGACGGTGGGCCCGAAGTGCAATCTGCTCTGCAGATTCTTCTCCACTGACGTATAAAACAGATTCAGTATCCGCTAACAGAGCCATGCTCTGCAACAACAGTGTGGATTTGCCTATGCCTGGATCTCCACCAATAAGAACCACCGATCCAGGCACCATTCCTCCGCCAAGAACCCGATCCAGTTCTTTGCTGCCGGATGGAATTCGGGTGATTTCACTCACCTGAACCTCTGCAAGATTCTGTACAACAGAGCTCGGTGCAAAACCGGCAAATCGGTTACTTGAGCCGGGTTTTGACTGAGCAGATTCTTCCAGACTGTTCCAGCTGCCGCATTCTGAACACTGCCCGGACCATTTTCCAGATAGCGAGCCGCACTCGCGACAGACGTAGACCGTTTTACTCTTAGTCATTGTCGATCTCACTGCACATACGTCGCGGCACACGATCTGAGATTCGACACAGTAATTCGTACGGAATTGTATTGTTCCAGCGGGCTACATCACTGACGCTGATGTGTGATCCCCAGAGTTCAACCCAGTCACCCAAACCTGTATTTTCGATGTCGGTAACATTAACCGACAGGGAATCCATCGAAACCCGACCCGCTAACGGCGCTCTTTTGCCATGAACCGATACCGCAGCAGCATCGTGCTGAAGTCTGGGATATCCATCCGCATATCCACACGCTACGGCGGCAATGAACTCGCGTTCTTTACAGGTATACGTCCCGCCGTAGCCCACACGATCATCAGGGTTGCGCTGCGCGACCGACATTATTCTGGAGCGCAGACGCATCACCGGTTTTAGACGAGCACTCGCAACTGACTCAGTAGGATCAACACCAAACGTTGAAATCCCGGGACGAATCCACTGGCAAGACTGCTCTAAGTTTTGCAGGAGACCACCTGAGTTACTGATGCTCATAGGCAGATCCAGATTTTCCAACGTCTGTAGACGTTCAATTTGAGCACGGTTCGTGGGTTCATCGATAATATCCGCGTTGGCCAGGTGGGTCATTAAATAGATATTGGATACTCTGTTGGAGTTCTTCAGTTGCAGGACCGTTTCGGCGACGCAATCTATATTTATTCCCAGGCGGTTCATTCCGGTCTCAACCTCAAGCCAAACCGATTCAATGTGCACCGATTGCGATAAAAACAGTTCGATTTGTTCTCTGCAGTGGAATGTGCAGTCGAAACCAAACTCAGCAATCAGGTCAAGATGCGCATTGGACAAATAGCCAGACAGAATTTGAATTCGGCAATTGTTTCCATGTTTCACGTTCAGCAGAATGTCTCTTAGACGGATGCCCTCGTCGATCGTAGCCACAGCCATACCGTCGACCTCGGCAGCCAAAACCGGAGCCACAAGATCAATACCGTGTCCGTACGCGTCCGCTTTTACAACCTGCATAATCTTTCGATTACCGGCCAGACCGCGCAGAAACCGAATATTCTCTATCAGATTAATGTCGGAGATGTCTGCTACAACACGGTCGCCAGCCGTTCGAATTTGCGCAGCGCTCTCGTGTACAGCATTCATAGAAATTTAATTCGGTGGGTATCCGAAGTCTCCACCGGCGGTAAAGTTCTCAAACCGTGTGAACTCACCTCTGAAGGTAAGTTTTACGGTTCCAATCGGTCCGTTCCTTTGCTTGCCGATAATCACTTCTGCGACGCCTTTCTGATCAGAGTCCTCGTTGTAAACCTCGTCGCGATAGATGAAAAAGATCACATCTGCATCCTGCTCAATAGCCCCGGATTCTCTCAAATCCGACATTACAGGACGTTTATTGGGACGCTGTTCCAGACTGCGATTGAGCTGAGAGAGCGCAATAACCGGTGTATTAAGTTCTTTCGCCAGCATCTTCAGCGAGCGCGTAATCGCTGAAATTTCAGTTGCACGATTTTCGTTAGACTCTGAAGACTGCATGAGCTGGAGATAGTCGATCACAACACAGCCCAGCTGATCGTGATCACGTAACAATCGTCGTGCACGAGATCTGAGTTCCAGTGGATTCAGTCCTGGAGAATCGTCAACAAACATCGGTGCTTTGTCTAACAGACCCACAGCCGAATTTAAACGCGGCCAGTCGTCGTCCCCCAATCTCCCTGTACGAATCTTATTGGAGTTGATTCTTCCCAGCGAAGATAGCATTCGCATCGTGAGTTGCTCACCCGGCATCTCCATACTGAAAACGGCCACAGGAAGACTCTTGTCAACGGCAACATACTCGGCAATATTCATAGCGAACGAAGTTTTGCCCATCGATGGCCTGCCTGCGACAATCAGAAGATCACCTCGCTGCATCCCCGAAGTCAGGTTATCGAGATCGGTAAAACCCGTTGCCACGCCGGTAATACTCTCTTTTGATTCGAACAACTCCTCAATACGATCAATGGAGCGAGTCAGAAGATCCTGAATTGAAGTAAATCCCTGTCGACTCCGGCCATCTCGCTCAGAGATATCAAAGACCAGCTTCTCGGCTTCGTCAAGCACCTCGCGAGGTGTCCGTCCCTCGGGGTTGTAAGCGCTCGTTGATATGTCGTTTGCCGCTGCGATAAGTGACCGAAGTATGGCTCTTTCGCGAACGATTTTTGCGTAGCTCAGAATGTTGGCTGTGCTGGGTGTGTTGTTTGCCAGCGTGCCCAGATAGGCGAGGCCCCCCGCCTGATCAAGATTGCCTTCTTTTTCAAGCCATTCAGACGTCGTGACAACATCTGCAGGCTCGTTGCTTGCAATCAGACCGCGTATAGCCGTGAAAATCTTTCGATGACTTTGACTGTAAAAATCACTGACTCCAACAGTATCCGTGACTTCGTCCCATTTTCTGTTGTCCAGAAGCAAACCTCCAAGCAGAGACTGCTCAGCCTCCATGGCCTGCGGAGGCAGTTTAGGATTCGTTTTCAGGATGTCGGCAGTCGCAGCCACGGTTCGAATTTCTCAGGGAAAGCGGGAAAATATACACGAGAATGGGACGGTTGTTATGCGCTTATTCTGTGTTTTGGAGGGGATCATTGTTGAGCAATAAAAAAAGCGCCACCAGGACGCTTTTTTTGGAGATTGAAGACAGATTTACTCCGAATCCGCAACCTCCTCAGGATTCTCACCTTCCTCACCCGCTACGCTGACTGTTACAGCGAAACGGACTTCCGGGTGCAGAATCACGTCAGCACTGAACTCACCAGTTTGCTTTATTGGACCTTCCGGCAGAAAAACTTCGGATTTTTCAATGTTTGTGCCAGCCTCAGTCATTGCCTCTGCAATATCAGCCGGAGAGACTGAACCGTACAGTTTTCCTTCTTCTGAACACAGGCGGGTCAGAGAAATTTCTTTCACGGCCAGTTCAGCGCGCGCTTTCGCGCCCTCGAGGCGCTTGCCCTCTTCCTCAGCCAGCTGGCGACGGCGTTCCTCGACTTTCGCCTTTGCATCTTCGGTCGCGAGTACCGCCTTTTTTTGCGGTATCAGGTAGTTTCGGGCATAACCGTTTTTGACGTTGACGACTTCGCCCAGATCGCCGAGGTTCTGAATTTTTTCAAGCAGTATAATTTCCACGATGTTCCCCTAGTTGTCGTGCTGATCTGTGTATGGAATCAGCGCGAGAAACCGTGCTCGCTTAACTGCGGTCGCCAGTTGTCGCTGGAAATGTGCTTTGGTGCCGGAACTTCGTCGAGGCGTTATTTTTCCGGTCTCGCTGATATTGGCTTTCAGAACATCCACATCCTTATAATCGATCGACTGAATCCCTTCCGCGGTGAATTTGCAGAATCTGGGGCGTCGCTGATAAGAGCGTCGCGGTGTATTTTGTTTTCGCTGTGGCATCAGTTTTCCTCCTGTTCATCGGTTTCGACTTCAGACTCAGACTCAGATTCAGATTCATCCGAACCTTCGGTTGAGTCCTTGTCGCCATCTTCAGCTGCTTTGCTTTCCGCCGCTGCACGGGCAGCTGCGTTCTTTTCCCGCTCTTTCTCAGCTTCGCGTTTTTCGGCTTCCGCTCGATCTTCCTCGGCCTTGGCTTTGGCCAGGGTAGACTCTTCGGTAATCGCGCCTTTGCGTCGGATCACCAGGTGTCTCAGGACAGAGTCGTTGAATTTGAAATTGCGCTCGATTTCCCGAAGTGTGTCGAGATTGCACTCGATATTGACCATCACGTAGTGTGCTTTATGCACATCGTTGATCATGTAGGCCAGTCTGCGTCGTCCCCAGTCTTCAACCCGGTGAACGTTGCCGCTGTTGGAGGTCACCATGTCTTTATATCGGTCGATCATGGCAGGAACCTGCTCGCTCTGGTCCGGATGAACCAGAAATACAATTTCGTAGTGTCGCATTGCGCTCCTCTTGGGATAATTCCTCCGGCCAGCAAGTACCGTAAGGAAAGGAGTTATTAAAGGAGCGCGGAGTCTATGTCCGCCGCATCGTTAAATCAAGTGTTTACAGCAGAGTTTTGTGGGTTTTGCGGTCGGTAATGATCTATTGATCGCGAAGACTTTCCAGCGTTTCTTCATCCAGAGTGCCCGACAGGGGTAAACCGTTCCAGTACTGGTAATCCAGCAGTGCTTTTTTTGACTTTGGACCATATAGACCATCCAGTGCACCGGTATAGAGCCCCATTTCCTTTAGCACCGTTTGCGCTTCCAGCAGGTCCTGATTGGGGACCGGTTTTGGTTTCACCGGCTCCGGCTCTTCTTTTACAACAGGTTGTTCGACTTCCGGCGGTGGCTGTGCGGGTTCGGGCTCATCAATCACAACAGGTTCCGGCTCAGGTTCCGGCTCAGGAGTCGGGATAGTCTGGCACGCGGAGATACATAGAATCCCCAACAACAGCAAAAATCGGGACAGCCCCCTCTCAATCATAATCTTTATTGTCTAATCTATATTTGTTAAGACATTACACAAAATTCTGAAGCGAATAAAGCCAGTAACGCTAATCGAATTCAGATAGGCACATTTATTACATTTTTTAATAGTTAGTATTAAAATACGCTCGGCAAATCCGCGGCGGTCGGATGCCCTGCGAGTTCAAAATAACACCAAAGGTACCATGACGATTCCAGATTCCCCACCTATCGACATCGATCCGGTCGAAACCCAGGAATGGCTCGAGGCCCTGGCCTCGGTTCTTGAGCAGGAAGGCAGTGAGAGAGCGCATTTCCTGATTGAGTCTCTGATCGATCAGGCCCGACGTTCCGGCGTGTTTATTCCCTATCGTTCGAGCACAGCCTACCTCAATACGATACCCACGCATAAAGAGGCAAAAAGCCCGGGAGACCATGCCCTCGAACGCAGAATTCGTGCCTATATTCGATGGAACGCTATGGCAATGGTTGTGCGGGCAAATCGAATCTCTTCTGAACTCGGCGGTCACATCGCCAGCTTCGCATCCGCAGCAACGCTCTACGATGTCGGATTCAATCATTTCTGGAGGGCCAACAACAGCAACTCCATGGGCGACATGATTTTCATTCAGGGGCACTCGGCGCCTGGAATTTATGCCCGGGCGTATCTTGAAAGACGACTCAACAAGGAGGACTTAAGAAAATTTCGACAGGAGGTGGATGGTGATGGGATTTCATCCTATCCCCATCCCTGGCTGATGCCTGATTTCTGGCAATTCCCAACAGTATCCATGGGGCTTGG
>JBCCGE010000084.1:0-13990 GCA_039029455.1 Pseudomonadota bacterium | reverse complement strand
GTTTTACGGCATCACGAAACTGGAGACTGCCCATCCAGTGCAGAGACCGAGTTTTAGTGGGCAAAAAGCCGCGCGCTATTTTGTGTTCGCCCTGCGCGCCGGGATCAAAGCGTTTCAGGTTGTGACGGATGCAGTACTCGATTCCCTGATAGTAGCAGAGCTCGAAGTGGAGTGAGTCCACATAGCCATCGCAACCCCAATGTCTACCATACAGAGTTTCTGCGTCGTGATACATCAGTGATGCAGCGATAACCCTGCCGTCAAATCGGGCTACGACGAGCAGAACCTGTTCAGCAAGTGACCGTGCAACATCCTTAAAAAACCCCGCATTGAATGCCGGCTGTCCGTATTTACGATTGTAGATACTTCGATAGAGTCGAGTGAACTCTGCCCAGTCGGTTTCCGAAGCTGAGTGCCCGTCAAGGCACTCTATCGTCACTCCTGATTGCTTTACCTTGCGCCGTTCCTGGCGGATGTTCTTGCGTTTTTTGGACTTCAGGGTGTCGAGAAAGTCTTCAAAACTGCTGAAATTCTGATTGTGCCAGTGAAACTGGCAGTCGACGCGGGTTACTGTGACATCGTCTTTTAATAGCAGGTATTCATCAGGATTGAGAAACAACGAGTGCAATCCGCTGAACTCACCCTGCCCAACAAGTGACATTGTGCCTTTGATCAATGCGTCCTTGATTGCCGTCCGATTAGCCGCGTCCAGCAAAATGCGCTGCCCGGTTGCGGGTGTAAACGGGATCGCATTGACAAGTTTTGGGTAGTACTGCAAACCTGCACGGTGAAAGGCGTCGGCCCAAGCATAGTCAAACACAAATTCACCCCAGGAATTGTGCTTCTCAAACAACGGCAGAGCACCAAGCAAATTGTCCTGATCATCGAAGCAGGTCAGGTGCCGCGGGATCCAACCGTGGTCCTCGCCGACGCACTGATTTTTTTCCATGCTGTCAATAAAAGCATGTTGAAGAAACGGGTAACCGTTGCTGACCAGTCGATTCCACTGTGCAGCGTCGACTTCCTGGATAGCTGACAGCAACTTGAGTTTCACAGCAAAATAATCAGAGTGGGTGATGTGATCATAACATTGCCGGCTGATTACGAAGTGAACGCGAAAGCTCGGCACTCTCAGACCAGACGGTATAATGGTGAGTCAAACAATCAATCGCCGGATGGCGCCAAATACAGATGAATCGGATTGAAGCATTTCGGGGCATATTCCTTGTCCTGATACTGACGATAATTTCAGGCTGTGCAACCAACCCGGTAACGGGTCGCTCAGATATCGTGCTTATGAGCGAATCGCAGGAAATCGAACTGGGTCGGAAGCACCATAGGCAGGTATTGCAGCAGTATCCGGTTTACAACGATAAGGAACTGCAGAATTACGTGTCGGCACTCGGACAGCGACTGGCCGATGCCAGCCATCGGAGCCACCTCGATTTCTCGTTTACTGTTCTCGATTCACCCGAGGTCAACGCTTTCGCTTTGCCTGGCGGATACATCTACATTACACGCGGCATCATGTCCTACATGAACAGCGAAGAAGAGCTTGCAGGTGTACTGGGACACGAAATCGGCCATGTTACAGCGCGGCACAGTGTTCGGCAGCAGACCGCACAGACCGGAGCGGGACTGGTCAGTATGGGTGTTGCGATTCTTACGGGGAGGCGTGCAGCGGCGCAGGCCATCGGTCAGGCGGCCAGTGCTTTGACCAGTGGTTATGGACGAAGTCACGAGCTTGAAGCAGACCGACTCGGCGCCGAATATCTGGCCCGGATAGGCTATGATCCTGAACAGATGCTGGGCGTGATTGGAATCCTCAAAGACCAGGAAGAATTCGAGATTCAACGGGCAAAGGAGGAAAATCGAAGACCGCGAAACTATCACGGCGTTTACTCAACACATCCGCGCAATGATCAGAGACTGCAGACCGTTATCAAAGCCGCGGAGCAGTACAAGAATCCCGATGCAGAAGTGACCAATCCTGAGGATTTTCTGCGATTGATGGATGGGGTTACGTTTGGCAATAGCGAAGAGCAGGGCATTCTTCGCGACAGCCGGTTTTACCACAAGAGTCTCGATTTCACTCTGGCACTGCCGCGGGGCTGGCAAATTGACAATCAGCCTTCGCAACTGGTGACGATCAAGCCCGGTCGGGGTGCCGCGATGATACTGCAGCTTGAGAAACTGCAGGGTAATGAGTCCGCCGCACAATTCATGCGTAGAAAGTTTCGCAATATCCAACAGGGACAAAACCTCAGTGGAAACCGGTTCACTGCCGTTGTTCGAGGACAAACACCGTTTGGTGACAACCGGCCTATTCGCGTCGGCACAATCGTGCACGATGGTCGGGCATTTGTGTTGTCTGCATTTTCCAAGAACAGAATACCGGACACTGAATTCTTCGACACTCTCGACAGCTTCCGACGACTGGACAGAGACGAGCGTAAGCTCGCTACGGCCAAGAAGTTGAAGATCTACAGGGTCAGGGGCGGCGATTCCATGTCGCGACTGGCCTCGAGACTAAAACTCGGCAAGTATGGAGAAGAGCAACTCCGGCTAATTAACGGTTTGTATCCGGATGGCGAGCCCGAAAACGGCCAGTTGATCAAAATTATTCGTTGATCATGAGGCTGTGATCAGCGCCGATAGATCGCCATGAAGTTTACAAAAATGGCGACGGCGAGCTGAATCAGAGTCCGCAGCCATGCTACTCGATCCTCCCCCAGGCTTTCTGGAACTTCCTTCGGAACTGCGACCGGAGGCGCACAGCTTTTGGCAACAGATGTCGGCCTCCAAGGCGCCGACATCACTCTGCGACGCGCTGTCCGTCCGATCTGACACCGCAACAGTCTGGGCCTGCAGCGAGTTTGTCGCCCACAGCTTTGTCCGCGCACCTGAGCTCGTCGCTGACCTGATCACGGATGGTATCGTCGATTCGCCTGTTTGTCCGACAGCGCTCAGAGCCGAAGCCGAAGAGTGGTTGCAACACACTTGTGATGAAGCGAACTTTCATCAGCGTTTGAGACGATTCAGGCGACGACAGATGGTTCGTATTGCCTGGCGAGATTTGTCAGGACAGGCGAAGCTGGAAGAGACCTTGCAGTCGGTATCTCTACTTGCCGATCTGTGTGTTAGGTCTGCTCTGGGTTTTCATCATCTCGAACTCGTCGAGCGGTTTGGTGAACCACTCGATGACAACGATCAGCCGGTGGAAATGATCGTGCTCGGACTGGGTAAGCTGGGCGGCAACGAACTCAATTACTCTTCAGATATCGATTTGTTGCTGGCATTCGGCAGCTCCGGAGACACCTCTGGCGGTGCGCAGGGTGAGCGGTCTGTCAGCAATCAGGAGTTCTTCATCAAACTCGGGCGAAAACTTGTTCAGGCGCTTGATACGGTAACCTCGGATGGATTCGTATTTCGTGTCGATCTGAGATTGCGACCAAATGGTGACAGCGGTCCGATTGCACTGTCGTTTGCGGCGATGGAGCACTACTACCAGACTCACGGACGCAGTTGGGAGCGCTATGCGCTGATAAAGGCGCGCCTGGTGGCCGGAGGTGAAGATTCCGGGGCATTGCTGCTTGATATGTTGCGACCCTTTGTCTACCGACGGTATCTGGATTTTGGTGCGTTTGATGCACTTCGTGAGATGAAGCAGATGATTCAGACCCAGGTAAAAAAAAGAGGTCTGGAACAGGACCTTAAGCTCGGCTCTGGCGGCATTCGCGAAATAGAGTTTTTCGTGCAGTGCTACCAGTTGATCCGCGGTGGCCGAGATGGTTCTTTGCGCACGCCATCCTTTTATCAGGCGGTGGCTGCTCTTGCAGAAATTGACGTGATTTCAGAGCAATGCAAGCTTGAATTGACGGCAGCGTACCGGTTTTTGCGCAACAGTGAGCACCGCGTGCAAATGTGGCGCGATCGACAAACCCAGTTACTGCCCAAGAGCGAAACAGAACGGCTGCGGCTGGCCCGGTCAATGGGTTTTATCTGCTGGTCTGAATACCTCGCAACACTGGACTATCACAGAACACTGGTGGCGCGGCTTTTCGCCGGAATTATGCAAACAGATGTCAGAGATGCGGACGCCGACCCGGAGTTGAAATCGTTACGTGATGTCTGGGATCAGACGATCTCCAGCACTGACAGTGCGCGGGTTCTGGGCAACTCCGGGATAGATTTGCCCGAACAGGTTGTTACGTTGGTTCACCAGTTCCGTGACGGCAGACTCTATCAGGCCTTCTCGAGTGTTGATCGTGATCGACTGGACAGATTAATGCCGCTGGCTTTGCAACAGGCGGGCGATCACAGTCGTTCAGCACGTTCGCTGGCGGCGTTTATATCCGTGCTTGAATCGATTGGTCGACGCTCGGTTTATCTGAGCCTCTTGATTGAAAATCCACGGGCGCTGAGGCAACTGCTCCATCTGTGTGCCGCGAGTCCGTGGCTGTCCCGATTTATTGGACAAAATCCGGTGGTTTTGGATGAATTGATCCAACCAGAAAACGATGCGTCTATACACAGCAAAAGCCGTCTGGTGGAGGAATTCGAGTCCAGATTAAAGAATGTGGATGCAGACGATGAAGAGCGTTTGATGAATGCTGAGCGGGAGTTTATGCACGGTCAGGTGCTCCGAATTGCGGCAGCGGATATCAATCAACGAATAGATTCGATCACTGTAATGCGCGCATTGACGAATCTGGCGACTGTGCTGATGCGAAACAGCATGTCTCGGGCAATTGAAACTGTGAATAAAAAACTGAGACCCCCTCCGACACAGGCTGGTGTTATCGCCTATGGAAAATTTGCCAGTTTTGAGCTGGGTTACCATTCCGATCTTGATGTTGTTATCGGCTTCCTCTCACCCGATGACGTTAACCAATCCACCCACTGCGATTACTTTTTCAGTCGAGTCGGTCAGCGGTTTGTACATCAATTGACGACTCGAACTCATGCGGGACTGCTCTACGAGATCGATTTGCGGCTGCGCCCCAGTGGACGCAGTGGAACACTGGTTACATCAATGCGCGCGTTCGCTGAATACCAGTTGCAGCACGCCTGGACCTGGGAACATCAGGCTCTGGTGCGATCGCGGGTGGTGTATGGCGATGAAGAGTTTCGTGACGCTTTCGAAGCGGTGCGTTCCAGAGTCCTGCAACGGCCGCGTGAAAAAGAGTCGCTGCAGCACGAAATAAGGACGATGCGAAAAAAAATGGTGGACAACAACAGTCGCTCAAATGACGATCTTTTTGACCTTAAGCTGGATTACGGCGGTCTGGTTGATATCGAATTTATTCTCCAGTATCTGGTACTACTGCATGCATGCGATTGCAGTGCGTTGCTGCAACCGCGTGAGAGTCGTGAGCTGATTGGCTGCCTGCATGCAGAAAATTTGCTCGATGATATTCAGAAAGAGACGCTTGAGAATGTGATGTCTTTATATCTCGCGCGAACGCTTGAGCTGAAACTGATGGATCAGGATGTGCTGGTGCCGCAGCAAGAGATGGTTGAACATCGCGATGCGGTAAAATTGTTGTGGTCACAAATAATTGGTTGACAAGGATTTTTGGCTGAATAAATATCTGAGCTGACAGATTTTCCAGACTGTCGACAGCACCCCAGCGGAGAAATTAAATAATGTCCTTTAGTGATCGAGACGGTGTCATCTGGATGGATGGCAAGATGGTGGACTGGCGAGATGCCAAAGTCCACGTGTTGACCCATACATTGCACTACGGTCTGGGTGTTTTCGAAGGTGTGCGGGCTTATAAAACGGACAGCGGGACTGCTATTTTTCGCTTGCACGAACACACCGACCGACTGTTTCGTTCAGCCCATATTCTCGGCATGAAGATTCCATATTCTCATGAAGAGGTGAGTCAGGCGCAGATTGAGGTGGTCAAAGGCAATAATCTGAAATCCGCGTATCTTCGACCGATGGCGTTTTACGGTTCCGAGGGTATGGGGATACGCGCGGATAACCTTAAAACCCATCTTTCCATCGCGGCCTGGGAGTGGGGCGCATACCTCGGTGAGGAAAATATGGAGCGCGGAATCCGCGTCAGGGTGTCATCGTATACCCGCCACCATGTCAACGTAACGATGTGTCGCGCTAAAGCCAACGGCAATTACATTAATTCCATTCTCGCACTACAGGAGGCGGTTGATACCGGATACGATGAAGCACTGTTGCTAGATACCAATGGTTTTGTAATGGAAGGCTCGGGCGAAAACCTTTTTGTCGTGAGAGATGGCGTGATCTATACCCCGGATCTGACTTCCGCACTCGATGGAATAACGCGGAATACAGTCATGCGCATAATCGCAGACGAAGGCTACGAGTTGGTTGAGAAGCGAATAACCCGCGACGAAATCTACATTTGCGATGAGGCATTCTTCACCGGCACAGCCGCCGAAGTCACGCCGATTCGCGAACTCGATAATCGAAAGATTGGAACCGGTGGTCGGGGACCGATTACCGAGAACATTCAAAGCAAATACTTTGATGCAGTTTACGGAAGAATACCGGCGTACACTGATTGGTTGACCTATGTCTGATTCCGAGTCAGGGAATGATCAGCCGAACGCGCAGCAGCGGGTAGAGGTTACCGCAGCGGATTTGCCACTGCACTGTCCAATGCCCGATAAAAGGCTTTGGGACTCCCATCCCAAGGTCTATTTGCCGATCGAAAACACTCGAGAAGAAGCCTGTCCGTATTGCGGAACCGTCTATGTGTTAACCGGCCCGCTATCCGCTGGACACTGAAAATTTGTGTTCATTGGGTTGTAAATTGGAAATGTCGGCTGTTCACAGGGCTATCTTTGTCAATCAGTATGCGAATACGTTTCCGAGTAGAGATGAGTTGATGTCCTGATGTAAGTTTTGGTGCCGACAGCGAGCCGGAATTTTTACAGACATTGAAAGACATTGAATATGATTACCCGCACAAATATATTTGAGCAATGAACAAACCCGGAATTTTTCAGGATCTGGTGCCGGCGCTGCGACGAGTCAGCTGGGTTCCTTCGAGCGTACGAAATTACCTTTTGGGCGAGGACAAGTCTATAGAGGAATTGTCACGTCTGATGATGGAATCTGAAGGTGAGTACTCCAGCTATTTAATCGCAGATCGTGTACTGAGTGAATTTGAGAGGCTGGATGATGACGGAGCCGCAGTATTTTTCGACTTACTGAATACGTCGTATGACCTTGATGTCGAAAGAATCGGTGAGCTTGGACACCAATATGCCCAGTCATCTGATCCGCTTGTATTTGAACAGTTGCTACAGGCCGCCGAGCCACAACGACAAAAGTTTCTGCAACGGCTGAACATGGCGCCGGAGGGCACATTGCGGCTGGTCAAAATGCGCGAAAAGTTACGTCGGGTCAGTCGAGATAATCCGGATTTGAAAAAAATGGATGTGGACTTTCGTCGTTTGCTGACGTCCTGGTTTAACCCCGGGTTTCTCTCGCTGAAACCGATCACCTGGAACTCTCCGGCCCATATTCTTGAGAAAATTATCGCCTACGAGGCCGTGCACGAAATTGGCAGTTGGCGAGAACTTAAACAAAGACTGCAGCCTGAGGATAGGAGATGTTATGCCTTTTTTCATCCAGCGATGGCTGATGAGCCGCTGGTATTTGTTGAGGTCGCATTGATGGACGCCGTACCTCGTCAGATTGAGGAAATTTTAGGCTCAGAACGACATGAGGTTGGCGCGGAACGAGCCACCGCGGCGATCTTCTATTCCATTTCCAATTGCCACAAAGGTTTGTCCGGCGTCTCATTCGGCAATTTCCTGATCAAGCATGTGGCCAATCATCTGAAGAGTGAATTGCACCAGCTTAAAACCTTTGCGACGCTTTCCCCGGTTCCGGGCCTGGTCCGCTGGATCGAAACCAGTGAGTCGGATGACGCCGACGGGAATCTGGAAAATCTTGCGGCCAGGTTTCTGGTGGATGAGAAGAATGACGATCACGAACCGCTCGACCCGGTCGCACGTTTTCATCTGCGAAATGGTGCTCGACTTGAGCGAATCAATCTGAACGCGAATCAGTCTGAGCTTGGGGTGTCGCAATCACGCGGCGTCATGGTGAACTACACCTATGATCTCTCGACGGTGGAAGAAAATCATGAGAAGTATGTGCATGAAAAATTTGTCTCCGCGAGCCCATCGGTTCGGAAACTGGCGAATACTCGCTGACAGGGACGTTTACCGAAGCCGGGATACAGACGCTTTTTGATGCGGCACGGACGCGGGTTTTAACCATGGTCTGAGCGCATCTTCCACAGCCGTTGCCGCGAACCCTGGCCAGGCGTTGCGCAGGAAAGACAGATTCGGGCATGAAACAGGCGTTCGAGCGACATTACAGGCGTTCGTATCGAACGAGTATGTAGGGATTATCTGAGCGTCCGGCGGCGTTGTGTTGCAAAAGTATGACAAACACGACATATAGTGTTTCGTGGTGCCTACGGAACCCAAAACTCGACTGAATTTTGTTCCATATCTATCGATTTTGTTGATATTTGTCTACATTTTCGGCAGTTTTTAGTCCGTGATACTGCAGAAAACAGCTAAGCCATTGAATTTACAAAAAGGTAGAAATATTTTGACGAATCCCATATGTTGGGTATAACATTCGAGGTTCGCCACAATATATAGACCTTAGAACGCTAGCGGGGTTTTCTAGGGTAAATCAGTAAGTTGGCGGCATGTCATAAACAGACTTCGAGAAACAGACGGGCACGATCCATGAGCCCGCTTAATAAGTAAATTGCAGATAAAACCAGCAGCAAGAGGATTAAATCAGCATGAAAACGGCCGCCGCCGCGAACAATAAACAGATCGGACTTTCCCCACAGTTGAACGACATCCCGCTTCAGGATGCATCGGTCGATATCTGGGACAAAAAATATCGCCTTAAATCCATGACAGGTGAGCCGGTGGACCGGGACATTAATGAGACCTTTGACCGGGTTGCCAAGGCGTTGGCCAATGTCGAAACCGAGGAAAATCGCGACCACTGGCGAACTCGATTTCTTTGGGCATTGCAAAACGGGGCGATTCCGGCCGGCAGAATTACGTCCAATGCTGGAGCGCAGGCGCACAAGCCAGCGACCAGTACGATTAACTGCACCGTCTCCGGGACAATACCGGACTCCATGGATGGTGTGCTGAGTTCAGTGCACGAAGCCGGTCTTACATTGAAAGCTGGATGCGGTATCGGGTACGAGTTCTCGACACTCCGCCCCAAGGGCGCGTTCGTCAGCGGGGCCGGAGCGTATACATCGGGCCCGCTTTCATTCATGGATATTTTTGATTCCATGTGCTTTACCGTGTCGTCCGCCGGAGGGCGTCGCGGTGCCCAGATGGGAACTTTCGATATTTCTCACCCCGATATCATGAGTTTTATTCGCGCCAAGCGCGAGGACGGGCGTTTGCGTCAGTTCAACCTGTCGTGCCTGATCACTGACGAATTCATGCAGGCGGTAAAAGATGATGCCGACTGGAAGCTGTCCTTTCCGGCCACACAGCATGAAATTGACTGCAAGGAATACGACATCATCTACCGACACTGGTCCCACAGTGAGAATTACACGACCAACGATCTGGGGCAGGTCGCCTGCCGGGTTTACAACACGATCCCGGCAAGTCGGTTGTGGAATCTGATCATGAATTCAACTTACGATTTCGCTGAACCGGGATTTATTCTGGTTGATCGAATCAATGAGATGAACAACAACTGGTTCTGTGAAAATATTCGCGCTACCAATCCGTGTGGTGAACAGCCTTTGCCGCCCTACGGCGCCTGTCTGCTGGGTTCGGTTAATCTGACTCGATTTGTTGAAAAGCCCTTTACAGATGAAGCCGCGTTTGACTGGGACAGATACCGGGAGGTGGTCGGTGTGTTTTCAAGAATGCTGGATAACGTAGTCGAGGTAAACGGTCTGCCACTGGAGAGACAGCGCGAGGAGATCGCAGCGAAACGGCGACATGGAATGGGTTTTCTTGGACTTGGTTCAACTCTGACCATGCTGAAAATGGTGTATGGAAGCGAGGAGTCGCTGGCGTTTACCGAGCAGGTTGCCAGAGAAATGGCCGAAGTCGGCTGGAAAACCGGAGTGGAACTCGCAGAGGAAAAGGGCGTGGCGCCGATACTGCAGGAGGAGTTTGAGGTGACCACTGAAATGCTGGGTCAACGACCGGAAATGATTGAAGATGGTTATGTTGTGGGCGATCGGGTCGCCGGAAAAATTCTGATGGGTCGATACAGCCGATACATGCAGCAATTTCCGCAGGCATTGCGCGATGAAATTGCCGAAAAGGGCTGTCGCTACACCCACCACACTTCTATCGCACCAACGGGCACAATCAGTCTGTCTCTCGGTAACAATGTCAGCAATGGAATAGAACCGTCATTTGCGCATATGTACAGCCGAAATGTGATTCGGGAGGGTAAGAAGACCAAAGAGAAAGTTGATGTGTTTTCATACGAGCTGTTGGCCTATCGTCACCTTGTGAACGAGAACGCAAAGCCATTTGCTGAACTTGAGGACGAGAAACTGCCGGATTATTTTGTCGCTGCAGACGACATTACGCCAAAACAACATGTTGATGTTCAGGCCGCAGCTCAGAAATGGATTGACTCGTCGATATCAAAAACCGCAAATGTGCCGACCGACTTCGCCTTTGAAGACTTTCAGGATATTTACAAATACGCATGGGAAAAAGGTCTTAAGGGCTGTACCACATTCCGCTTCAATCCAGAGGTTTTTCAGGGAGTTCTGGTGAAAGAACAGGACCTTGAGAAAACAACGTATCGATTTACACTGGATAATGGAGAAATTGTCGAAGTCAAAGGTAATGAAGAAATCGAATATGATGGTGAGACTCACACTGCCGCAAACCTCTTCGATGCATTAAAAGAAGGCTACTACGGACGGTTCTAGATCGGGAGAAAATAATGAGTGTAAAAATTGAAAAGAAGATCGTCGGCTACGATGTTGTCAAAACCGAAGACGATCAAAACGCCGCAAAGATCGACAAACAGGCAGAGACCAAATCCAATACAGAACTGGATACCGGTAGTGCAAAAATTGTGCAGATGCATGAAAAAGTTGTTCGACCGGAGATGCTGATTGGTAGTACCTATAAAATTAAAACTCCGGTTTCAGAACACGCCTTTTACATCACTATCAACGATATGGTTTTGAATCCGGACACACCGTATGAAAAACGGCGCCCATTCGAAATTTTTATCAATTCGAAAAATATGGATCACTACCAGTGGATATCGGGTCTGACACTGATTATTTCTGCGGTTTTTCGTAAAGGCGGTGACGTGACTTTTCTGGTCAAGGAACTGCAGAGTGTTTTTGACCCCAAAGGCGGATATTTCAAAAAAGGTGGCAAGTTTATGCCATCTCTTGTTGCTGAGATTGGTGATGCCATCGAAAACCACCTGAAAATGATTGGCATGATTGTCGATCCAGGGCTGGACGAACACCAGCAGAAGCTGGTTGAAGAGAAGCGGGCGGAATATGAATCGCGTCAAAGCGTCGGGTCGGCCAATGCAACTTCGGGTGAGTTTCCGGCAGGAGCAAGCCTGTGTAACAAATGCAATGTTACTGCTATGGTGCTAATGGATGGGTGTATGACCTGTCTGAACTGTGGCGACAGTAAATGCGGGTAGTGGGCTTTTTATAATTCCATACCCACCACACACCTTGACGCAATGGAGGGCGTCTTTTGAACCCGAAGGTCGAGAGACCGCCGAGTTTCTATCGCTCTGCCATTATCAACCAGCGACCGTCGTAAATCTTTAAATCGAGTTGTTTTTTGTCAGTGCCGCTGTAGGTGTCGGACTCGTATTCCTGAGTGAACGCGACCGTGACGGAATCACGACTCGTGGTCTGAAATTCAACGTCGGTTAGCTCGATATCAATATACTCGGCTTTATTAATTATTCGGGTTTTTCGAGCAATCCAGGCCTCCAGATTGGGTTGGTTCTGGGGTTTGAATTCATCCGAATAATGCGCGAAGTACAGATTTGGATTTTTGCTCGTCCATCCGTCTATCCACGAACGCAAAAAGATCACCAGCTGTTGTTCCATCGTTGATGCTGATGACGGCGAATCTGATGAATTAGTCGTCTGCTGCACTTCGTCCGATCCGGAACCCTCGGACTGAGTCTGTTGTGCTATCTGATTTCTTGCAATCGCATTGAACTGGCGTCCCAGATTAGCTTTGGTTTGCAGCATTCCGTCGTCAGGTGCAGCTTCGATACCGGTATTCCAGGCGGACAGCGCCATGCGAAGGTACGTATCACCCAGATTTTCGTATGCCCTCGGAAACTCGGGAAAAGCGTCAATAGTTTTCTGAAACTGCTGTAACGCCTCCGGATATCGGTTTTGCAGTTGGTACACAACCCCCAGATTGTTTGAAACCTCAACATTGTTCGGCAACGCAGATGAAAGATCGTCGTATATAACTTCAGCGTCTTGCAGTTGCCCAAGCTGAATCAGCAGAAAACCTTTGACCAGCATTAACTGGTTACTATCGCGTTCGGGATCGTCGAGGGCGGAATCAACCGCTGTCAGTGCAGACTCGAACTGTCGGTTGTCTATCATGGCTGAAATTTCAGCATCAGTGGCTGCGATTACACTTGGGGCCAGCACACTCAGAAAACCAATAAGTAAAATACGCAGGCTGTGGATGGAGTTCATTTGTAGAAGCAATCTTGTATAAGTTTTCAGTGAATGCGCAAACCGTGGGGCGGTAGGACCGAATATCGACTCAAGACACACGGGTTCAAACCGCGAGTTTACCAATCAGGACCCGGGGATTCAGGAAAAATATCAGGGTGTTAAATCAAGGCTTTCTTGACAAATCTTCAGAAGTTCTCTAAATTGAGAACTCACGCTCAGAAAGCGAATGATATGAAGCCAATTGAAGAAAAAATTCTGGGATTTATCCGACACAAAGATGACAACAACCTCATGACTCTTGAAGATATTGCGCTTGGAGTTGGCTACCAGTCAAAGGGCTCTATTCATCGATACGTCACATCACTGATAGATCAGGGTTTTCTTGACCGCGACTCGACCGGACTGCGGCTGACCGGTAAGCCGCAAGCGCCTTTTGTACTGCCAATGAAAGGCAGGATTGCCGCGGGTCGTGCGGGGATCAATTCCACGCTCAAATCGAAATGATGCGTCTGTGTTAAGCCCATGTCTTTTGGCTGATTTCCGTACACTTACAGGATCAAAATAGGCCGATTCAAGAAAAACATTAGACGTATTTTCGTTCACACCAGAGTCCAAACCACCAAATACACCGGCAATACACATGGGTTCATTGGCATTACATATCATTAAGTCATCTGTGTCCAATTCCCTTTCGATACCATCAAGTGTTGTAAATTTTTCACCTTCCAGGGCATTTCTAACAATTATTTTCTGCCCCGTAATTTTATCAGCATCAAACGCATGTAAGGGCTGTCCAAGGCTGTGGAGTACATAATTTGTAATGTCTACCACATTGTTGATAGGACTCAAACCTATGGCCTTGAGTCGGTGTTGTATCCATTCTGGAGCGGGTTCAATTTTAACAGCTGAAATTGTAATGCCACAATAGCGTGGAACTTTGTCTTTTGCCAATACTTCTACATCGATTTTAAGAGTTCTATTATCGACGTGAAAGCCAGAGACTGATGGGCTCATAAGCTCGGGACTCAGGCCCTGTTGCGTTAAACCAGCTTTGAGGTCTCTTGCGGTTCCATAATGGCTCATGGCATCGGCTCTGTTGGGTGTCAATCCAATTTCAAAAACAAGGTCATTTTCAATATTAAAATGGTCTGAAAGTGCTGTACCTACAATTAATTTTTCATCCAAGACTATGATACCATCGTGGCTCAAACCAATCCCAAGTTCATCTTCGGCACAGAGCATGCCATGGCTTTCTTCACCTCGAATTT
>JBCCGE010000083.1:0-14028 GCA_039029455.1 Pseudomonadota bacterium | reverse complement strand
GCGCTCACCCCCGACAACCAGGGGTTCTTCGGGGCGGCCGAACTGGCCGCCATGGCGCCCCACGCCTGGCTGGTGAACGTGGCCCGTGGTGGCCATGTCGTTTTTAACTGTCAACTGACAACTGGAGAAATACATGAAAATCACCAAACTACTTCTCGCAGGTGTGACCGCCGGAATGATGACGGCGACAATCGCACAAGCCCAGTCTCCAACGTTCTTCAGGATAGGTACCGGGGGAGCAGGAGGCACATACTTCCCGATTGGCGGCACAATTGCTAACGGTATTTCTGCTCCGCCGGGAGCGCGGCCTTGCGACAAAGGCGGCCAGTGTGGCGTGCCCGGTCTGATCGCAATTGCACAATCAACGACCGCGTCGGTATTTAATAATGCGGCCGTGCAAAATGGCGAGCTGGAGGCCGGAATGACTGCTGCGGATGTATTGCGGTCGATGTACCTTGGCGAAGGCAAATTTGAGGGTAAGTCACACCCCAAACTACGAGTCATCGCAAATCTGTATCCTGAAGATCTGCACCTGGTATTGCCCAAAGGACAGACCATTGGCGACCTTGGTGATCTTGCCGGCAAACGGGTCGGTATTGCGCAGGCCGGGTCCGGCACTCAGGTCGCTGTGCTGCAAATGCTCGATGCATGGGGAGTCACACGCGATAATATGGATGAAGCGGAACTAAACAATAGTCAGAGCGCGGAACGTCTCGCTGACGGACAGCTGGACGCTTATTTCTACGCAGCGGGATGGCCGGTAGCGGCAATGGTTCAGCTGGCGTCCACCAAGGGCATGAACCTGCATTCGTTCACCGAAGCTGATATGGCGAAAATCAATGGTTTAATTCCGGCATACATT
This sequence comes from Pseudomonadota bacterium, assembly GCA_039029455.1. GTDB lineage: Bacteria > Pseudomonadota > Gammaproteobacteria > Arenicellales > Poriferihabitantaceae > JBCCGE01. The sequence continues at coordinate 13,166 of JBCCGE010000083.1, read as the reverse complement.
CCGTCGAAAATTCCAGCTGGTGTATACGAGGGTATCGGCAACGATACGCTGACCCCAGCGGTCAGTGCATTTCTGGTGGTTTCGTCTGATCAGTCGGAGGACCTGATTTACGGAATTACCAAAGCGCTCTGGAATGACAATACGCGCAAACTTCTCGATAACGGTCATGCCAAAGGCAAACAGATCACAGCTGAGGGGGCACTGAATGGAGTAGACGCACTCGGTGTACCGCTTCATCCAGGTGCCGAAAAGTTCTACAAGGAAGCTGGAATGCTGTAACTCTTCAGAATTCTATTCTGCACAAAATATGCGGCAATAACCTGCGGTTGTTGCCGCTTTTTTATTTAAACGCACGATCACCAATATATGGAAAAGAACGAACAATCCGACTTGTCTGAAGAGGAGTTGGCGCGAATTGAGGAGAAGTACGACGACGTCGCGAGCAATCGAGAAATAGGCGCCAGAACCAGTCAGGTTTTGCGGGCAGTTGCATTGGTATTTGCCATCTATCATTTTTTCACTGCCGGCTTCGGTCTGCCGGTGGATCACTGGCATATGGGAATTCATCTGACTGGTTTATTTGTTCTTATTTATGCGTTGTTTCCTCTGGTCAGAACAAAGAGTCTGCTGGCCATGAAAATTTCAGCCTGGCGAATTGGGAATATTCCACTGTACGACGTTGTGTTTATGATCTTGGGTGTTGCCGCCGCCCTCTATCTGGGCTTTGCGTGGCGTGGCGTGCCTTGGTTGGGGATTGAAGAACAGTCTTTTCGGATGGGGAATCCTAATCAGTACGATATTATTTTTGGTTGTATTCTGATTTTACTGACACTGGATATCGCGCGGCGCACTCTGGGGTGGGTGTTGCCTCTGATTATTTGTATTTTTGTCGCCTACGCGCTTTTTGGTCCCTACTTTCCGGGCATCCTGCAACACCCCGGCGTCCGTTTTAATACATTTGTCTCAAGCATGTACTTTCCCCAGGAAGGCATATTTGGGGTCACGCTGTGGGTCGTATCCACAATTGTGTTCCACTTTGTCCTGTTTGGCGTCATCGCGCAGCGAACCGGACTTGGACAACTGTTCATCGATAACGCAACCATTCTGGCAGGTCGATATGTGGGTGGTCCTGCCAAAGTCTCAGTGGTTTCCTCCGCATTTTTTGGAACTATTTCCGGTTCTTCAGTAGCCAATACTGTGTCGACCGGTTCACTGACGATTCCAAATATGAAGCGCCTGGGTTACCCGGGACATTTTGCGGGCGGCGTTGAAGCTGCATCTTCAGCCGGCGGACAAATCACGCCGCCAATCATGGGTGCCGCGGCTTTTATAATGGCTGAGTTTCTGGAAGTCCCCTACACCACAATTGTCATTGCAGCGATCTTTCCGGCAATTCTGCACTACACCGGGGTATTTGCAGTGGTGCATCTCATGGCGAAGAGACTTGACCTTAAGGGCTTGAGTAAGGAAATGCTGCCAAGGATTGGTGCGGTCTGGAAAGATGGTTGGGCCAATATTATTCCTCTTTTTGGTTTGCTGGTTATCCTGTTCTCGGGATACACGCCGTTTATGTCGGCATTTTGCGGGATATCCCTATCCATTGTTGTCGGCATGTCACGGATACGGAATCCAATCACATTGATTTATGCAGTCGCATTTATTGCTTTTGTTGTCTGGAAGTATCTCAACGGCGGATTTAGTCTGCCCATGTCTGCCGCACTTTGTGCAGCGACAGTTATCGGTGTATTCAACCCACAGCAGCGCATCAAAATCGAGACAATGCTGGGAGCTCTGGAACTGGGTGTCAAGTATGCACTTGCGGTTGGTGCCGCTTCCGCTGCGGTGGGATTGGTGGTCGGTGTAATCAATACAACAGGTATTGGATTCCGCATAGGCTTTATGGTCACCAGCAGTGCAGGCGCTCTGGCGGCAGATTTACACAGTTTGTTTCTGTTTCAATGGATTGATCTCTTTAGCGTAGAAGACATCACGCTTTTCCTGTCGCTCTTACTAATCGCCGTAGCCTGCATTCTTATGGGAGCAGGTATCCCTACAACTGCGCTTTACATTATGCTGGTCTCGGTCGCCCAGCCTACGCTCGCGCAACTGGGGATCCCACCTATCGCCTCTCACATGTTCGTGCTGTATTACGGCGTTGTTGCAGAGATTACCCCGCCGGTGTGCACATCCGCCTATGCAGCAGCCGCCATTGCCAACTCAAACCCTTTCCGAACAGGAATATCCGCGTTCACACTCGGGCTCGGAAAGGTCGTTGCCCCAATGGCGTTTGTTTACGCGCCGGTGCTGCTTATTGTCTCTTCTGCCGGTTTCGATCTTGGAGAGTTTTTGATAACAGCCAGCAGCTGCATAGTCGGGGTTATCCTACTCTCAGCAAGTGTAGTCGGTTTCATGTTTTCAACGATGGGCCGGCTCGAGCGTGTCGTATTTGCGGTCGCCGGCATCATCATGATTGCTCCTAGCTGGCAGGCTGATTTAATCGCTGTTCTACTGGTTGCTCCGTTCCTGATTGCTGGCGTATCCCGGCGACAAACAGGCAGGGAATCAATTGTGAATTAGTGCGATTAATTCTGGACCGAAGACCGTGAAAACTGAAAACGTTACGGTACTGGGTGCGGGTATTGTCGGTATTTGTTCAGCACTCTCACTGCAACAACGCGGATGCGCCGTTACTCTCATAGATAAGTCTGATCCCTGCACTGCTGCATCGTTTGGCAATGCTGGCACCATATCACCGTGGTCGATTGTTCCACAATCAGTGCCAGGAATCTGGAAAAAAATACCCAAGATGCTGTTGTCCCCGGAGGGCGCACTGGGGCTGGATCCGAAGTACGCAATTCAATACCTGCCGTGGTTACTTCGATTCCTGCGATCGTCGAATGCAGAAGTCGCGACCAAACTCTCGGACGCGATGCACTTTCTGTGTAAGGACTGCATACAACTGTACCGTGCTCATCTATCAGGAACAGGCAGCGAAGGTCTTTTGCGTGACAGTTATTACGTGCTTGTACATGAGAATCCTGACAATGCAAGAATGGACGGCTTCGGAATTCATTTACGGCTGTTGAAAGGTGCAGAAATCGAAAAAATAGACCAGCAGCAGCTCAGACAACTGGAGCCCTGTATATCTGATAAGTATCGCGCTGCTCTCGTCATTAAAGGACAGTCAAGGGCGCTTGATCCGGCTGGAATCGGGGGCGCCCTATTCCAAAAATTCCTGCGAAATGGCGGCCACTTTACGCAAGAAAAAGTACATAAAATTTATGCCCGGGATAACAACTCGGTAACTTTGTCAGGAGTCGGAAATCATGTTGTAACCAAAAAGCTTGTGATCACCGCTGGAGCGTGGTCGGCGCAGTTGCTGTCTGGTTTGGGTATCAACATCCCGCTTGCGGCCGAGCGCGGCTACCACCTGTCATTTCCTGATCATGGCATCAATATCAACCATTCAATTATGGATGTAGAGAACCATGTCATTCTTTCTCAGATGAACCATGGAGTAAGAATCGCGGGCATCGCAGAATTCTCTGGTTTGGACCGGCCGGAAAAAACCGGCTACTACAGCACGTTAAAACAACTCGCAAGTCGCCTGGCTCCGGGAATTAATACACAAAATGAAAGTCGCTGGATGGGAGTGAGACCGTCATTTCCAGACAGTCTACCCGTGATCGATCGCATAGAACAAATTCCGGCGATCTATGTTGCATTCGGTCACAGCCACTACGGTCTGATGATGGCTCCAAAAACCGGTGAAGAAGTTGCCAACCTTGTTACCGCCAGCGCCAATGCGTCATCGGAATCACCCTACCGTATATCGAGATTTTAAAAGCCGCAACCAATATCCATTCGTCGATAACTTATTCTGGCAGACAGAGTGAGCGACATTTGCGCGCTAAACCGCAACGCCAATTACAAATAAAACAGCATAGTCCTGCTTCAGACAACCGGGTACATCGGGCATAACAGCTCCTGGTGTGACCGGGAATTCGAGATGATTTGCACTCGACGGCAGGCAGGACATATTCCCGGCGATCGGGGTGTAGCGTGCGGACCGACATGGCAGGTGGGTCACATCATAAAGTTTGGCACCATTGGCCAGTTCCCATCGTCGGTCGCCATTCGCATCCGGAGGATGAATTGTCAGGACGGTCACAACCTCCCGATCCCCGGTAACCAGATATTGACCGGGTTCAACAGAAAACTGCGGATGCTCCATCAAAATGCCGTTTTCTTCCAGCCACCAGTCGTTGTTATCGAACACCCAGTTCGATGGAGCGACTCCACCGGAAGCCATCAACGCGTCGTATTCCTGATGCCAGACCCCCCGAGGCCCCGGATCCTTTTTCCATATCCCCCAGTTTTCAGCGCCGCTGCCGGAGCGAGCCTCAGGATCTCCCAGTGCCGCGATGAATTGCAGCGGAACCCTTTGAAAGCGGATGGGTTCCTGTTCATCCCCATCTGTCGCGGAAAATACCGCAGCGGGAAGTAATATGGCGACAGCCGCCAGCGGTCGCATAAGTCGTCCAAGAAATCTATACAGCTGGCTCATCGCTAGTACCTCCGGTGGTGACAATCCAGAATAAACGTATCCTAAATTTTGAATACGCTTTTATCAACATATTAGTTTAACGTTTATAACGTTAACGAATCGTTATCGTCGATATGTGAATGGCGCGTTGGGTTCATATTGTTAGACTTCGCACCTCCCCTGAATTTTGCATGGTTCCCAAATGCCCGATCTTATTGTTGGCGTCATTGGTGGGCTCGGCCCGGCGGCCACACTGGAATTCTGTCGGCGAATACTTGATCACTCTGAAGCGACCTCCGAACAGGATCATATCCACCTGATCATCGACAATAATCCTAAAGTCCCCGATCGAAACGCAGCCATTTGCGGCAGTGGTTTATCTCCGTTACCGGCGCTCGTAAGCAGTGCGCAAAGACTCGAATCCGCAGGTGCGGATTTTCTGGTCATGCCGTGCAACTCAGCGCATGCTTTTGCACCGGGCATCCAACGCGCTGTTGCGATTCCGCTGCTAAACATGATCGAGCAGACCGTGACGGAACTGGTTTCCCGGCATCACAACACAGATTCAATTGGGATTCTCGCTGCCGATGCGTGCCTGACTGCCGAGCTGTACCAGACTGCACTTGGCGACCAGGGTATTGCGTTTCACCGCCTGTCCGACAGACAACAATCTCGTTTTATGAAAACGCTCTACACCATAAAAACTTATGGTGTAAGCTCCAAAGAGCGTCATGCAATGCAGGACTTTGCGAATCATCTGCACGATCAGGGGGCAGAGATCATACTGGCCGGCTGTACTGAAGTGCCACTGGCTCTCGATTCCTGCAATTGTCCGATTCCTGTGGTCGACACGCTGGACGTGCTGTCAAAACACACCGTGCTTTACGCCAAACAGAAACGAAAACTGTTCGATCAGTTTACGTATTGCCTGCGTGCATCCTGAAATAACCCAACCCTGAAACTACAAAAATCATGCATCTTTCAAGATTCCCCCGAGTCCATCTTGCTCATTTGCCTACGCCGCTTGAACACCTTCCCAATTTAAGTAAAGCCCTGGGCGGGCCGGAGATCTATATCAAGCGTGACGACTGCACCGGACTCGGCACCGGAGGCAACAAAACGCGTAAGCTGGAGTTTCTGATCGCAGAGGCTGTCAACGCAGGCGCGGATACGGTCATTACACAGGGCGCAGTGCAGTCCAATCATGCTCGGCAGACGGCCGCCGCAGCTGTGAAATTCGGCATGAAATGCGAAATTCTGCTGGAAAACAGAACCGAGAGCACACAGCGAGACTATCTGAAATCCGGCAATGTTTTTCTGGACAGGCTGTTTGGGGCAAACGTTACTCATTTTCCAAAGGACACCGACATGAACGCAGCGATGGAGGCACGCGCGGATGAATTAAAGGCTGGCGGTAAGTTGCCTTATATCGTTCCCGGTGGTGGCTCCAATGCAATTGGTGCACTCGGATACGTGAACTGCGCGATCGAAACGCTGACACAAGCCAACAATCAGGGACTCAAAATCGACCACTTCGTAACCGCAACAGGAAGCACGGGCACACAGGCCGGTCTCGTTGTTGGTCTGGAAGCAACCCATTCCGGTATTCCGCTTACCGGAATCAGCGTACGGGCCGAAAAAGAGGCTCAGGAAGAGAACGTCTACAAACTCGCGGCGGAAACTGCCGAGCACATGGGCATACCCGGAGTGGTCTCACGAGACAAAGTTATCGCAGATTCCAATTACGTCGGCGGCGGGTACGGCGTGCCCACAGACAGCATGATCGAAGCAGTCACACTGATGGCTCGACACGAAGCCATTCTGATGGATCCGGTTTATTCCGGCAAAGGACTTGCTGGATTGATAGACTATATTCGAGATGGTCGAATAGCTGCTGGAGCAAATGTTGTGTTTCTTCATACCGGAGGAAGTGCCGCACTGTTTGGTTATCTGGATGCATTTGACTTTGACTGAAAAACGTCAGCCGGCCTCTCAGTCTTCTGTGCCAGCTGATTTTTTTGCGGGGTTGCTGATTACAAAACTTAAAACATTCGTAAAGTTCTATTCGGATCTTTCCCTTACTTTTCGAATGCGATTGCGGTAGTCTCATCGGTATCGGACATAGAGACTCTGATTTGATGCGAATGCGTCATCGGGGTTTCTGGTGTGGTACTTGTTGTTAGCTCATATATATGAGCAGACATCATTAACAACAAATAAACTATGAATTTGTTTCATTTACTACGAGGATTACGGGTATGAAAAAACCAACCATTACATTACTGGCCGCTGCTCTGGCAGGCAGTGTGGCTTATGCAACGCCATCACTTGCTGCAGATCAGCAGTTCATCTCTATCGGGACCGGAGGGGTTACCGGGGTTTACTATCCAACGGGTGGCGCAATTTGCCGACTGGTGAATAAAAACCGTAAAGATCACGGCATTCGTTGCTCGGCCGAGTCAACGGGTGGGTCCATCTACAACATCAACACCATCAAAGCCGGCGAGCTGGAATTTGGTGTTGCGCAATCCGACTGGCAGTACCACGCTTACAACGGCACTTCAAAGTTTGAAGACGCCGGAGCATTCGGCGACCTGCGCGCTGTGTTTTCAGTCCACCCGGAACCTGTCACCGTTATTGCCAGTGATGCGTCGGGTATCAATACGCTGACAGACGCCAAAGGCAAACGTCTCAACATCGGTAACCCCGGATCCGGAACACGCGGTACCTGGGAAGTTATTGAAGAGGCTCTTGGCTGGGAGCGCAGCGATCTCAAACTGGCGGCAGAAATGAAATCTGCAGAAACCGGTCAGGCGGTATGTGACGGTAAGATTGACGCATATTTCTGGCTCGTCGGACACCCGTCCGCTCTGACCCAGGAATCACTGGCGACCTGCGACGCACACCTCGTCAGCGTTGAGGGTGCTGCGATCGATAAACTGGTAGCAGACAACCCGTACTATCGTGCCGCCACGATTCCAGCCGGCATGTATAACAACGATCAGGACATTGCGACTTTTGGTGTTGGTGCGACCTTCGTGTCAAGCGCTTCGGTTCCGGAAGAAGTAGTGTATACGGTCGTAAAAGCGGTATTTGAAAACTTCGATGATTTCAAAAAACTGCACCCGGCATTTGCTAACCTGAAAGAAAGTGAAATGATTTCAGACTCTCTCTCCGCACCGATACATGCTGGGGCTGAGAAATACTACAAGGAACGAGGCTGGATGTAACGTCCAACTCGAAGCCCGCGACTTGTTCGCGGGCTTTTTCATTCTGCCCGTCGCTCGCGAAATCATTCGCAATGCGTTCTGAATTTTCAATGATCGTCAGTGGCAGTTAAAATAATACCGAACTATGCTAGACGGGAGGACACAATGGGGAGCAATAACGACACAAGCTTAGAGGAATTCGCGGCCGTTGAATCGGGTGGCCGTCAGGCCAGTGGATGGGCCGGAAAATTGTTTGCGGGGACGCTGTTCGGCTGGGCCCTGTTTCAACTGTATATTGCGTCGAATTTACCGTTCTGGCTTACCGACGTCACTGGAATCAGTGTCATTGTGACCAACTCCAACGCCCGTCTGATCCATCTGGCATTTGGTATTTTTCTTGCCACTCTGGCATTTCCACTATTCAAGGGCAGCTCGCGCACCAGCATTCCCTGGTATGACTGGTTGCTCGCCATTGCGGGCGTCGGATCGTGTCTATACATCGTCTTTTTGCGCAACGAAATTGCATTGCGGGCCGGACTGCCAACATCCGGCGATCTTATTGCATCCACTGTGGGTATGCTCGTTCTAGGGATCACCGTATACCGGGCGCTGGGGCTACCCCTGCTGATCGTGGCATCGGTCTTTGTGTCGTATGTATTCTTCGGAAATTCTGACTGGATGCCTGAAGCGATCCAGTGGAAAGGCGCATCCTACGGCAAGGCCATGTGGCATTTCTGGATGCAGAATGAAGGTGTCTTCGGTGTCGCCCTGGGCGTGTCCGCATCTTTGATCTTTTTGTTTGTGCTGTTCGGTTCCATTCTTGAAAAGGCAGGCGCCGGAAACTTTTTCATCAAAATTGCGTTTGCCCTGCTGGGTCATCTCAGAGGTGGGCCCGCTAAAGCAGCCGTGGTGGCGTCAGCTATGAGTGGAATGTACTCCGGCTCATCCATCGCCAACACAGTCACCACTGGCACGTTTACCATACCGCTGATGAAACGCACCGGGTTTTCAGCGGAAAAAGCCGGAGCGGTTGAGGTGGCTTCATCCACAAACGGTCAACTTACGCCACCTGTTATGGGTGCCGCTGCATTTTTAATTGCAGAATTCACCGGTATCAGCTACCAGCAAATATTAAAGCACGCGCTGGTTCCGGCTCTGGTGTCATACATTGCCCTGTTCTACATCGTGCATCTCGAAGCGATGAAACTTCAGCTCAAAGGATTGCCGAAACCGCCCTCAACAACCACCTTCGCGCGCAAGCTAATGGGCTTCTTTGGGGGGTTTATCGGTATCGGTATTCTGGGGATGGCGGTGTACTACGGTCTGGGCTGGATCAAGGACGCTATACCCAATGCAGCATTCGCGGTTGTGGCAATCGGATGCGGATTGTTTTATTTGTTTCTGCTCAAGCTTGCATCGAATCTTCCCGATCTGGAAGTTGATGCACCCGATGCTCCGATCACCGAACTGCCGCACGCAGGCGCGACTGCCCTCACCGGGCTTTACTACATTCTGCCGATTGTTATCCTGATCTGGAGCATCGTCATTGAGCGACTGTCCCCTGCGCTGTCCGCATTCTGGGCCGCAATCGCGATGATTATCGTGACCTTTACGCAGGACGCAATTAAGTCTTTCTTCCGCGGCTCCGGTAATTACGGCGCGGCGTTTCGAAAAGGTTACCGCGACTGGGTGGACGGAATGATGGCCGGTTCCCGCAATATGATCAGTATTGCGGTCGCAACGGGTGCTGCCGGCATCATTGTTGGCACAATTTCACTCACCGGCGCGCATCAGGTGGTTGGTGAATTTGTCGAGTTCCTATCCGGCGGCCATCTCATTGTGATGCTCCTACTGGTGGCAATCATGAGCCTGATTCTGGGGATGGGGCTGCCGACGACTGCCAACTACATTGTCGTGTCATCACTGATGGCGCCGGTCATAATCACTCTCGGGGCGGCCAATGGCCTCATTGTTCCGCTGATTGCAGTGCATCTGTTCGTGTTCTATTTTGGCATTCTGGCTGACGACACCCCACCGGTAGGATTGGCGGCATTTGCTGCAGCGGCTATTTCCAAAGGTGATCCGATAAAAACAGGTATTCAGGGGTTTGCCTACGACATTCGCACTGCATTGCTGCCTTTTCTTTTTATATTTAATACTGAGTTGTTACTGATTAATGTATCACCCCTTAAAGCAATATTTGTCTTTATCGTTGCAGTGATTGCGATGATGCTATTTGCATCTGCGACCCAGGGATTTATGCTGGCCCGAAACCGGAAATGGGAGTCGATCGCGTTGTTACTGGTCGCTTTCACTCTGTTCAGACCCGGGTTTTGGCTCGACCGTGTGTCACCGCCCTTCTCCAATAATGAACCGTCGAAAATTTATGAAGTTGTTGGGCAGGCAACACCCGGAGGCGTTCTGACAATGGTGGTCAGTGGTCCCGATTTCGATTCCGGTGAAATCGAATCTACAACGATTCTGGTGCCGATGAATGATCAGGCTGAAGCTGTGGAGCGTCTGGAAACGGCCGGACTCAATGTCATGGTCGAGGACGGGCGTGCAATTATTGAAGAACCATTTCCTGGAACGCCCTATTTCGAAACCATTGGCAAGTCGTTTGATTTTTATGGCGACGAACCGGTCCAGGTCTCCGAAGTCCTGACAAAAAATAGACGTGTTTGGAAAGAGGTGTTTTACATTCCGGCGTTTCTGGTGCTGGGGCTGATTATATTTTTACAACGACGGCGACGACCGGCAATGTCCGCTTAAACATTGTCTGAAGACGCGCATGCGATCGAGGCATTAATACTTCGACGATGCAGCTGGATGCATTCCAGGCCGTCAGACAGAATTGCACACACTGAGCTGTTGTTTAAGACCTCTGACGCGCTGGAATAGTCCACCGTTCGTCACAGAGGTCTCGGCGCACGCGTTAAAGAATGAATTATGCCTTGCATAAACTGTCGCTGACGATTGTCTTCGCTCTGGTTGCCAGCCTGACGCTATACCGTCTCTGGCTCACAGCAGATCTGAGCTATTTGTTCCCGATGCTCAGCCCTCATGACGGGACCTGGTTTGTAACCAAGGCAGTCTCTATTCTCGAAGGGAATTGGTTTGGGGAGTACGATAGTGTGGCGCTGATAAAAGGCCCGGTGTTTCCTCTGTTCCTGGCTGCGCTGTCTCAACTTGGAATCTCTCCGCGATTTGGCATAGATTTACTGTATTGCATCTCATGCGTCATTGCTTATGCAGCGGTGGTTCGCATTTCGGGCCGCACATGGTTGTCACTTATCGTGCTTGTACTCCTGCTTTTCAATCCAATCACACTATCACAATTCTGGGTTGGATCGACGCGACAGCAGTTGTATCTTCCTCTTTGCATCACTTATCTGAGCTCTTTGCTGGTTGTCTCCTCTGTACCTAACGTCAACAGAAGTGATTCTCTGGGATGGTCTGTTCTGTGTGGAGTCAGTCTGGCTCTGGCATGGAACACCCGCGAGGAGTCGATATGGCTGCTGGTCCCTCTGGCTATCTCAATTGCGTGCTTCTTCGCCTTTCATAAACACAGCGCAGGCAATCTGACAGTGAGAACACTGAAGTCAGTTCTTCCAGTGCTGCTTATACCTGTATTGGTCTGGAGCGCCTTTGCCTTGAAGAACCATGAGGAATACGATTTCTATGGAACCGTTGATTTTAAATCGGAGCAATTTTCTCGGGCGATAAACGCCATCCTGTCTCTGTCGGTTAAACCCCATTCCTATAACCACCACCTGACCCTGGAAACGAAAGACAAAATGCTTAAGATCAGCGGGTCGACGAGAAAACTTATCACGCCCTTACTGAATTCCGATTTGGAGAGTTACAAACATTTCGGACCCAGCGTCCCAGGCGCAAAGGCTGCATGGGTGATCCGGGATTCGGTTGGTTTGCTTGGGCATTACACTACATATCCCCAGTCGGAAGCGTTCTACAAGCAGATCGCCGATGACATCGAAAGCTATTGCTCAGATCACAAACACGAATGCAACTCACCACTAATTTTCAACCTGAAGTGGAGCAATAAACTGAATTCGAAATTCATCGATTCGATACCGGTATCAATCAGTCGTTTGGTGAGATTCAGGTTCTTCGACACAGAAGACAATATCGAAGCTTTTCACGGCGGCGACAACCTATGGCGATACTATGTTTCCCGCTATTTTCACTATAACGGATACGCCAGAATCGCACACGCTGAACGACGTTTGACAGGACTGAACAGAATTGATCAGAGACGCGCTGAACAAAGAAAGCGGATGTATGAATTCTATCGGGATCACTTTTATCAGATACTCCTGGTCTCGTTGTTTTTGATTTGCTTCGCAATGTTTCGTGGTCCGAACAAATTACTCACATTGGGCTCGTCGTCAATACTTGCAACTGCTATCGGCTCATCATTGTTTATTTACCTGCTGGTACTGGTGTCAGTGACTAATTTACCGAGAATTATGATCTCCAGCTCCGGTCCGCTAATCATCCTTGCAGGTTTGGGTTTTGCGATCATCGGCGCTACGACAAGTCCAACAAGTCGTCGTTTATTTAAGTAAGCGTCATAGCTCCACGCCATCACAGTTCGAAACGTGTCAAAGCAACGTCCGACTTCGCGATCTGGTCTACCGTTGGTATCGGTGTGTATACCCTCTTATAACTGCGAGTCCTATATCCGGGAAACAATTGAGTCTGTTTTGAGACAGGATTACGACAACATTGAACTAATCATTTCAGATGATTCGTCTGACGATCGCACACGAGAGGTTATTGAATCGACAAAGTCGTCCAATCCGAACGCATCTATTACCGTTTTTTATCCCGAAAAAAGACTCGGACTTGAAGGCAACTGGAACCAGGTCCTTCAACTGGCAGGCGGAACATACATCAAACTACTTCCCTCCGACGATACCCTCGAGGAAAGCTGCATAGGAAAGCAGGTCAACGCATTTGAAAATCAACAGGATGGGCTTTCACTGGTGTTTTGCCGTCGCACAATCATTAACAAAAACGGTAATAGAATTCTGGATACGGGGCCTTCAATTGAACGAAGATATGCCGCCAGCGATATTGTGAGAAAATGCATATTGTCAGGAACGAACGTTATCGGTGAACCCGGAGCGGTGCTGTTTCGGCGCGAACACTCCGACAGCATTGGACAATTCAATGGCGCAATGCCTTATGTTATCGATCTGGACTACTGGTACAGACTCCTGAAATGCGGGGATGCTTTTGGTCTTGCCGAGCCATTGACAACATTTCGAATTGATCAGAATCTCAGCGTCAGGCTGGGATTCAAACGTCCACTAAATTTCATTAACGTTAATGAAATTTAGTGGACGTTTGAATCCCAGCCTGACGCTGAGATTCTGATCAATTCG
>JBCCGE010000082.1:0-14236 GCA_039029455.1 Pseudomonadota bacterium | reverse complement strand
GAATTTTATGCAAATCAAGCATACATACTTGAAACAGTGGTGCGCCTCGGTTTGTGTATACTAGTAATTATCAGCCCATAACTTCTCACTTCGGCTGCAGGCACAGGGGTACGGTCTGCCCGAGATGAAGGATTGCGGCGAATGCAATTTCAGATCCCACGGTATCCTGAATACTCATGGTCAGACCGGCTGCGATTCCGATGTCCCGATGACGACGACCATGGGTGAGACCGCCACATTTTGAGATTTTGAGTCCAAATCCGTCTGCAGCGTCCTCACGAATCAGACTGATCAGGGATTGATCGCTATCGACCAGTTCGTCGAGGACAATCGGCAGACGGCATCGACGCCGCAGGTTCAAAGTCTCACTCCAGCTCGAGCAGGGTGCCTCCAGGACGATATCAACGTCATCCGGCAGTGCATTAATCATGCGCAACGCCGTCTCCGGCGTCATTCCGCCATTCGCATCGACCAGAAAGAACTCCCCTTCTCGTCGATCTGCCATACAGGCCTGTATTCGCTCGGCATCGAGCAACGGACCGCCTTCGCTGTCGAGCGCGCCAATCTTTATCGAGTGTCCCCGGTAACCTTTATGACGATGTTCCGCGACTCGAGTCCGCATATCCTCCGGAGAGCCGCTGTGGATTGAGGAAATGACGGCGAGGGGCTGATCAATACGCCCCCCCAGCAGGTCGCACACAGGCATCCCTGTCGACTTGCCATGGATATCCCAACAGGCTACGTCCACAGGTGTTTTCGCATGCCAGTGACCGACCAGAGATCGGTCCATGGCGTCATTGATGCGATCGTGATGCCGCGGATCATGACCGAGAAGATGTGGCGCAATCTCAGCGATCCCGGATCGGACGCCTTCGGCATGGGCGGCAACATAGTTGCTGCCAAAGGGTGTGCTCTCCCCCCAACCTGTTAAGCCGCAGTCAGTTGTTACACGAACGATCGTGGCGTCAAAGGCAGTGTATTCTCGCCCATGAGAGAGTCGATACACTCCACCCGAATAGGGCAGTTCGACCTGGAAAACATCGATAGAGGCTATTTTCATTGGATCTCGGTGAGGCGGTTCAATGCGCGTGTCAGCATCTGTTGATGCAGAGTGTCGAAAGAAGACTGAAGATTGCCTGCGATTTGAATCAATTGATGCGGCGAGTCGGCTGAAATATTGATGTGCCCGAGCTTACGATTCTCCCGGTAGCTCTTTCCGTACCACCACATCTGGATATCAGGTAATTCGCACCAGTCCGGGTTCCATTCACAACCGATCAGATTCAACATCAACGTTGGGCGGGTAACGGACGGTGGTGGGCAGGAGAGCCCTGTTATGGAGAGCAGGTGAAGATCGAACTGGCTGACAGTGCTTCCGGACTGGGACCAGTGACCACTGTTGTGCACGCGTGGTGCAATTTCATTGACGATAAGCTGACCGTCGACATCGAAACATTCAATTGCCAGCACACCGGTGTAACCCAGTTCTCTGGTCACCGCCTCAAACATCTGTCTGGCCTGATGTTCCAGAGGTTTATCGCAAACGGCGGGTGCGATTGTGTATCGCAACATGCCCTCGTCGTGGAAATTTTCTGCCAGAGGCAGACAGTAGCATTCACCATCGGAAAACCTGGCGCCAACGATTGATACCTCACGATCGAACGCAATTTTCTTTTCAGCGATTATCCTGCCAAAGGCTTCATCGCTGAATTCAGCTGGGTGGCCAGCTGAGACCACCCACTGACCCTTGCCGTCATAACCATCGCGGATAGTTTTTACAACCAGATCTTCGCCGACCGTTTCGAAAGCCGACTCAAGGTCGTTCAGACCATTTATCCTGCGCCAGGGAGACGTTGCAACACCAATGTCATCCAAAAGCGTTTTCTGCGAATCTCGTGCGGGCAAGCGGTCCATTGCGGTCGGATTCAGCCAGTTCGGACGCTCCTGCAGCTTTTCCACCAGCGGGTTGCCCAACAAATGCTCAAGTTCTGCAGTGATGACATCGTATTGAGTGCTGAAATCATCGCCCGCAGCCGGTAATCTCTTTTGCGACGTTCCCGGCAGAATTTCTCCCGTGACATGATCAATTCTGTCCACAGAAACACCCAGTCTCGCAGCCGAGCAGGCCATCATCAGGCCAAGCTGACCTGCGCCTACCACCAGAACATTTTTCATTGCACGGTCAGGCTGGGAGACGAGGGTCGCTGTGTTCTTCAACCTGATTACGCGCTCGTTCGCGCCAGTCATCCACACGGTTTGCCAGAGAGTTGTCATTGATGGCCAGAATCTGACAGGCCAGCAGACCGGCATTGATGGCACCGGACGTCCCTATAGCCAAAGTCCCCACGGCAACGCCCTTCGGCATTTGAACAATTGAAAGCAGGCTGTCGAGTCCGTTAAGCGCTTTGCTTTGTATCGGTACGCCCAGAACGGGCAGTGGTGTGCTGGCGGCAATCATTCCAGGCAGATGAGCTGCACCACCGGCGCCGGCGATAATAATTTTGAACCCGTTAGCTTTTGCCTGTTTTGCGAACTGATGCATTTTTTCAGGTGTCCTGTGTGCTGACACAACCTCGCAATGGTAGGGCACTTCAAGATCATCCAGAATATCGCATGCAGACTTCATGGTCTCCCAGTCACTTCTGGACCCCATGACAACGGCCACTGATGTCGCCATAGCTGTTTCCCCGCTGGAAAAAAGCAGCTAATTGTACCGTCGTCATCCGAAAATGCGAGATTTTATTGGCGAATGGCGTAGGAAAACTCTGCGGCTGTCGCTACACTTCCGCGCAATTGGTCCGGAGACCTCCTGACCGATGAAGTTGACCGACATAGAGACATTTGCAGTTAAAAATCCTTCTCCAGGGATTGGCGGTACGTATTGGGTTTTCCTGAAGCTCACCACAGACGACGGTATTACCGGCTACGGAGAAGTCTACGGCGTGCAGTACGGACCAATGGTGACCTGTCGTATGATTGAAGATACGTTCGCCCGGTATCTGGTGGATGAAAGTCCGTTTGATACCGAGATGCACACGCGTCGTATCTACAGTGCGGGTTTTTCGGGTCGACCTGACTTGTCCATTGGTGGAATTCTGTCGGGACTCGAAATGGCGTGCTGGGATATTGTCGGTAAAGCGCTTGATCAACCCGTGTATAACCTGCTGGGCGGCAAAGTACACGAAAGGTTACGGTCGTATACGTATTTGTATCCTGAAAATGTAGACAGTCTGTATCCAGCGGAAATAGATGCCAGCGTTTACGAGGACCCCGATACTGCAGCCGAGATGGCAGCACGATACGTATCTCAGGGCTTCACCGCGGTAAAGTTTGATCCGGTGGGACCGTATGCGGTCATTGGCGGTTATATGGCCAGCGTACCGAAGATGGAATTGAGCGCAACATTCTGCCAACGTATTCGAGAGGCTGTTGGTGATCAGGCTGATCTACTGTTCGGCACTCATGGTCAAATGACAACAGCGTCTGCGATTCGACTCGCCGGATTGCTCGAACCTTACCTGCCGCTCTGGTTCGAAGAGCCCTGTCCACCGGATGGTTTTGACAGCTTTGCGCGTGTGGTGGAGGCAACATCGATCCCGGTTGCAACCGGAGAGAGGCTGACATCCAAATACGATTTCAAACGTGCGCTTGACGCCGGTGTTGCCATCCTGCAACCGGATCTTGGGCGTTCAGGTGGGATCCTCGAAAGCAAAAAAATTGCGGCTCTTGCGGAAGCATACAATGCCCAGATTGCACCCCATCTGTATTGTGGTCCGTTTGCAGCGCTTGCAAATATTCAGCTGGCAACCTGTAGCCCCAACTTCCTCATTCAGGAGTCGATGCAGACGTTTAAGGGAATGTACGCAGAATTGCTCAGCAATCCGATTGAGTGGCAGGACGGCTATATTCTGCCGCCGCTGGCACCGGGTCTTGGGGCGGATCTGAATGAAGACGTTGCCAGAGCGCACGCCTGCGATGATGCGCCGGGGCAGCGACTCCAACTGGAAATGCACCAGTCAGCAGAGATTGATTTGCGATCCTCGAATCGAAATAACGGCTGATCGTCTAAACGGTATAGGGTTCGAACGCTCGCCAGCTGAACGCTGGTTTTGCACGACTGATTTCCCGACGCTGTGCGGTCAGTTTGACCGCCACCTGCTCAGGAGTGGGCACTGAATTTCCCCACGCAGTGAGCATTTCCGCCTCCGATGCTGCCCCTTTCTCACCTCCAATGAACTGCGCGCTGCACGACGCGCAAAAATGAGCCAGATCGATGTAGTACTGTTCTCTGAAACACTCCAGCTTCGCGACTGAGTGCGTGTATTCTTGTTCTGAATCACACGCCATTGTCACTCGATTGTGCGGGTCAATCCCGTAAGGGTTGAGATGGCCATAGACCAGCAGGTCGCCGCGAATTTGGCTGTTCTCGCTGAAATAGTTACTTACGGAGTCGACGTATTTGCAGTTTATTCTCCAGATGTCTTCTGCTTGATTCTGAATATCGTCCGGCGAAATTCGGATCGTGGCGTCGGTATGGTTTTTATAGACGAATGCGCCGGTTGGCAGACGATTGCGTGCAGCATAAGGTACGGATTCGCGAAGGCTCCGCATTTCCTCTGCATCTGCGAATACTTCGGAGTGATCCAGTGAAATGCCAGCGATCGAAATCTCGTCTGCAGGCGAGTCGTCAGCTAATTCTGAGATCGCGTCACTTAGGGTGCCGTCGGTGAATCCGTTTACAAATACAAGACTGTCTGCGTTGGCACGCTGGCATTTATCGACAAGTGACTCGGCACGTCGTCGAATGCTGCCATCGAGCTCACCTTTGAGCATGGGTCCCATGGACTCCAGCGTTATGTGCTCAAGTCCCAGCAGTACGGTATCCGATGATTCTTTATTGGTGATTACCCCCGACACTTCCGTCGGATAGCAGAACCGCCCAAGTGACGCCAGCAGACCGGCGAGAATTTCGGGACTGCTGTTAACGGGGATCGCGAAAGCGATCTCGTTGGCAGGGGTCTCGACATAGCGACAGCATATAGCGGTCACTAAGCCAGTCCATCCATAGGTTCCCGCAAGTCCGATTAAATCTGACGCTTCAATTTGGCGGAAATCACTGCCGTCAAACAGTTCAATGGATTCGACGCTGTCAGAGAAGTATCTGCGTTGCGGCCCCATGCCGCCGGTCATAAAAGTTGACCCGACCTGAGCGTATGTATAACTGGTCAGATCAGCGCCCAGGACTCGATAGTGTTGACCCACATAGTCCCGGATCGCGTTATTTAGCTGGCCTAGAGTAACGCCTGCGCCGGCTCCCACCCGACGATTTCGGGTGTCAATCTGAATTTCATTCAGGTGCAGTGCCGAGAGTTCGATTCGGCTGGTGTATCGAACCTCCGGATCGGCTATTGCCGGCAGCTGAATGCCGATGATGCCCTCGCGTTTTGACATAGACTGAAATACGCCACCTCCGGCCGAAAGACCCGACATTGGGACCACGAAAACTTCCGGGTGCTTTTCAAAAACAGCCTCCAATTGGTCTCTGAAGCTGTCTTTGTCCAGTCCGTAGCATTCATGCAACAGAATCGGTGTGTTTTCACCGTCTACCTGATGAGTATCGAGAGTGCGCATTTAGGTGCGTTTTCAGAAAATATGAGTTGCGAACCGTCCGCCACCATGATTCGGCAATGTCGATGCGCATTGAGTACAATTTACTGGATTCGCTTTGCAAGTATCAACAAATGAGCCAAAAAAAATACGTCGTTGACGACCTCATATCCGCGAAATCGATTGCTGCCCGGGTCGAAATTCTGGCCAGGGAAATAGCCGTTTACTTCGAAGATACCGAGAAACTGATTGTCATTGGACTGCTGCGCGGATCGTTCATGTTTATTGCGGACTTAGTGCGTGAGCTAGAACTACCTGTAGAAGTGGATTTTCTTGAAACCTCCTCCTATGACGATTCCATCGAATCATCACGGGAAGTGCGCATTATGAAAGATCTTCGGGGTGAAATTGAGGGCAAGGACGTTCTGGTTGTTGAAGATATCGTCGATACAGGTTACACACTTCAGCATGTAGTCACGCTGCTGAAGTCCCGGCAGCCGGCCCGGATGATGGTCTGTGCACTGCTGGACAAGCCCTCGAGACGAGAAGTTGATGTTCGAGCTGATCTGGTTGGATTCGAGATTCCGGACAAATTTGTGGTGGGATACGGTATTGACTATGCGCAGAGAAACCGCAATCTGCCCTATATCGGGTCGGTGCGTTTTCTTGACGAGTAGCTGTAAATCTGACTGTAGGCGAAACCGGCAATCGCAACTTGGAATCGCTGCTTAAGGGCGTTCACTACCTGCGCCAGTCTTTGCCGTTACTTTTTGCTCCGGGGATTCGTCGTTATGTCTGGATACCGGTATGTATCAATACGGTTATCTTCTCGCTGGCGATCGTGTTTTTTCTGAATGCCGCTGAAGTGATTGGTGAATGGATGACCGAGCGTCTTCCGACATGGCTGCACTGGCTTGAGTGGATGCTGATACCGATGATCGTTGTGTTGCTGGCCTCCGTGATTTATTTTGGCTTTTCGGTTGTGGCCAATTTTATTGCGGCACCGTTTAATTCGCTGTTGTCGGCACGAATCGAAGCGAAGGTTACTGCAAAGCCGCCGCCGGAGTTGCCATCAGGGTCGGAACTGTTGCGATTGATTCGACGAACGCCGTGGAGCGAATGCAGAAAACTGCTCTATCAACTAAAGTGGATTCTGTTGTTGGTGATTGTCTCGTTTATTCCCGTCCTGAATACTCTTGCGCCAATTCTATGGGTCTGTTTCGGAATCTGGATCATGGGCGTTGAATATTCCGAGTATCCGATGGGCAACCGTGATCTGTACTTTTCGGATGTCATACGACAATTAAGAACGAGAAGACTCAGTGTGCTGGGTTTCGGCACCCCGATTTTTCTGCTGACTTTACTACCGGTTTTGAATTTTCTGATAATGCCAATCGGTGTGGCTGCGGGCACTCTTTTCTTTATCGATAAACTGGAGTCTCATACCTCCAGTCGCTAAAATCCGCCGCGTTCCACAACTGGAGTAAACCATGAACAAGAAAACCAAAATAGAAGCTGGTAGCCCGGCGCACAAACCGACACGCAACTGGGTGGCAAAACACGCCCGAAGTTTTCAACACGCTGCGATTCAGACGGATCGGAAAAAACAGTGGAAAAACGGTTACCGGAAACACAGGCGTCCTGCAGAAGATTTTGGATCCGATGATCAGGCAGTTTTTAGTCAGACTGTCTGATCATCGGATCCAATGCCAGCTGCCCCCAATGTTGACGTCCGCACCAAGGCGCAGGACATCCTTCAGAAAACGTTCGGCTTTGAACAGTTCAGAGGTCACCAGCAGGCAATTATTGCTGCGGTGACTGAAGGCAAGAATGCCCTCGTCCTGATGCCTACCGGTGGCGGCAAGTCAATGTGTTATCAAATTCCGTCTCTGATTCGCAGCGGTATGGGATTGGTAGTGTCGCCTTTAATTGCCTTGATGCAGGATCAGGTGGCGGCGCTTCAGCAGCTTGGGATTCGCGCCGCATTTCTTAATTCGTCTCTTTCGCTGACTGAAAGGCGAGAAGTCACCGAGTCCCTGAATCGGGGCGAGATCGATATTGTCTACATCGCACCTGAACGTTTAATGCAGGACGGAACGCTGCAATGGTTAAGCCAGCTGAGCATCTCTGCGATCGCGATCGATGAGGCGCACTGTGTATCGCAGTGGGGGCATGATTTCAGGAAAGACTATCTTCTGCTGGGACAATTGCCTCGTTTCTTTCCCGGTGTGCCCAGAATTGCACTGACGGCGACAGCAACTGAAGTGTCGCGACGCGAGATTCTGGAAAATCTTGCGCTCGATGGTGCAGAAGTCTTTATCGAAAGCTTCGATCGACCGAATATCCGGTATACAGTCGCTCCCAAGTCTGACAGTAAAGCCCAGTTGCGCCTGTTCCTGGCCGGAATGCACGGTATGAGTGGGATTGTCTACTGTCTTTCCAGGAAAAAGGTTGAGGCGACTGCGCGCTGGCTCGTTGACAGCGGTTTTAAGGCATTGCCGTATCACGCCGGTCTGGATGATCAGTCACGGACCGAACACCAGAAGCGCTTCCTCGCCGAAGACGGAATCGTTATTGTGGCGACAATTGCATTTGGTATGGGGATCGACAAGCCCGATGTTCGTTTCGTTGCACATCTCGATCTGCCCGGTAGTATGGAATCCTATTATCAGGAGACGGGAAGAGCAGGTCGTGATGGCGAGCCGGCTGAAGCCTGGATGGTTTACGGTTTGCAGGATGTGGTGCAGAGGAACCGAATGATCGAGAGTGGCGACTCATCGGACGAATTCAAACAGCATGAGCGTTCTAAACTGGATGCACTCCTCGGTTGGTGTGAGTCAACCGGATGCCGTCGAAAAACGCTGCTGTCCTATTTTGGGGAAAAGCGGGATTCACGTTGCGGGAATTGTGACACCTGTCTCAAACCGGTGAAAACCTGGGATGCTACTGTGGACTGTCAGCGTTTTCTGTCGTGTGTCTATCGCACCGGACAGAGATTCGGAGCTGCCCACCTTATCGACGTCCTCAGAGGAAAATCATCAGACAAAGTGGTGCAATACGGGCACGATAAAATTTCGACGTGGCAAATCGGGGAACATCTCAATCAAAACGAGTGGCGTTCCGTGGTGCGGCAGTTGATCGTTGGCGGATTTCTGTTTCCCGACCCGGGGGCATTTGGTGCCCTGAAGCTTACGAACCAGGCCAGAAAAGTGTTTCGAAACGAGATCACTCTGAATTTCCGGCTGGACAGTTTCGAGAAAACCCCGACGCCAAAAAAGCGATCGATTCAGTCCGTTGACTCGGATGATGAACCGCTATGGGTGGCATTGAAAGACAAGAGAAGCTCTCTGGCCGCAGAGTACGGTATTCCTCCCTATATGGTGTTTCACGATCGCACACTCAGGGAGATGCTGCACTCCAGGCCCAGTCGGGAATCCGAGCTATTGGCGATATCGGGCATCGGTGAGGCCAAGCTGAAGAAATTTGGGGCAGAGTTTCTGGCGACGATTCGCCGTTACGCTGAAAGTACACAACTAACGCCCGATAGCGAGTCGGATGTCGAATCGTGACCGAATGTGCTCATCGATGTCGGCAGGGATATGATTGACATCCGGTTTTTGCAGTGACTCCTGAACCAAACGCCGTGCTTTTGCCCGAATGTCCTCGCTGCCTTCCTGTTGCCATTCAGTCACACTTCTGCGATCCGCGACTTGCGGGTACTCAAAATCTGATTTCATTCGATTAATGGTAGATGCCTCTCCCAGGAAGTGAGCGGGGCCATTTACCACAGAGTCAATCAAGTCTGTTGCGAGAGTTGATTCATTGACCGGAAGGGGTCTCAGGCTGCTCATAATGCCGCCGAGCATGTCATTGTCGATGATGTAGCTTTCCAGAGAGACCCCCATTAAGCCGGCCTGCATACCGCAGGCCTGAGTGATCAGATTGCAGCCGGACTGCGCGGCCATGTTGACGGTGAAACTTTTCTCGTGGCCGCTTTGAGCATCCGCGATTTTGCTGTCCGCTGCCCCTGCGATACAGCTGTTGCTGAATCCGAAATAGCGTGCAACCTGGGTCATCGCTGCGATGATCATGCCCTGTTCACCGGCACCGCCCGCCATTCCGCCTGTTCTCAGGTCCGTAATCATGGGCCGCGGACCGAAAATCAGTTTAACCTCAGGATTAATCAGCCAGCAATAAATCATGCCTGCAATTGATTCAGCGGCAGTTTGTGCGATGGCGCCGGCAAATGTAACCGGCGATGAAGCGCCAACCTGACCGAAGATATTACAGTGCACGGGTATGTGGTTCTCTGCACCAACCTTGAGGACTTCACAGGCCTCCTCACCGAATCGCAGCGGCGGGGTGACGTGGTTCACGTGAAGAGAAAGGAAAGGTGCACGCCTGAACGCGTCCGCTGATCCCGCAACGATGTGGCACAGATCAGCGATTGACTGCGCATTTTCTCCGTTGCTGGCACTGACGCAGACGTGTTTGCTGGAACCCGCCAGACAGGCATAGGCGGTGTTGATATCCATCGCCTGTTCCGTCGGCATGTCTCTCGCGACCAGTGGTCGGCTAAGAAAATGAACGTTGTCGAGATCATCGACCAGTCTGGCGACATTGTAGAGGTCGCGAAGGCTGGAATCCCTGTATTGATCGGTTTCGGTATCCAGAAGCAGCGGGGCGGCGCCCCCGGTGCCGCAGTATACGTTCCCGCCCGACAACTCCATATTCAGGCTTTGTTGACGGCCGTAAAGGGTGATACCTTTTGAAATCCCTGCAATGGACTCTTCAACCAGCTTTTCGGGAAAGCAGAGGCGGTTCTCCTGGTTTGTGTACCCACCGGCCTTTTTCACGCGATCCACTACAAAGGATGGGGCAAGACCAAGTCCGGTTTTTTCGAGAATCGAGATCACTGCGCCGTATATTTGCTGCAAATCCGACTGATCGAGCACGTGCAGTCGGTTCGCCGGCAGGCCTGGCAGAGAAAGCGGGGGTCGAACGGGAGTCTGTGCTGACGCCGATCGGCGGCGACCTGATCGCTTGTTTGGTGTGCTCATCTGTGAACGGAGCTATACTGAAATTGTTCAACGAAGATCATACCCCAATGCGTATTTGCCTTGCAGGCTCTGAATACATGGTAAATAATTGGATTCATTGGCAAATCGTCGGTCATCTCCACGAGAACCGGGCTCATTCTAAGGCTCGGGACTCGATGGCTGGCTCACGGATATCCGAGCGACTGGACCTACGATTCATCGCCATCGTGCGTGTTATGATCTTCCCGTTGCACTCAATGCAGCAGGATTTACGCTCAATCAGCGTGACATAACAATACAAGTCGTCAGTATTTTGGCGATTTAATATCTAATTTTTTGGAGTAACAATGAATTCACTTAAATCTTTCACAAAGTCTATGTCGGCTGTCGCCGTGGCAGCGGCCATGACGGCTTCCGCACAGGCAGCTGATGAAGTCAATGTCGCTTTCTTTCTGGAGTGGGCGACGCCAAACCAGCAAGCGAAAGTAGAAAAATCTTACGATGACGCCATGGGTGTCCCCGTTAACTGGACCAACTTTGATGCTGGCACGCAGATGACGGAAGCTATGTTGGCTGGCGACATCGATATTTCCTACAGTCAGGGACTGGCGCCTTTCATCAACGCCGTAAACGCAGGCGCGCCGCTGAAACTGGTCTCGATCGCGGTGCAGTACCCTGCAAACGACTGCGTGGTTCGAAATGGCGAGGGCATTGACAAGTCGAATGCATCTGAGCTGGAAGGAAAAGCGGTCGCTGTTCCGCTGGCGACAATGGCCGACTACAGCTTTCGTATGATGATGCGAGCACTTGACGTTGATGTCAGCAAGGTCAACGTGATTGATCAGGTGCCTGCTGACGCTGCGGTTTCACTGGCTGACGGTGCGGTTTCTATGGCTTGCGGATTCGGTGCGGATTCTATGGCCAAAATGTACGAAGCAGGTGCAGCGTTGATGTCGCCAGCAGACAAAGAAGCTGCAGGGATTATCAGTTTTGACGTTGTTTCTGTTACCGAGAAATTTGCTCAGGAGAACCCGGATCTGGTTCGAACCTTTCTCCAGGTTACGCATGATTCGAATGCTACTTTTGCAGCGGGAAATGCTGACCTCGACGCTATTGCAAAAGATGCGGGTCTCTCTCTTGAAGCGACAAATGCTCAGATGGCTGACTTTGTATTCCCCACCGCGGATCAGCAGTTGAACGAGTACTTCAACGATGGTGGTATGGCTGACGTGGCCATTGGAGTTGTTGGGGGCGCGTTTGCAACCGCTGAGAATCCGGCACTCGACGACTACGGCGTAGTTATTGACACCTCGTTCCTGAAGTAACAGAGGTTTAGTGGGGACCTTCGCGTCAGGCGATGGAAACCTCATCACAACTTGAAAATAGCAGGTGATACGACCCAGTCATCACCTGCTATTTTTTTAGCATTCACCAATGGCAATCTGAGTGACAACTAAAATGAGCGATCTGATTTCAGACAATCTGAATATGGTTTTTACGATGCCATCAGGGGATTCCGTGCATGCCCTGAAGGACGTAACATTTACTCTAAAAAAAGGCGAACTGTTGTCGGTTCTCGGACCATCCGGATGCGGGAAAACAACGCTTCTGAATATCATCGCCGGTTTTTTACGACCTACAGGCGGATCAATCACCCTTGGAGAGCACGAAATAGATGGACCGGGTGTGGATCGCGGTATGGTGTTTCAACAGGGTGCTTTGTTTGAGTGGCTAACCGTCGCTGAAAATGTCAATTTTGGGCTGCGCATGAAAAATGCGGATAAAACCGATACGGCGAAAAAAGTAGAAGAGTGGCTGGAAATTGTCGGATTGCAGGGTTTTGGTAACACGCCAACATATCAGCTGTCCGGTGGCATGCAGCAGAGGGTCGCGCTTGCGCGATGTCTGATCAACGATCCGGATTTGATACTGATGGATGAACCACTAGGGGCGCTCGATGCGCTAACTCGGGAGAAAATGCAGACACTGGTTTTGAAAATCTGGAAAGAAACCGGCAAGACCATCATGATCATCACCCATTCTGTTGAGGAGGCTTTGCTACTGGGTGAGCGGTTGTTTGTGATGGCACCTCGACCGGGGCGTTTGCACAAGGAGTATCGCTTACCTTTCGCAGAATTAGGATTGACGGAGGATCCAAGGGAGATCAAAAACAGCGATCACTTTATCAGCACCAGAGAGGAAATTCTCTCCATGATCTGGAACATGGAAGAAGAAATTATGGGAAAAACAGAGGCGGCCTGAGAAGCCGCAGCGACTTAACGATAAGGTTATAAACGTATGATAGTCGGAATACTTTTTGTTGTTTTTATTGCAGCCGTAATCTGGTCAATTTATTACGGGCGAAAAATTATTCGTACCGAAAAAACCGATGCTGTGTTTGGCAACCCGAGTCGCGCTCTGGGGGGTTGGCACTGGGTTGTTGCCGGTGTTTCAAGCGTACTGATACTCTGGTTGTGGTTTTCCTGGGATGCGGCACGATCGTATTTCCCGAGCGCGGCGAATGAACTGTGTCAGGTCGCCAAGGTTAATCGTGCGGTCGTTCCCATGCGGCGGGCGTTCCCGTTTGATGACAATCGACTCCTGCAGGGGACACAGTTGCTCGCCAGAGATGGCAATCAGATAAACCTGCTTAGAGAAAGACTCGACTCTATTGGTTTTAATGAGTCGGATCGGTCCGAATTGAGCGATATTCTGGCTGAAATGGACTCGGTGCTTGCGGTGCAGGCTGATCCCGCCATCGTAGAGGACACCGCTGTCGCCAAGTTTCGAGAGATCGCTCAACGGATTGATGAAGTGGCCGCCAATATGGCGTCAGACGACTACTCTGGGGATCCCGATCCAGAGGCTCAGGAAAACGCACAGGCACAACCCGGGTGGGGTCGGTCTCATGTGGAAATCCCACCACTTCCGGAAACTGAACGCGGTCGCAAGTTCGATGCGGCGAGTGTGACTTTGGAAGAAATTGCCAAGGAGTTTTCGGCGACCAAAAACAATGGCCCACTGTTGACGGCCCGACTCGATGCACTCAAAAATCGCATCAAATCTTTTCAGATTGACGAAAGCGGTGATGAAAGCGCAGTTGCAAGTCGCAAAGAGTTTGTCAAACAGGTCGACAAAATTTACAAAAGGATAGATGACGGGAAAATTTTTCCTCAGTCCGTCATCCAACCGGTCGAGCAGGCGCTGGTCAATCTCGAAGATGTCAAGCGTGATCAGCAGGGTGCTCTGCTGTGGATCGACGCGATCGCGATGCCCGGTGGCGATATACAGGCCGGCAACAACGCCTGTTCAGAACAGGGTTCAGGGCGCTGGTTGCCGAAACCGTCCGATACGTTGCGAACTTTTGCCAGAATGGCTGACCCTGATGTCGGGTACAAAGGGTTCCCGCTGCTCTGGTACAAAATGAAACCCATTGCTGAAATGGTTGGATTCCTGGTGCCAGACTGGATAGCGGATTTGATTCCTGGAGAGTACCCACGTCACGCAAACGATGGATCCATATCTACCAATTTCAAAACCAAGGTCTATAACTTTGCCACCGGGAATTTCAGCTCTCCCTCACTACCGAT
>JBCCGE010000081.1:0-14376 GCA_039029455.1 Pseudomonadota bacterium | reverse complement strand
GTGTGTCTGCGTTGCGTTTAATTCGGATTTAATGCTTTGTGTCCGCAAAAAATGGATGGCGCGGGATTCCTGTTTGTTTTCCGCGTGACGTGTTTTCATTCTGTGTTCAACAACCTCGGGTACCCTTTGAACTTGAACTGATGTTTCCAGGTAAAAAATTCTCAGCTGTGTCAGTAGTCACATCCACAAAGCCTGATCGCCAGACCGGTGGTGTGCTGAAGTGGGTTCTGATTACCCTGCTGGTGATCCTGTGTGCCGTTACAGCGACGTTCCTGATGCTGGATTCCAGTCGTTATCGGCAATGGACGCAGAATTTTGTTAAACAACAAACAGGTCGGGAACTGCACATTGAAGGACCGGTATCACTGGTCTACGACAAAGGTCTGCAGCTGGTTGTTGAAAAGGTCCGGTTTCAAAATGCCAAATGGGCGGAGTCACCGTGGGCCCTTGAAGTCAGCAAAGTGCTGATTGACCATGACTGGCAGGGTATTTTTAATGGCAAGTGGAGAATTCGGAAAGTTCTTGTCGAGGGTCTGGACCTGGACGTCGTCGAAAATGCAGCCGGTGGAAGCAACTGGGATTTCAATAGTGATAAAACAACAGACCCCTCGTCCGAAAGCGGCCTTCAGGTACCGACCTGGTTACAACTCGATCAGGTCATCGTTCAGGACGCAACAGTGTCTATCACCAGTTCGCGGTCAGAATCCCGAATAGAGGTTGACAAACTCCAGATCGATACAGCGACTGTGGCCAGTGGTGAGTCAGTCACACAAGGCCAGCTGAATGGTCGGGTCGACGGCATTTCTGTTGATCTGACACTTGAGACCGCCGATTTCGATTCGCTTGTGTCCGGCGCGTCAGCAGACTTCAGACTGGACGCGCTGCTCGGTCAGGCCAAGAGTACATTGCGTATTACCGGGAATGCAGAAAAGCCGCTTCAGTGGCAAGGCGTTGCGATGCAACTGGATGGAGAAGTTCTCGACGTTAGTGAGTTTAGTCGGACCCGTCGCGGGCCGTTGACACAGTTCGGCAGGGCGGAGTTCAGTTTTGCGGTAAGCCAGCCCGACAGCTTCGAATCGATGAGCGTCGATTCGTTTAACCTGCAGAGCAGCTGGAACGGTGTCCCGATTGAGACCAGTGGTCAGATTGACAAGGTTGTAACGATGTCGGGACTTGATTTGCAGCTGAATGCCACTGGCCCCGTTGACCTCGAGCAACTGACCGAGTCGTCTCTGAGCGGCGGCGGCTCAGTGGATTTGCAACTTGCACTGACCGGTAGCGTTAAATCACCGGTAATCACCGTAGAAGCCGGTAATGTCGACCTTCCGGGCGGCAGGCTGATTTTGCAACAGGGAGATATCGTCAATTCGGAATCACTGTCTTCATCGATACGCCTTCGCGCCGAGGTCAGCAATCTTTCGGACCTTGGTACGATATTCGGACTTGAGTTACCGGCGCTGGATGCCATCGACGGTGCAGCAGATCTCGTCTACCGTGATGATGGAATAGTACTCAAGGATCTCAGATTGACTTCAACGGGAGACGATCTCGACGCCGAGCTGGTCGGAAATATGGAAAATCTCGACGCCCGGTGGAGCGGGGAGTTGAAACTGACTGCAACGAGTCGTGATCTGTCATGGTTATCCACCTATTTAACATCAAGTGCTGAGTCTTCTTTTTCAGATGCACTGAGATGGGTGGGACAATCGGATACGCAGCTCGATCTTGCAGTGGCTCTGAACGATGATCGTCTGGCTTACACTCTAAACACACTGCAGTTCCGCTCGTCAAAGGGGAATCTATCTGCCTCAGGGCAGGCCACGGCCGATCTGGGTTCCGATGAGTCAAAGACCTTAGAGTCTCTTAACCTGAGCATTGAAGCAGATGTCGCCGACCTGCATGGGTCACCCTGGCTGTCGCAGTGGGTTCTGCCCCACGTGGATCAGACCCGGCTCACCGCAGACCTGGTTAAATCACAGGATACGCCTTATACGCTGCAAAACATACAGGGTCAGTTGATCAGTCCGTTTGCGGAACTTGCGATCAAATCCGGCCGCGCGGAGCTGTCCGATGCTTTTCCGATTGAGGCAATGCTTGAGCTTGATTTACGAGACTGGCCCGACGGTCTCGAGTCACCGACAGAGAGCACGCTCGACGTGCTCGATACTGCGGTTTTCCCTCTGTCTGCAAAGGCCCGCTACGTCAAACTGGACGACGCTCACAGTCTGCAGTCCCTTCGGGCCAACGGGGAGGATGAAGCGTGGGCGCTGGAATCCAACGTTGTTGATTTAAACCGCGGTGCGGCGAACGTAAACATTCAACTTGATGCCGACGTCCCCAACAGTCTGATCAGAGTAGCTGATCGAATTCAGTCCACAACCGGTCTGGCACATGTCTCAGGATCTGTGGACACAGCATTTGATGGCTGGAAACCTGTCAATACGCGTGTGGATGCCCGTTTGAATCGGGGTGATCTAGACGTTTCGCTGAATGGTTCGATCCGATCGATGCAACCGCTGCATATCGAGAAGCTTAATATAGATGGTCGTATCGACGACGCGCGTCAACTGACGGTGCTCGAACCTCTGAAGCTGCAGCAGAATGTTCCTCTGGAAGTCGACGCTCAGGTAAGCAGTGACGCGGCGCAATCTAAAGTCAGCGGTGAAATTCGGCTGGGTGAGAGCGACTTAAGCGGAGATGTGTCGTTCCTGCTGCCGACAGAGAGTCACATTCAATCTACGCTGGTGGCGGAACTCACGTCGTCGAACCTGGATCTGGTCGCTTTTCGCGAGAGTGGCAAAAAAGAACAGGGCCCTCAGAAGACAAAACTGTTCTCTTCGAATCCACTGCCGCTGGAATGGTTAGAACGGTGGCAGGGTCGTGTTGGATTTGAAGCCGGTCGATTTACCGGCCCGCAAATTGAACTCGACGAGATGGCGTTGTCTGCGACCTTCGGAAAAGGTCAACTCGATGCCGAGATAAAAGGACAAATGGGCTCCGGGGAATTTACCGCATCGCTTGCGAATTATCGCAGCAATGAAACCAATCAGATATCGATAGAAGTGCTGGGTGCGGAGCTGGATTCCAATCGATTCGTGCCACTGCAAAAAAACGAGTTGCTTACCGGCGGGAAAATGGGGGTGGACATTAACTTAAGCGGTGCGGGGACATCCATCGCTGAAATTGCCGCGGGCAGTAACGGATCGCTGACGTTGTGGGTGAACGACGCTGAGACCAAAAGTGGCAATCTGGACCTTATAGGTGGTGATCTGTTCTCCACCGTGCTGGAGACCATCAATCCGTTTGATGACAATTCCAATGTCCGGACCGTGGAATGTGGTGCACTTCACTTTAACGTCCGCAATGGGGTCGCCAGCAATAAAAGGGGGTTTGCGTTCCGCACCAATCGAGTTACCGTACTCGGTGGCGGTTCGGTGGATCTCAGGGACGAAAAACTGAGTTTTGCACTTCGGACCAAAGCCCGAAAAGGGTTCGGTATCAACACCAATTCCGTCGCAAAACTGATCCGCCTGGGGGGTACGCTCTCCAGTCCCGAAATTCAGACGGACGGCGCCGGTTTACTGCAGTCCGGAGTAGCCATAGGGGCCGCAATCGCATCCGGAGGATTGTCACTGATTGCGCAGGGGTTGTTCGATCGAAGTACTGCGAACTCGGATGTGTGTTCGCTGGCAAGAGACGAAAAGCTAAAGGCTGCCGAATCCCTGAATTCGGACCGCAACCAATAGATCGTGCGACCGACCCATGTCTTCTCCGACTCACCGACCCGATGCTTACAGCGCAGCTGCTGATCGCAACAAAGATCCGATTCTGCGGCAGCTTAAAAACCTGCTGCGAAACAAAGAAACTGTGCTTGAGATTGGATCCGGAACCGGCCAGCACGCCGAACATTTTGCAAGAGCGCTGCCTGCGGTGCACTGGATATGCTCGGACCTTGAGGTCAATCATGCCGGCATCAAATCGTGGATAGACTTTGCCGGTCTTTCGAATATCAGTGGACCGCTGCTGATCGATGTCGAGGGTGAATGGCCATCGGTTAATGCGGATTGTGTATACACTGCGAATACGGCCCATATCATGTCCTGGGCGGCAGTCAGGGCAATGGTTGGCGGCGCATCGGAGCTACTCGGACAAAACGGTCGTCTCATCGTCTACGGTCCTTTCAATAAAGACGGACAATACACCTCTGAGGGAAATGCGATGTTCGATAAGCAGCTGCGGGCACAGAATCCGGCAATGGGCATTCGGGACGATCGCGACATGATTCAACTGGCGACAGAAAACGGATTTGAGCTCAGTGGTGATACAAACCTGCCGGCGAACAACCGTCTTCTGGTCTGGCATCGAACATAAGCACCAAATTAGTGCTTTTTAAAAATAATCGCACTATAATGGTGCTAATCGTGCAATTCACTCTCCCGTTTTGTGTGCTAACTTGCTGAAAAATATTGATTTTCGTTTTGGCACGAGAATTGCTTTCAAATAGTGCAAATAGCTGCCCTGGATGACTTCGGCAGCAGACTCTTAAACCTTCAAAATTCAATTATTCGAGGTACCTCAATATGTCAGCAGCCGATGCACTTAAACTAATCAAAGACAGTGAAGCCAAATTTGTGGATCTGAGATTCACGGATACTAAAGGCAAGGAACAACATGTTTCGCTTCCTGTTGCGGCCGTTGATGAAGACCTTTTCGAGGACGGCAAGATGTTTGATGGTTCATCTATTGCCGGATGGAAAGGCATCAATGAATCTGACATGATTTTGATGCCGGACACGGCAACAGCGGTGCTTGATCCGTTTACGCAGGACACCACAGTCAATATCCGTTGCGACATCATCGAGCCGTCAGACATGCAGGGATACGATCGGGATCCCCGTTCAATCGCAAAACGAGCTGAAGCCTATCTGGCATCGACCGGAATTGGCGATACAGCCTATTTTGGCCCGGAAAACGAGTTTTTCCTGTTCGACTCCGTGCACTGGGGCAACGAAATGGGCAGTGTGTTCTATGAGATCGACTCCTCAGAAGCCGCATGGAACAGCGGCAAGGAATACGAAGACGGTAATACGGGGCATCGACCTGGCGTTAAAGGTGGTTACTTTCCGGTCTCACCGGTCGATAGTCAAAGTGACGTCCGTGCATTGATGTGCACCACGATGGAAGCCATGGGCCTCGAGGTGGAAGTTCATCACCATGAGGTCGGAACGGCAGGGCAGGGAGAGATTGGCGCGAAATTCAATACATTGGTGAAAAAAGCCGATGAAACCCAGATCTACAAATATGTTGTCCATAACGTTGCCCACGCTCAGGGTTTGACCGCGACGTTCATGCCTAAGCCGATTGTCGGTGACAACGGCAGCGGAATGCATGTCCACCAGTCGATCTCAAAAGGCGGCGAAAATATTTTTGCGGGTGATCAGTACGGCGGTCTGAGCGAAGACGCGCTGTATTACATCGGCGGAATTTTCAAGCACGCCCGGGCTATTAACGCATTCGCAAACGCGAGCACTAACAGTTACAAGCGACTCGTTCCTGGATTTGAAGCTCCGGTATTGCTGGCGTATTCAGCGCGCAACCGTTCAGCATCCTGTCGAATTCCCTATGTTTCAAACCCAAAGGCGCGTCGAATTGAAATTCGTTTTGCGGACTCTACGGCAAATCCATACCTCTGTTTTACCGCAATGATGATGGCCGGTCTGGATGGTATTCAGAACAAGATTCATCCTGGTGAACCCGGAGATAAGGATTTGTATGACCTGCCGGCGGAAGAAGAGCGTCAGATTCCGACTGTCGCCCACGGTCTGGATGTGGCGCTGGAAGCGCTTGATCAGGATCGAGAATTTTTGCTTGCAGGCGGCGTCATGAGCAATGACATGATCGATGCCTATATCGAATTGAAAATGGAAGAAGTCAATCGACTTCGGATGGCAACGCATCCTTGTGAATTCGATATGTATTACAGCGTTTAAGCGTTGCAAAACGCCCCTCACGGGGCGTTTTTTTCCACATCGTTCGCACCATATTGGTGCGAAATTTATTCAGTAACCGTGCATTACGATTTCACCGACAATTTGCGAACAGGGTTGATTGTGCTCGATATCAACGCAAGAGTTGTGCGCGTGAACGAATCTGCGGAAGCCCTTTTAACAACCAGTGGTCGTCAGATGGAAGGCGCTCCGTTTCTGCAGCTGATCGGCCCTGAACCCATACTGGAGCAGATGATTGATCGGGCACTGTCCTCGGATCGAACCAGCTCCAACCATCAACTTGAACTGGCGATTCCCCGGGCACAGTCCACAGTGATCGTCCATTGCGCGGTGTCTCCACTCGGGCGGACCGGGTCGGATCGTCCCGGTCAGAACGGCTGTGTGATTGAAATGTGGCCGCTTGACGCCGCTATGGATTCAACACGAAGTGCCGCAATGGCTGAGCGCCAATCGGCTCAAAGGGAAGTGGTTCGTGGTCTGGCACACGAAATTCGCAATCCTCTGGGCGGAATGCGTGGCGCTGCCCAGCTGCTGCAGCGGGAATTGAAAGATCCGGATCAGCTGGAATATACCCGGGTCATTATCGGTGAGGCTGATCGCTTGACGAATCTGGTTGAACGCATGCATTTGAGCGGTCGTGATATCGCGTTCGGTCCGGTAAATATTCATTCCGTGCTTGAGCACGTGCGCACTTTGCTGGAGGCGGAATTTCCGCTAAGCGAATGCGCAGAGCCGATAATACTGATTACCGACTACGACCCGAGCCTGCCTGAAGTCTGGGGCAGTTACGAGCAGTTGGTTCAACTGTTCATTAATGTCGGTCGAAATGCCTGCATAGCCTGTCGCAGCGATCCCAGCGTGTGCCTGAAAACACGCTTTGAATCCCAGGTCTTACACGATAAAGCCGGGGCGAGACGCTTACCTACTGTGAAAATATCCGTCATCGACAACGGCATCGGCATACCGGTAGGTGATGAAGAGAAAGTCTTTGATGCAATGTACAGTAACACCGCGGCGGGGACCGGTCTGGGACTGTCGATTGCCGCCGAAATCGTGCGCCAGCACCGGGGCTCGATTCATGTCTCTCGTAATGTCGGGCAAACCTGTTTTGATATTCACCTAAGGATTGAGGAATGGTAATGAGTGCGAAGGTTTGGGTGGTCGATGATGACGAGGCTATTTCCTGGGTATTGCAGAAGGCGCTCGAAAAGTCCGGTTATGCAGTTCGCATGTTTAGCAATGCTATCGACGCTCGCGAGGCCCTTGCGCATCGAGACGGCACTGCCGATGCGATATTGACAGATATCCGCATGCCCGGCGAGAGCGGTTTATGGCTTGCTGAGGAAATACGATCGATGCAGGCTGATATTCCGGTGATTGTGATGACGGCATTTGGTGATCTCGACAGCGCTGTCGGTGCATTCAAACACGGTGCCTTCGAATACCTCACCAAACCATTCGACATCGACGAAATGCTGGCGCTGGTCGCAAAGGCGATAAGCGATTCATCGAACATTACGAACGATGAAGCCCGGAATTCTGAACCGTCGGTAATGCTCGGCAGCAGCCCTCAAATGCAGGATTTGTTCAGGGTCATCGGGCGGCTTTCATCCACAAATATGAACGTGTTGATTCGGGGAGAATCCGGTGTCGGCAAGGAACTTGTGGCGCGGGCGGTTCACGCATCAAGCCCACGCAGCTCGTATCCGCTGGTAGCGATCAACATCGCGGCTATACCCTCGGAACTGCTGGAGTCCGAACTCTTTGGACATGAAAAAGGTGCCTTTACCGGCGCGACCAGCCGCCATATTGGACGTTTTGAGCAGGCGAATCGCGGCACACTTTTTCTTGACGAAATCGGCGACATGCCGGCCGCATTGCAAACCCGGTTGTTGCGGGTCCTGTCCGAGGGTCGATTCTTTAGAGTCGGTGGTGTCGACGAAATCGGGGTTGATGTGCGCGTGATCGCGGCGACAAATCAGAACCTTGAGGCGGCGGTTTCCGACGGACGGTTTCGACTTGATTTGTTTCATCGTCTTAACGTGATGTCACTGGACGTCCCGGCGTTGCGACAGCGCGCTCAGGATATCGGAGAACTTGCTGATCATTTTCTTGAACTGGCGGTGCAATCGAGCGGTGGCGAAAAGAAACGTCTTTCGGCACAGGTAATAGATTGCCTTGAGTGGTATCGCTGGCCCGGAAATGTGCGCGAACTGGAAAACCTGATGTATCGAATGGCAGTGATGGCTCCGGGACAGCGCATTGAAGTGTCCGATTTGCCGAATGAAATTCAGCAGTCAGCGAGGGAAAACGCTCAAATTACGTCGTCATCACCTGATTCATGGCAATCTACTGCGCGAGATCAAATCTTCAAAAATCTGGCGCGAGGAGATGTGGAATCGGTGCAGCGGATGGAAGGTGAATTTGAACGCGTGCTGATGCAGGCTGCGCTGGAGTATACGGGAGGGCATCGAAGAAAAGCGGCGGAGGTTCTCGGCTGGGGCCGAAATACCCTGACACGCAAGGCCAAGCAGCTGGGTCTCGACTGACCGAAACAGTGGTCGATACACTTGATTTTTGATGAATCGGCGCCAGTAACATCTTAATGTGATCCCATTAGCGGCCTTAACTATTAATGAAGAGTCACGGGATTTGCTGTGACGACATGGTAGAATTCGCGCGCTTCCGGTAACCGTGTTCATCGATTGAGATCGATTTGATTCGAACCGGATGATTGCAATGGGATCAACGACTAAACGATTATTGTGACTCAGGAAAATCGAAAGACCGTTATGGTTCGATAACCGTACGCACAATTTCCAATTTTTGAAAAACGTTACTGAGAAAAATGCCCTGGAACCAACCTGGATCTAACGGCGATGACCGTGACCCCTGGGGTCAAAACCGAGGCGGACGGCAGGACAGTCCGCCGAATCTGGACGATGTCTTTCGCGATGTTAAAAATCGAGTGGACTCGATGTTTGGCGGCAAGTCGGGAGGACGACGTTCCGGAGGCGGTGACGGTGATGATCGACCGCCCGTTAACGCGCCGGGTGGCGGCGTCATCGCGCTGGGTATTCTTATCGCGCTGGGCTTCTGGCTTTTCACCGGACTTTACACCGTCGAGGAAGGTGAGCAGGCGGTTGAGCTCCGATTCGGCGCTTTATCTGAAACCAATGACGCCGGATTGCACTACCATTTCCCCGCACCTTTTGAGACGGTCGAAATCGTCAATATCAAAAAGGAAAATACGGTTGAAGTCGGTTATCGCAGCTCGGGTCGCGCTCAGCAGTCTGTTTCGCGCGAGGCACTGATGTTGACGCAGGACGAAAACATTATCGATATCAAGTTCGCGGTAACTTACGATATCAAGGATCCGACACAACTGCTCTTCAACGTCAGTGAATACAATTCGCGGGACATCGCAGAAGACGTTGTGCGACAGGCGACTGAGAGTGCGGTACGGGAAATCGTTGGACGAAATTCGATGGACTTCGCAATCAGTGAGGGACGCGCCCAGTTGGCCGCTGAAACCAAAGATCTGGTTCAGACCATCCTTGATCGTTACCAGACCGGGATTAATATCCGTACCGTTGAAATGCAGGATGCGCAGCCGCCGGCTCAGGTCAAAGATGCGTTCGATGACGTGGTCAAAGCGCGCGAGGACGAACAGCGTTTGAAAAACCTTGCTGAGGCCTATGCCAATGACATCGTGCCGAGAGCGCGTGGATTTGCCGCTCGAATTATCGAGGAGGCAGAAGCCTACAAAGCGTCAGTAATCGCCAAAGCCGAGGGTGAGGCGTCGCGCTTTAGTCAGGTACTTGACGAGTATGAAAAAGCGCCGGAAGTCACGCGCGACCGATTGTATCTGGAGTCCATGGAGGAGGTTCTGAGTCGTTCCAGTAAACTGGTGATCGATCAACAGGGCGGTAACAGTCTGATGTACCTGCCCATTGACCAGCTGATGCAGGGCCGGTCCCAGGGCGGCAGCCGGGGTGCAGCCGGAGGTGGTTTTCAGTCCCCCACAGAGGCGGCGATCAATCGCTCGGAAAACAACAGTCTGCGAAACAGTTCGCGAGACGTAAATCGCTCAAGCAGGAATTAGATCATGCAGGGTAAATCTTTTGTTGCACTGGTTCTCGCAGGTATTGCGGTGGTGTTGGTGATGTCGTCTGCATACATCGTCGACCAGCGAGAGAAAGCGATTGTGTTCCGGTTTGGAGAAATTATTGATTCCGATATTCAACCGGGCCTAAACTGGAAATGGCCGTTCGTGAACAACGTTCGTTTTTTCGATTCAAGGGTTCAGACCATGGATGCCGATCCGGAGCGATACCTGACCGTTGAGAAAAAGAACCTTGTTGTCGATTCATTCGTAAAGTGGCGGGTTAGAGATGTCCACGAATACTTCACTCGACTGCAGGGGCGAAAAGCGAATGCGCGATTGCGTTTGTCGCAGAGAGTCAACGACAGTCTGCGCCAGGAATTTGGTAAGCGAACGGTACAAGAAGTGATCTCGGGAGACCGGGCCAAGATTATGGAGGTGGTCAGAAAAGCCATGGACGAAGAGGCTCGCGATCTTGGAATCGAAATTATTGATGTTCGACTCAAACGAGTCGATCTGGATTCGACAATCAGTCAGAGTGTGTACGATCGAATGCAGGCGGAACGTCAGCGAGTCGCAAAAGAACTGCGCGCACAGGGTGAAGAGGCCGCTGAGAGAATTCGCGCCGATGCTGACCGTCAGCGAGAGATTCTGCTGGCCAACGCGAACCGTGACGCCGAACAGATTCGCGGTCAGGGCGATGCCACTGCGACCGCGACTTACGGAAACGCATATGGCAAAGATCGGGAGTTTTACAACCTGTACCGAAGCCTTCAGGCGTATCGGGAAACATTCAACAGCAAGGACGACCTGATGGTGCTTGACCCAAGTTCAGACTTCTTCCGCTACTTCAAGCAGTCCGAAACCGGGAGCGCATCCAGCACAAATTGAGCTGACATCCTCGCTTCTCACCCGGCATGCAGTGGCAGGACCTGTTAACAGGATTTGCGTTTTATCTCATCCTTGAGGGCCTGCTGCCGTTTCTCAATCCGGCGGGATTCAAGCGGTTTATGCTCGAGGTTTGCCAGATGCCCGAGGAGCGACTCAGAACGGTTGGGATTATCAGCATGATCGCGGGTGTTGTGCTGCTCTATCTGGTCCGATAAAGAGTACAATTCAGGACTCGCATTCTGCTGGTCTCCCGATCACCGCAGCATTGCGCATTGTCAAACGATCTAAGCTTTAACTATGTCCAGAAACGTCGTGTTGCTCGGAACCCAGTGGGGTGACGAGGGCAAGGGGAAAATTGTCGATCTTCTCACTGAAAACGCAGATGCGGTCGTTCGATTTCAGGGCGGTCACAACGCCGGACACACGCTGGTTATCGACGGTCACAAAACGGTGCTCCATCTGGTGCCGTCCGGCGCCATGCGCGCCGGCGTGGGTTGTTACATTGGCAACGGTGTTGTGGTTAACCTGCCTCAACTGGCCAAGGAAATCAGTGAACTGGAAGCGATAGGCGTCTCGATCCGGGATCGGCTAAAGGTCAGTCTGGCGTGCCCGGTTATTCTGCCTCATCACATTGCACTCGATGTGGCCCGCGAAGAGGCCCGGGGTAAGGACGCGATCGGCACCACAGGTCGCGGTATCGGCCCGTGTTATGAAGACAAGGTTTCGAGACGGGGAATCCGCGTCGGAGATTTGCTCGACGGCGATCTGTTTCGAAAAAAACTTTCCGAACTGCTCGATTTTCACAATCACGCGTTGCGGCACTATTTCGGTGCCGATGAAGTCTCGGTCGAATCCAGCTATGCGGAAACTCTTGAGGTTGCGGCATCGCTTGAAGACACGTTTGCCGATGTTGCAGCTGAGTTATATCAGTTCAGTCGTGACAACAAAGCCGTGATGTTTGAAGGTGCTCAGGGTATGCTGCTTGATGTCGATCACGGCACCTATCCGTTTGTGACTTCTTCGAATACAACCGCAGCAGCAGCGGCAACGGGCAGCGGAATCGGACCAATGGAGATTGACCGGGTTCTGGGTATCGTAAAAGCGTACACAACCCGAGTCGGAGCCGGACCATTTCCCACCGAATTGTTTGATGATACCGGCAGGCGTCTTGGTGAGCGCGGTCATGAATTTGGGGCGACGACCGGACGCCCGCGTCGCTGTGGCTGGCTCGACCTGCCCGCTTTGAAGCGATCCTGTCAGGTCAGCGGCATCACGTCACTCTGCGTTACCAAACTGGATGTTCTCGACGGCCTGGATGAACTAAAAATCTGTACGTCGTATGAGTGCCGGGGTGAATCGCTTGAATTGTCACCGTATGGCGCTGAACTGATGTCGGAGTGCTCGCCGGTGTACGAATCGGTTGCCGGTTGGTCAGAGACAACCGAAGGCATTCGGGACTTCGACAACTTGCCTGCAAATGCTCAGACCTATCTGAACATGCTGTCCGAACTAACGGGATTGCCCGTCGATATTGTCAGCACCAGTGCTGAACGGGACGACACGATCGTTCGTCAGCATCCTTTTAAATAATCCGGCAGTGAGTCATGGTCCCACTGCAATATGTCTATACATGGTGAATTAATATCTATTATGAAACTGAATAACCCTTCGCTGTTTCGTCAGCAATGCTACATCAACGGGGAGTGGGCGGACGCCGACTCGGGTAAAACCATCGATGTGACCAATCCGGCCGACGGATCAGTCATTGGTAATGTGCCCATGATGGGTGCTGAGGAGACACGCAGAGCCATTGAGGCCGCGCGAGTGGCTCAGATTGAATGGCGCAGCCGGCTGCCCAAGGAACGTGCCACCATTCTGCGGAAATGGTTCGAGCTGATGATGGAAAATCAGGAAGATCTTGCTCAGCTGATGACACTGGAACAGGGCAAACCGTTGCTGGAGTCTCGCGGAGAAATTGCGTATGCCGCATCGTTTCTCGAGTGGTTCGCAGAGCAGGCCAAACGGGTCAATGGCGAAGTCATCCCGCAGCATCAGGCAGACAAACGACTTATTGTGATCAAACAGCCGGTGGGAGTCTGTGTTGCGATCACGCCGTGGAACTTCCCCGCAGCTATGATTACCCGCAAAGTGGGGCCGGCGCTCGCCGCAGGTTGTTCCGTTGTCGTCAAACCTGCCACGCAGACACCGTATTCAGCATTTGCCCTGTGCGAGCTTGCCGAAAAGGCCGGTGTCCCTGCCGGGGTGATCAGCGTCATGACCGGTTCAAGTCGCGAGATTGGTGAGGAAATGACGTCAAATCCCACCGTCCGCCACCTCAGTTTTACCGGCAGTACCGAAGTCGGCAGGGTGCTGATGCGTCAGTGCTCGGACTCCATCATCAAGGTGGCGTTGGAACTCGGCGGTAACGCGCCGTTTATCGTCTTTGATGACGCGGACGTTGACGCGGCTGTGGAGGGTGCGATGATGTCCAAATATCGCAATGCTGGACAGACATGCGTCTGCAGTAACCGGATCTATGTTCAGTCCGGGGTTTATGATGAGTTTTCTGAGAAAATGGCAACAGCGGTCGCTGCAATGAAGGTGGGTTCCGGATTTGACGACGGCGTTACTCAGGGTCCGCTGATCGACAACGCGGCGGTCGAAAAAGTCGAGGCACATGTTGAAGATGCGGTGTCGAAAGGTGCAACCGTCGTCACAGGAGGGCAGCGACACGAACTGGGACACACCTATTTTGAACCAACATTGCTGACAAACGTGGACAAGTCGATGGCTGTTGCGCGAGAGGAAACGTTTGGTCCGTTGGCTCCGCTGTTTAAATTTGACGACGAGGACGATGCAGTTGCGCAGGCAAATGACACCGAGTTTGGGCTTGCAGCCTATTTTTACAGCCGTGATCTGGCTCGAACATGGCGGGTGTCAGAAGCACTGGAATACGGCATGGTAGGAATTAACACCGGAATCATTTCCAATGAAATAGCGCCCTTTGGCGGAATCAAACAGTCCGGTATTGGTCGGGAAGGTTCGACCCACGGTATAGACGAATACATGGAAATGAAATATCTCTGTGTTGGAGGAATTTCTTAAAATAAACAATGTTTTATGCGATATATATAAAGTAAAATATCGTATTAGAAGCTGTTCAGTTCAAGGCTTAAAGACAATGATATCTCGTGACGTGTTTACCGAACCTGGCTTACCACCAGCGCGCGCAGTAGTACATCAAATACATTTGCAAGATGAGGCTGCCGAGCCTCCCAAGCCGCGATAGTATCGTATGTCCGCCCCTGAACAAGCTGAGGTACGTCGTCAGCTTGACGAGTACCTCAGCAAGGGATGGGTGCGGCCAAGCAC
>JBCCGE010000080.1:0-14462 GCA_039029455.1 Pseudomonadota bacterium | reverse complement strand
AGGGCGGTGCAAAAGTACACCGGAGCCTTCTGTTCGAGCACACTCTGATGCGTCCCCACGGTGCTGTTTTTGAGGCTGTTGTGTTCGGCATGCATTGTGTCGACAAGGAAGGAAATCCCGTTGACAGCAAGGGCAGTGGTCTGGATTGGGTGGGTGATGCCCGCGACAAGTCCTGGAAAACCTCGGCCTCATAAACCATTGATTTAATGCAGTACATAGTCGTGAAAGCCATGTTTTAGCCACGGGCGATTGCTGTATAATCCGCGCCTCTTTTTTGCAGCTAGCTGGTAAAAACATGCCAATTTACGAATATCAATGTGGGTCTTGCGGACATCGCCTGGAGGCATTGCAGAAGATTTCGGATGATCCATTGGTGTACTGTCCGGAATGCAATGATGGAGCCTTGAAAAAACTCATTTCAGCGGCCGCTTTTCATCTCAAGGGAACCGGGTGGTACGAAACTGATTTCAAGAACAAAAGTTCGGCCTCCGAGGAAAAGTCTGACGGCGGCTCTGATGCAAAATCTGACGCCAAAACGGATTCGAAATCAGAGGGCGGCGGCTCTGCAAAAGACCCGTCGTCGAAGAACACAAAGGAATCTGCCCCCAAAGCGTCGGATGCAGCGACTACCGGGGGAAACAAGGAGAAGTCGAAAAGTACATCTCAGTCCAGTTCAACTGCAACACAATAATTGCTCCTTATGGCGTCACGAACCAGTCTTTGCTCGCATTTATCTGAGTCCAACATCGACGAAACCGTTAGCCTTTGCGGCTGGGTATTGAATCGCCGAGATCATGGCGGCGTCATTTTTATTGACCTGCGTGATCGTTCCGGGCGTATTCAGGTCGTTGCCGATCCGGATCTGCCCCAGCCCTTTGCTGTCGCCGACGACGCTCGAAATGAATTCGTTTTAAACGTAAGGGGGCGGGTACGTGCCCGACCGGAGGGTACGATTAATCCGGAATTACCTACCGGTGCAATTGAGGTGATTGCGGATCATATCGAGTTGCTGGCGAAATCCGATCCGCTGCCGTTCCAGATGGACGATGAGGAAATCGGCGAGCAAACCCGATTGAAGTATCGATTTCTCGATCTGCGCCGGGAGCCGATGCAGAAAACACTGAGAATGCGGCATCGGGTGGTGTCGCAATTGCGTGAATTTTTGAATCGCAATGAGTTTGTTGATATTGAGACGCCTGTTCTGACGCGCTCAACACCTGAGGGTGCCCGCGACTATCTGGTGCCAAGTCGGACTCACCCGGGTGAGTTCTTTGCGTTGCCGCAGTCTCCGCAGCTGTTCAAACAGTTGCTGATGGTGTCAGGATTTGAGCGCTACTATCAGATTGCCCGCTGCTTTCGAGACGAGGATCTTCGCGCGGATCGGCAGCCTGAGTTTACCCAGTTGGATGTTGAGATGTCGTTCATGGATGAGGACGAAGTCACCGGCCTGATGGAAGAGATGATCAAATCGTTGTTTAAAGATGTGCTCGATGTTGATCTTGGAGAGACGATTCCGCGGATGACATATGCAGAGGCCGTATCCCTTTACGGTATTGATCGACCTGATCTTCGCATACCGATGGTGCTGACCGATGTCACCGACCTTATGGCGACGGTGGAATTTAAAGTGTTCTCTGGTCCTGCGAATGACTCTAAGGGACGCGTTGCAGCGCTGAGAGTCCCCGGTGGTAACGATCTTTCCAGGGCGCAGATCGATCAGTACACTGAGTTTGTCGGTCAGTACGGCGCAAAGGGTCTCGCGTATATCAAGTGCAACGACCTCGCGCAGGGACGGGAAGGTATGCAGTCACCGATTCTGAAATTCCTATCCGATGATGTTCTGCAGGGAATCGTTGACAGATCGGGCGCTGAAACCGGAGATCTTATTTTCTTCGGCGCGGACAAGGCAACGGTTGTGAATGATTCACTTGCCGCACTAAGAATAAAAGTTGGGCAGGATATGAATTTGTTGGAGCCGGGATGGAAACCTGTCTGGATTGTCGATTTCCCGCTTGTCGATTGGAGTGAAGACGGCAATCGCTGGCAGTCTCTTCACCATCCGTTTACCGCCCCCAAAGCGGAGGATGAGGACAAGATCGAAAGTGATCCCGGCAATGTTCTGTCTCGAGCATATGATCTTGTGTTAAACGGGACCGAAATCGGCGGTGGTTCGATTCGTATCCATCGCTCTGATTTGCAGCAGCGTATTTTGAATACGCTTGGAATTGACGACGAAGAAGCTACGGCGAAGTTCGGTTTCCTGCTGGAAGCTCTGAAATTCGGAGCCCCTCCCCATGGAGGTATCGCGTTTGGGGTCGACCGGATCGTTGCAATGATGTCTGGTGTGGATTCGATACGCGATGTGATTGCGTTTCCAAAAACGCAGAAGGCGTCCTGTCTGCTGACGGAAGCACCGAGCGCAGTTGATAATGCCCAGCTGCGCGAGTTGTCTCTGCAGACGCGCAAGCCCCGAACGACCGGCTAGTTGCCTAGTGACGCCATCCCGTCAGGTGTAAAATCGGGATTATCGTTCAATTCGGAGTTCTTCATGGCAGGTCATAGTAAGTGGGCCAATATCAAATTTCGCAAAGCTGCACAGGATGCGAAACGCGGAAAGGTTTTCACCAAGCTGATCAAGGAAATCACAGTCTCTGCACGAATGGGCGGATCCGACGCCGATTCCAACCCCCGGCTTCGGACGGCTGTGGATAAAGCGCTCGGTGCCAACATGACACGCGATACGATCGAGCGAGCCATCAAAAGAGGTGCGGGTGAGCTTGATGGCGCGGCTATCGAGGAAATCCGTTACGAGGGATACGGCCCAAATGGTGTTGCGG
The DNA here is from genome assembly GCA_039029455.1 of Pseudomonadota bacterium. Taxonomy (GTDB): domain Bacteria; phylum Pseudomonadota; class Gammaproteobacteria; order Arenicellales; family Poriferihabitantaceae; genus JBCCGE01. The sequence goes on along the minus strand of JBCCGE010000080.1, from coordinate 11,625 downwards.
TGTTAGTTGAATGTGCCACGGACAATAGAAACCGAACAGTGAGCGAGGTTCGTCATGCATTTACAAAGCACGGTGGCAATCTCGGAACCGATGGATCCGTAGCCTATTTGTTTAGCAAAATAGGCTCTATTGTTTTCTCTAATGGCGAAGATGAGGAACAGCTGATGGAAATCGCGCTGGAGGCGGGAGCCGACGACATCGAAAGTGATGAGGGTGTTATTGAAGTCGTCACGCCCCCTGAGAGTTTTCATGTGGTTGAGAAGGCGCTTAGAGATGCCGGACTCCAACCTGAAATGTCGGAGCTTATCCAAAGACCCAGCACGGAAACTGAGCTGGGTGGTGACGATGCCGAGAAAGTCATCAAACTGATTGATATGCTCGAGGATCTTGACGACGTGCAAAACGTCTTTACCAACGCATCGTTCTCAGAGGCGCATTGATGCGGGTACTGGGAATCGATCCGGGTTCCCGAAATACAGGAATCGGTGTGGTCGAACAGACGCCTGATGGACTGGCGAATGTGGGCTTTCACTGTATCCGCCTGGGTGGCGACCAGCTGCCGATACGTTTGGGTCGGATTTATCATGATACAGCTTCGATCATAGAGAGATTCAAGCCGGATATTGTTGCCGTCGAGCAGGTGTTTGTATCGAACAATGCGAAGTCCGCCCTAACCCTCGGTCAGGCCCGCGGCAGCGCGATTTGCGCTGCGGTAAATTCATCCATTCCGGTTGTCGAGTATTCTGCTCTTCAAATCAAGCGGGCGGTCGTTGGTTCGGGGAGCGCGCGAAAAGAACAGGTGCAGCATATGGTCCGGGTTTTACTCGGTCTGCGGGAAAATCCCGGAGCTGACGCGGCAGATGCCCTGGCATGCGCGATATGCCACATTCATACCGCGCAGATAGAGAGCAAACTTCAGATGGCATCTGCACAATGATTGGACAGTTGCGCGGCAAGGTCGTACAGAAGCAGCCACCGTCTCTGGTGATGGACGTGGAGGGCGTTGGCTACGAGCTGGAAGCACCGATGGGAACGTTTTACGAGCTGCCTGATGCAGACTCGGAGGTCACGCTCAGCGTCCATATGGTAGTCAGGGAGGATGCGCAAATGCTGTTTGGCTTTATTGATCAGACCAGTCGCGATCTGTTTCGAACACTGTTGAAAATAAACGGGGTAGGTCCGCGGGTCGGGCTGGCCATCCTGTCGACGTTGTCCTCCTCCGAATTGATCGCCTGTGTTCGAATTGAGGATGTCAGCTCGTTGGTGCGGGTCCCGGGTATAGGCAAGAAAACCGCTGAACGCATGATTATTGAGCTGAGGGATCGGTTAAAGGATTTTGACGCGGGTGTCGATAACACGCCGGCCGTGACCTCGGGTCAGGATGATCCCGTACAGGATGCCGTTGGCGCCTTGATGGCGCTTGGATACCGACAACCTGATGCGTTGCGCGCGGTGAAGAGTATTCAGGACGAAGGTCGTTCCCGAGAGGACCTTATTCGTCTGTCCCTGCAGATTTTGAGCAAGCGATAAAGAGTTTCGACATGAATGAAATTAATCCACTACTCGCACCGGATGGCGATCTGGATTCGTCAGCGGAGCAGATGCTTGATCGTAGTTTGCGTCCGACCAGGCTGGATGATTTCATCGGTCAGTCCAGCACCAAGGATCAGCTTGAGATTTTTATCCAGGCGGCACGAATGCGCCAGGAAGCGCTGGATCATGTGCTGGTGTTTGGTCCTCCCGGACTGGGTAAAACAACCCTGGCGAATATACTGGCCACCGAGATGGATGCGCGCCTGCGGCAAACCTCCGGTCCGGTACTGGAGAAAGCGGGAGACCTTGCGGCAATCCTGACAAATCTGGAAACTAATGATGTCCTGTTCATCGACGAAATTCATCGAATGAGTCCGGCGATTGAGGAAATTCTGTATCCGGCGATGGAAGACTACCAACTCGATATAATGATCGGTGAAGGCCCCGCGGCGCGATCGATCAAACTCAACTTGCCGCCTTTCACGCTGGTCGGCGCAACCACACGGGCCGGGTTGTTAACGTCACCACTTCGCGACCGGTTTGGCATTGTGCAGCGTCTGCAGTTTTATTCAGTCGACGATCTCAGCCAGATTGTTGAGCGCTCCGCACGCTTATTGAACGTTGATTTTGACCGTGATGGGGTCAGGGCAATTGCCGCGCGATCGAGAGGTACGCCCCGTATCGCAAACCGGCTTCTGCGGCGTGTGCGCGATTTCGCGGAGGTGAAGTCGGATGGACGTCTTACTCAGGGCGTTGCGGATACCGCGCTGGATATGCTTGAAGTTGACAGTTTCGGTCTGGACACGCTGGACAGAAATCTTTTGCTGGCAATTATGCAGAAGTTTGATGGCGGGCCGGTTGGAATCGATAGTCTGTCGGCGGCTATCGGGGAGGAGCGCGGAACCATTGAAGATGTCATTGAACCGTATCTCATTCAGCAGGGATTCCTGATGCGCACACCGCGTGGCCGTCTGGCCACTAAAACGGCCTGGAAGCATATGGGATTGGATATACCTAAAGAGCTTGTCACCCGTCAGCAGGATATGTTGCCTTTTGACGACAGCTCAGCTTGACCAAATTCAGGTTTTATTCAGCTCAACACCCTACAGTGTCGAATATCAGCGATAAGCCTAAACGAACGCGAGTCCACCAAATTGCATTGGCGGTCGACTTCGCGGACACCGACGCAGCAGGTGTGGTTTATCACGCCAACTATCTCAGCTATATGGAAAAGTGCCGCGGCGATTTTTTGCGTGCCCGCGGTGTTAGTTCTTCGTGGCTGGCCAGTGAATACGGGGTCGGTTGCGTGGTGGTGAAAGCGGAAATCGATTTTCGACGACCTGCCCGACTGGATGATTGGCTTGAAATAGATTTGAATGTGGATGACGTCAAACATACTACGGCCTGGTGTCTACAGAACGTGCGAAAAGACGACATTTTATTGGTTGAAGGCCGCATCAAACTGGCTACTGTGAGTTTGCAGAGCGGCGCACCCGTCAGAATGCCTGCTGAATTGAGAAACTGCTTTAAAGATAGCTATGAAACCTTATCAAAGCCGGATTGACAAAATGGGTTTTGCTGAAAGATTACGGTTTCCTTAATTCCATAATAAAACCATCTCAATGCCAAAACCGTTCGATCATTCGCGCGTAAAATACGAAAACATAACAACCTCAAGAATCACACATGTCGGCTGATCAGACGGTCCACGGAAGCCTCTCCGTTGTCCAATTAATATTGGAGGCCAGCTGGCCGGTGCAGCTTGTCATGGTGTTGCTGTTGCTGGCATCACTAGTGTCCTGGTTCATGATTTATCTCAAGCGGTCCACGTATCGACGGCTGATTGAAATCGCCGACAGTTTCGAAGATGAGTTCTGGTCTGGCGGTGAGATGAACAAGATTTATCATGAGTGGGGCGGCGAGCGGGACGCAGAGGGCATTTCGACTATATTTGTAGCAGGCTATCGCGAATACAACCGGCTCTATCAAAAACCAAATGTTGGACGCTCGGATATGGTTGACGGCGTACATCGGTCAATGCGGGTCGCCTTAAGCCGGGAAGTTGACTACCTTGAAACCCATCTCTCTTTCCTTGCCACAGTCGGATCGATCAGTCCGTACATCGGTTTGCTCGGTACCGTTTGGGGAATCATGAACTCGTTTCTGAATCTGGGTGCAATGCAGCAGGTGACTATCGCCACAGTCGCTCCGGGTATTGCCGAAGCGTTAATCGCGACGGCGATGGGGCTCTTTGCGGCTATTCCGGCGGTTATTGCGTACAACCGGTTTGCAAATACTGCTGAGCGACTAACCAATCGCTACGAAGTGTTTATGGAAGAGTTCCTGAGTATCGTAAACAGACAGGATACCGGGGGGCGTGCGTGAGTCAAAGTCGATACGGGCGGAAGAAACGATTGATGGGGGAAATCAATGTCGTGCCCTATATCGATGTCATGCTGGTGTTACTCATTATATTTATGGTGACGGCCCCTCTGTTAAGTCAGGGGGTGAAGGTGGACTTACCTCAGGCCAGTGCAGAAGTATTGCCTGACAATGAAGAGGAGCCTTTTGTCGTCACCGTTGATTCAGAAGGCAACTATTATCTGAATGACAACGAGGAAAAAATTTCATCGGCCAGAGAAATTGAACTAAAAGCCAAAGCAGTTTTGAACCGCAATCCAACGTTACCTTTCCTGGTTCGCGGAGATGAAAACGCGAAGTATGCCTATGTTGTTAACGCTATGGTGCTTCTTCAACGAGCAGGGGTTGGATCCGTTGGTTTGGTTACAGATTCTCCGGAGTCTTGATGGTTGGTCGCCGTCATCGAATTGGTCTGCTGTCCAAATCGGTTCTTTTCACGTTTCTGATTCACGGTATTCTGGTGGGTGCCCTGTTCTTTAGCTGGCCTGAAAGCACACCCGCGAAACGCGGTGTGGTGAAACCCATTCAGGCCAGTATCGTCGTCGAAAAAAAGATTGAGTCTGTGGTGGAGCCAAAAGCTGTTGAACCCGACGATGATGACAAGCTCAAAGAACTCGAAGAGTTGCGCATTCAGCGAGAGCAGGAGAAAAAGGAGAAGAAAGCGCTGGCGCTGAAGAAAAAACAGGAGGAAGAAAAGCTACAAAAGGAGGAGCAAAAGAAAAAGGAGCTCGAAGAAGCGCGTAAGAAACTCGAGGAAAAGAAGAAAAAGGAAGAGCAGCAGCGAAAGGAGCAGGAGTCGAAAAAACGTCAGGAATCAGAGCGCAAGAAAAAAGAGGAAGAACGCAAAAAGCTTGAGGAGGAAAAACAGCGCAAGCTGGAAGAGGAACGCAAGCGCAAGAAAGCAGAGGAAGAAAAACGTAAAAAAGAGGAGGCCGAACGCAAGCGAAAAGAAGCCGAGCGAAAGAAAAAAGAAGAGGCTGAGCGCAAGAAAAAAGAGGCAGAAAAGCGTAAGGCAGAAGAAAAACGGCGCAAGGAACAGGCGCTGCGTGACAAACTGGAAAAGGAACGGAGAGCTCAGGAGCTGGCAGAAGAGCGCGGACGAACGCAAGCCGAAGCGGTTACGGCTATGACCGCTCTGATCGACAGGATTGCCACTGCTGTAGAGAGCAACTGGCGTCGACCCCAGGGCTCGCAAAGTGGTTTGGTTGCCGTCATTCGGGTTAAAGTTGCACCAACGGGCGACGTCCAGTCTGCGCGTGTGGTCAGAAGCAGCGGGGACCCCCGATTCGATCAATCAGCAGAGGTTGCGGTGAAGAAAGCGTCACCATTGCCATTTCCTTCGGAACGAAAGTACTATGAGTTTATCAATGAATTTGATCTCAAATTTAACCCGGATGATTTCTAGAGCCCGATTTCGACTGATATTGGTCAGCGCGATGTTGATCGGGTTCATGCCGATGCAGTGGGCTCATGCCGTATTGACAATCGAGGTCAACAAAGGCGTCGAGGCCGGGATACCGATTGCGGTCGTGCCCTTCAGCTTTGAGGGTGTTGCTGCGACCGGAGACAGGCCAGCGGATATCATTGAGAGCAATCTCGCTTCGAGCGGGCGCTTTGAACCGGTTTTCCGAGGCGATTTCATCAGCACTCCCCATGACCTGAATTCTGTGCAGTTCAAGGATTGGCGTTTGCTGAAGACTGAAGCGCTGGTGGTGGGGCGAGTGATTAATGTGGGCAACAATCGCTACGAAGTCAGATTTCGCCTGATTGATGTGTTCCGCGAAAAGCAGCTGGTTGGTCAGAAGTTTGTGGTGCCGGCAAATCGTTTACGCAAGGTATCACACCAGATAAGCGACATTATTTATAAGGAACTTACAGGTATTCCGGGCGCGTTCGACACCAAGATTGCGTATATCACCGTTAAGGGGCAGTCGCCAAAAAACCGTTATCTGCTGCAGATTGCTGATTCAGACGGGTTTGGGGCAAAGACTGTACTGGAGTCGACTGAACCTATTCTGTCCCCAGCGTGGTCACCCGATGGCAGTAAACTGGCGTACGTATCGTTTGAGAAGAAGCGTTCTATGATTTTTGTCCAGGATATCTGGACCGGAGAGCGTAAGCGCGTATCCGATTCGGCAGGAATCAATAGCGCACCGTCCTGGTCACCTGACGGAACCCGGTTAACGATGACCTTGTCAAAGGACGGTAACCCGGAGATTTACGTATACCAGATTGCGACCGAACGTTTACAAAGAATCACACGACACACCTCAATTGATACCGAGCCGTCCTGGGCACCAAATGGCAACAGCATTATTTTTACCTCAGGTCGCAGCGGCGCTCCACAGATATATCGTGTGGCCGCGTCCGGCGGTCAGGCGCAGAGACTAACCTTTAATGGCAATTACAATGCGGGCGCATCCTATTCCAACGATGGAAAGAACATTGTGCTCATCACCAATCAGGGCAATGGCTTTCGAGTTGGGCTATACTCAACCGAAGACAGGACAGTGACCGAGTTAACCTCTGGTCGTCAGGATGAATCTCCCAGTTTTGCTCCGAATGGGGAAATGATTATGTACGCTACCCAAAAGGGGGGGCGTAGTGTGCTTGCTGCTGTTTCAGTTGACGGCAAAATACAGCAAACACTTCGATTTCAAAATGGCTCCGTGAGGGAGCCAGCATGGTCGCCGTACAACCGAAAACTCTAAGAGGATAGATAAATGTCAAAACTCTCATCTTATTTCATTATTTTATGTGTCAGTGTGGCGGTGGCTGGATGCGGTGGCCGCAAATCAGTCGAAGAAAACATCGAGGTCGAGTCTGTTGGCGGAACCGCGGGACTTGGTAGTGGTGACGGCTCCACGAGCGCCACGGGTCTCGGTGGCGACGACGGCTCGGGGAGTTCATCACTCGATGGAAGCGGGGGATTTGGCGGTGACGGCGACCTGTTGAGTAAGCGAGTGGTTTATTTCGAGTACGACAGCAGTGTTCTGACTCTGGAGGGTGAAGCAATTGTGCAGGCGCATGCGCAGTATCTCAGTGCCTCTCCTGGCGTGCAGATCATTCTCGAGGGTCATGCGGATGAGCGGGGAACGCGGGAATATAATCTGGCATTAGCTGAGGATCGAGCTAAATCAGTCGCGGATGTCATGTCGGCACTCGGGGTCACTACATCCCGAGTCCAAACGGTCTCCTACGGCGAAGAACGTCCGGTGTCACTGGGTTCAGATGAAGCGTCCTGGGGCCTGAATCGACGCGTTGAAATTCTCTATCAATAATCGAGAAACGCGGAGACAGAATGATTTATAGAGCTGATTCGGCAGTGAATAGTGCCTTTGAATCGATTGATATCGGAAATCGATCTATGCGCGTTTTCAGATCAGTCTGGCGAGCAGCAGTAGCGACTGCACTGCTGCTCACTGTCTCCGCATGCTCTTCGGTATTGCCATTACCGGAACCTGAGCCCGAGCCTGTAGTGGTTACGCCTGAACCCGAACCACAACCTCAGCAGAATCTCGAATTTTTAAAAGCGCTGTCCGATCTTCAGGACCTTGAGAGCGAATTGCGTGAGCTTCGAAATCTGATCGAAAAGATGCAGTTCGAGTCGGACAACGCGCGTCGTCGGCAGCAGGACTTATTTGCGGATATCGACCGCCGACTTCTTGACCTGGAAAAAAACCGAAGTGCAGTCGCGGTGCCAGATGCATCACAAAGCTCCGTGGCCTCCGGCACAAACGCGACCGTTGGTGGTAACTCTCTGGCGGACATTGTCATTGTTGGCAACAGCAATACAGTGGAAAGTACAAGCCCATCGCCGACATTAGGCGGGAACGAGAACAGTGTTGTGTCGGTAAACGAACAGCAGCAGTATGAACAGGCTTTCGAGCTATTGAAGCAGAGTAGATATGAGGATGCGATCAATGCATTTCAGGCCATGGTGGACACTTGGCCGGAAAGCCAGCTTGCGGATGACGGTTACTACTGGATGTCAGAGGCACATTACGTGAACCGGGAATTTGAGTCGGCATTGACGGGTTTTACCACCGTAGTCAATCGTTATCCTGACAGTCAGCGGGTGCCCGAGGCGCTTCTTAAGATCGGCTACATTCAATATGATATTGGCGCCTACGAGGACGCTGCGGAGACGTTCCGCGATGTTCTGGCCCGATTCCCGGGTCATCAGGTCACAGTCTCTGCGCAAACCCGATTGCGTCGGATAGAACAGACGATTCAGTAAGTGCCTGAAAATAACGGGTCTCGAATTTGACAACCATCGGCCTTGTCCGCATAATCGCGCACCCCACCGGGCCCGCCTCATCATATTCTGGTTTCAGTTCAACCAAAAATGTGTGTTGAGTGTTTAAACGGAATGCGGATGCCCGAACCTTCAGCCTGATGCACAGGTCTCGTTGCGAATAGGATTCAAGAAAGGGGCGTTAGCTCAGTTGGTAGAGCATCTGACTTTTAATCAGGTGGTCACAGGTTCGAATCCTGTACGCCCCACCATTCCTTTTTTGTGGAATTTATTCGCACTCGCATCTGGTGATCGACAATCGAACGGATCCGTGGCGTGATTTGTACGATCAAACTCTGACTGCTTCATAAAACAGACTCCCATTGCTGAAACATGGTATTGAAAAATCTGGTTGAATCACCGATTTTCGATCGGGTGATACTTGCACTTATTCTGGTAAACGCAGCGATCCTTGGTCTCGAGACAAGTAAAACAGCCATGTCTTATGCGGGTCCGCTGCTCATATGGCTCGACCGGATTCTGTTGTCAATTTTTACAGTTGAGGTTTTACTGCGGGTAGTTGTCTATCGGTCCCGATTCTGGAGGGATCCGTGGCGTGTGTTTGATTTGCTGATTGTGGGCATTGCGCTGGTGCCCGCGACCGGTAATCTATCGGTGCTGAGAACACTGAGAGTTCTCCGTGTTCTCAGGGTCGTCGGCATGATGCCTTCATTGCGTCGTGTCGTCGGTGGCCTCATTGCAGCACTACCCGGTATGGGATCCATAACACTTCTGCTGGGGTTGATGTTCTACGTCTTCTCCGTAATGGCGACCAAGCTGTTTGGACAGGTCTTTCCGCAGTGGTTTGGGACGCTCGGGGAATCAGCCTACACTTTGTTTCAGATTATGACCCTTGAGAGCTGGTCAATGGGCATAGTCAGGCCGGTGCTGGAAGCGTTCCCATTAGCCTGGATTTTTTTCATCACGTTCATTATCACAACATCTTTTACGGTGCTAAATCTGTTTATTGGAATTATTGTCTCGGCCATGCAGGCTGAGCATGAGGATGAAGCCAGTGAAGAGAGACAGGGGTTGCGGGATTCACAACAGAAGATTCTGCAGGAACTTGGCGAACTCAGGGCTCTGGTGGAAAAACACCAATTGCCGACCGCGCCGAGCGACCCATCTCGAGACGGTTAACTAAGCGACCGATCCGGGCAGACAGATTCTGACGAAAAAAAGGAAGGCTCGTGGCCTTCCTTCTTCCTGAAACTGCAATACTGCTTACTGCGCCATATCTTTGAGGTTTTTCAAAGGCAGGATTTTGACTCGCTTGCTTGCTGGCTTGGCTGCAACATCCATGGTTTCACCCGGACGGAACGGGTTTGGAACGCCTTTCTTGGCCTTTGTGGCCGGTTTCTTAACCACCTGAATTTTGAACATTCCCGGCAGTTTGAATACGCCTGCAGCTCGAGGCTTGATGTGGGCTTCAATAACTTTGCCCAGGCTTTCTAGAACCGCTTTAACTTCCTTTGCAGACATATCAGTATCTTCTGCGATGGCTTTGATCATTTCAGTTTTCGTGAGCGGATCTTTGTAAGACTTTTTCATGATTTGCGAGTATTGATAGGTTTTGGAAAGCGGCGCATTGTATAGTAAGAAGATCGTCTCTGAAACACTGTGTATAAAGGTTTTGATAAAAATTTCTTTATAAAAAGATCATCGATATTCAGGTCCCGTTTAAGCACACGTTTGGCAGCTCACTGATCTTGAAACGACCGGGAAACGTTCCGGTTTGTGGATAAAAATATCTCGCGTTCTGTCCGGTATATTCGTACACTGGACGCTGAAAACCGGAGACTTCTATGAAGCACTACAAACAATTTATAGACGGTGAATGGTGTGATGCCTCTGACGGAGGTACGATCACCACCATAAATCCGGCTACGGAAGAGGAATGGGCAACCGTGCCCGCCGCAACCGAGGATGATGTCAACAGAGCTGTGCATTCTGCGCAACAGGCCATGTTCTCGGGACCCTGGTCCACCATGACGGCCACACAGCGGGCGAACTGTATTTTCAAACTGGCCGATCTGATCGGCAAGCATGCTTATGATCTCGGCGGCATCGAGACGATTGACAGCGGTAAGCTGGCCAAGGAAACGCGGATGCAAACCGGATACGTGTCGGACTACTACCGCTATTTTGCAGGGCTCGCGGACAAAATAGAGGGGCAGACGTTGCCAATCGACAAGCCCGACATGCATGTTTTCACAACCCGGGAGCCGATTGGGGTTGTGGCTGCGGTGGTGCCGTGGAACGCACAGATGTTTCTGACAGCAACCAAACTTGGCCCCGCGCTGGCTGCTGGCAATGCAGTTGTACTGAAAGCATCAGAGGAAGCGCCGGCACCTATGTTTGAATTTGCCCGCATCGTTGAAGAAGCGGGTTTCCCAAATGGCGTTATAAACGTTATCACGGGCTTTGGCGAGCCCTGCGGTCGCGCTCTGACTGCGCATCCGGGAGTCGCTCGAGTAGCGTTTACCGGAGGTCCGGAGACGGCGTCCCGGGTAATCGCAAACACTGCTGAAAACTACGCCCATGTCTCGCTTGAACTGGGTGGAAAATCACCCATAGTCGTGTTTGAAGATGCAGATATTGAGGGCGCGGTCAATGGAATTATCGCTGGAAATTTCGGCGCTTCCGGTCAGAGTTGCGTCGCCGGCTCGAGAGTTATTCTGCATCGAAAAATCAGGGATGCTGTGGTGGAGAAGCTGGTAGACCGTGCGTCCCGTATTGTAATTGGCGATCCGCTTGCGGACGACACTCAGATGGGGCCCTTGGCGACCAAAGCCCAGATTGAACGAATTGAAAAATCACTATCAAACTCTAAAACACAGGGTGCCGATATACTCCATGGCGGCGAAAAACCGGAGTCTTTTGACAAGGGTTATTATTTTAAGCCTACAATCCTCGCTTGTCCGAGCCAGGATATCGACACTGTAAATAATGAAATGTTTGGCCCCGTAATGAGTACTCTGGTCTTCGAGGACGAGGAAGAGGCGATTCAGATGGCAAACAACACCCGCTTCGGTCTGGGTTCAGGCCTGTTTACAGAAAATCTCGCCCGCGCCCATCGAGTGGGTGCAAAAATTCGTTCGGGAATTCTGTGGGTAAATACGTACCGCGCTATTTCCCCAATCGCGCCATTCGGCGGCTTTGGGCACAGTGGTTTTGGCCGGGAAGCCGGTACAGAGTCTATTCTGGACTATACGCGAACCAAGACAACGTGGATAAACACGTCGTCGGAACCGATGGCCAACCCATTTGTAATGCGTTAGGGAGCCTCTGCAAAAGTCTGGGCGAAGCCAGATTGAGAGCTAAAATGTTCAAGATCAAGGCAGAAAACGCACGCCATAGTCGTTCAATTGCGT
>JBCCGE010000079.1:0-14649 GCA_039029455.1 Pseudomonadota bacterium | reverse complement strand
GGTGACCTTTGTCTCCGAAAATCCGGGCCACAACAGCGCATCAGTCTACGTTCCCGATGGCGCCGAAGCCTGGGACGGAGAGATCGGTAAAGACATCACCGTCACCTTATCGGCCGAAGGCGTTTACATCTACAAATGCACCCCTCACCTCGCTCTGGCCATGGTCGGCGTCATCAAGGTTGGAAATCCCGGCGATATCTCTGGTGCACAGGCAGCGGCAGACAGCCTCGCGGCAACCATTGCAGTCAACAAGGAGCGCGTTGCCAAATATATGGGTATGGCGCAGTAATCAGACCCTAAAGGCTGTGGAGGTCGGTTTGAGCCTTCGCAGCCTTTTTGATTTAATTTATCTTCAAACCAGCCCCTCTTGCCCTCCTTTTAACTGATGCCCCGACATGAAAAATTACCTGAAGTTTTATATTAACGGAGAATGGGTTGATCCGGCCGTTGCCGAGACCATCGACGTTATTAATCCAGCCACTGAAAAACCGTTTGCGACCATCAGTGCCGGTAGCTCGACTGACGTTGATCATGCAGTCTCCGCTGCCCGCAAAGCGTTTCCGGATTTCGCGAAATGGAGTGTCAGCGAACGACTTGAATTGCTTGAGCGAATTCGTGAGGGTTACAAGGCGCGTTTTGACGAAATTGCAGAGGCCATATCGATGGAAATGGGCGCGCCGATCGACATGTCGAGAAGTTCGCAAACTGTTCTCGGACTCAGCCACATTAAAAGCGCAATCAAATCGCTCGAAAATTTTAAGTTTGAACGTCAGGAAGACGGCATGCTGCTTAGGTATGAGCCGATTGGCGTTTGCGGCATGATTACCCCCTGGAACTGGCCGATGAACCAGGTCACAGTTAAGGTGGTTCCGGCCCTCGCTGCGGGATGCACTATGGTGCTGAAGCCAAGCGAAGAGGCCCCGGTTGATTCGATGATTTTTGCCGAAATTCTGCACGATGCGGGTGTGCCTGCAGGCGTGTTCAATCTGATCAACGGGTATGGTGCTGTAGTCGGTGAGGCTATGTCCCATCACCCCGATATCGACATGATGTCATTTACAGGGTCCACCCGAGCCGGTATTGCCGTCGCCAAAGCCTCGGCCGATACCGTAAAGCGTGTCGGGCAGGAACTTGGAGGCAAATCAGCCAATATCATTCTCGATGACATTGATGTGGCTGAAGCTGTGGCTGAAGGTGTGGCCTATTGCATGGATAACAGCGGGCAATCCTGCAATGCACCAACACGCATGCTGGTGCCGGAAGGAAAAATGCAAACGGCCATCGATGCCGCGCGAACTGCCGCTGAAAATATCGGCGTCGACAGTCCGGACAAGCCCGGCGACCATCTGGGCCCGGTGGTCAATCGGACACAATTTGAAAAAATCCAGGGACTGATTCAAAAAGGCATCGATGAGGGCGCAACTCTGGTCGCTGGTGGCACCGGCAGACCCGACAATATGTCCGAGGGATACTACGTGAAGCCGACAGTCTTCGCCGACGTGGACAATAACATGACCATCGCACGGGAAGAAATTTTCGGACCGGTGATCTCAATACTGGGCTACAAAGACGAGGCGGATGCCATCGAAATCGCCAACGATACTCAATACGGTCTGGCCGGATACGTCAGTTCAGGGAATCTGGACCATGCAACCGCAGTGGCGCGGGAAATTCGCGCGGGTCAGGTTGCGATTAACTACAAAGGCGGCAATTCAGACACGCCATTCGGCGGCTACAAGCAGTCCGGAAACGGTCGTGAAAAAGGTCGCTGGGGGCTCGAAGAGTTTCTCGAACTGAAAGCCATCACCGGAATCGCATCCTAGAGCTGGCTCAAATCGCAGCACGCTCGCGTAACCACATTGCGTTCAGGCGCCCCACTTTTGAACCAGCTCGGTGACCGTTTCTGAAAAAGACTGTTGTCTGAATTCCTGAAACACGCTCCATGATGTAAACGTCGTAGGATCCGTCACCCGGTGCGGAAAAAGAATGCCATCGAGATGATCGTATTCGTGTTGCCATGTGCAGGCCGAGTATCCCTTTACATCGTGTGTATGTGGGCTGCCCTCGCGATCAAAATACGACACTTTGATTTCCAAGTGCCGGTCGACCACTCCACGAATCTGCGGTACCGACAGGCAACCCTCATTCGATGCAAAGGTTTCGTCAGTCAGAAATTCGATGGACGGATTGATAGCAATGGTTAGAGGAATTCTCGGTTTATACGGATAACGAGGATTATCTTTAACCTCGATAGCAAACAGACGATAAGGGATTCCAATCTGATTAGCCGCAATTCCGGCGCCATTCGCATCCCGCATAGTATCGATCATATCTTCAATCCAGCCCTGCACCTGCGCGGACCCGATCTCACTGGTGTCAACCGGCTCGGCACAAGCCGCAAGCACCGGATGACCGATTTGCAAAATGTCTCTTACAGCCACGCTAAAACCACCACTAATTTCTCAAATAACACTTTTAACTATTTGTATTTTCTAAAAATTCACTGATCCAATTTCCAAATTCATTACTCTGAATCAATTCGGCGATCGCTTCCAGATCGGGCTGAAAATAGCGGTCATTGTCCCAGAATGCAGCCACTGATCGCACCTTGTCCCAATACGATTCGAGCACCGTATTCGATTTTAGCGGTCGACGTAATTCAATACCCTGACAGGCGGCAAGGAGTTCGATAGCGACAATATAACGGGTGTTCATATTCATATCCCCAAGCCGTCGGGCCGCAAAAGTGGCCATACTGACGTGATCCTCCTGATTGGCCGATGTGGGGATTGAGTCGACGCTTGCCGGGTGCGCGTGGCTTTTGTTTTCACTCGCCAGTGCCGCCGCCGTCACCTGGGCAATCATAAATCCACTGTTAACCCCTGCATCGCGAACCAGAAACGGCGGCAGCTGACTCAGATGCGAATCCAACAGCAATGCCATCCTGCGCTCCGACATTGCGCCTATTTCTGCAATGGCAAGCGCCATGTTATCTGCGGCAAAGCCAACCGGCTGAGCGTGGAAATTTCCTCCCGACAATACGTCGCCGTTATCCGCAAAGATCAGCGGATTGTCCGAGACCGCATTTGATTCGATCTGCAAGGTATTCGCTGAATTGCGTAATTGATCGAGACACGCCCCCATCACTTGAGGCTGACAACGAAGCGAATAAGGGTCCTGCACCTTGTCGCACTCGGCATGGGACTCGGCGATTTCACTTGGGGACAGCAACTCGCGATAAATTTCCGCAGCCCGGATCTGGCCCGGCTGACCTCGCACCTGCTGGATTCTCGGATCAAACGGCGTCCGACTGCCGAGCGCGGCTTCAACGCTGAGCGCTCCGGCTACAAATGCCGCGTTGATGTTTTGTTCGGCTTCGAACAAGCCCTTTAATGCCAGAGCAGTCGATACCTGAGTTCCATTGAGCAGCGCGAGCCCCTCCTTCGCCGTCAACACCAAAGGCGCAAGACCTTCTGCATTGAATGCTGCAACACTATTGTGCAGGATGCCGTTGATTCGAACCTGACCCTTGCCAATGACAGGCAGACTCATATGGGCGAGCGGCGCCAGATCGCCAGACGCGCCGACAGATCCTTTCTCAGGAATTGCCGGCAGAATGTCCGCATTCAACATCGCAACCAGCAGTTCGAGCAGTTGGCGACGAATGCCCGACGCCCCGCGCGCAAGCGCATTTATTTTCAGGACAAGCACAAGTCTGACGGTTGCATCATCGAGAAATTCACCAACACCGGTCGCGTGAGAAAGAATCAGATTGTGCTGCAACTCACTCAGCAGATCGGAATCGATGTGTTTCTGCGCCAGCAATCCGAATCCGGTATTGACGCCGTAAACGATCTCGCCGCCGTCGACTTTGTCCTGCACTGCAGCCCGGGCAGACTCTACAGAGTCCCATGCCGCACCGTCCAGCTCTAAGGCAACGCGCTCAAAATAGACACCTCGCAAGGTATCCAGAGTGAGTTCGCCGGGCCGGAGTCTGAGCGTCTTCACAGCGTGCATTTCAACTCACGGATGGTGTCGCGAAAGCGTTGTGCAATAGCTTCCTCAGCGCTGTGATGACCATCTGTAACCACTTGCCGGCCACCGACAAAGACATCCCGAACTGTGTTTTCATTTCCCGAAAACACCCAACTGTCAACAAGATCATCGCCATGACGTTCAGCCAATAATGGATGCTTGTTGTCCAGGACAATGAAATCAGCGCGCTTTCCAACTTCAATCACTCCCGAATCTGTACCGCAGGCCTGTGCGCCCCCACGCAGTATCGAGTCAAAAAGGTTTCGCCCGGTGCTGCGATTGTGTCCCCCGGAAAGTTGATTTCTGGACCGATGCATCAGCCGCTGACCGTATTCAAACCAGCGCAACTCCTCAACCGGTGAAATAGAGATGTGACTGTCGGAACCAATTCCAAACAGACCGCCCTCCTGAAGATACTGAGTGGCGTTAAAGAACCCGTCACCAAGATTCGCCTCTGTGGTCGGACACAAACCGGCGACCGCCCGGCTTTTCGCGACCGCTGAGGTCTCGTCGGCTGTCATATGAGTCGCATGAATCAGGCACCAGCGATGATCAACATCAAAATTCTCATAGAGGTACTCCACGGGTCGAAGTCCGCTCCAGGCTACACAATCATCAACCTCGCGGGTCTGCTCCGCGATATGGATATGAACCGGTTGTGTGTTATTGCCAGCCGTTGCCTGCAGAATTTCACCAAAGGTTTCACGAGTGACCGCACGCAGAGAATGGGCGGTAAGACCGGTACAACTCGACCTGTCGTCGCGAGTCGCTGCGGCTAAGGTTTCAACAATTCGCAGGTACGCGTCCGGGGAATTGGCAAAACGCCGTTGCTGGTCAGCAACCGGCTGGCCGCCGAAACCTCCAAACTGATAGTGCACCGGAAGGCAAGTGATCCCGATCCCAATCTCCTGCGCCGCCAGAAGCGTTTGCAAAGACATTTCGGCGATGTTTTCAAAATGACTGCCATCCTGCTGATGATGGAGATACTGAAACTCAGCCACGTGGGTATACCCGGCCTTCAGCATCTCCACATAGAGTTGGGATGCTATGGCGTGCAGATGATGCGGCTGAATCGCATCAAGAAAGCCATACATAATCGTGCGCCAGGTCCAGAAACTGTCGTCCGTGCTCCCGGCTTTCTCAGCCAGTCCCGCCATCGCGCGCTGGTGTGCATGAGAGTGTAAATTAGGTATGCCCGGTAACGCACAACCGGACGCTCCGGAACCCTGGTTCACCGCAATATCCGCTATGTTGCCATCCGGATCGATGGTCAAAACAACGTCCTGCGCCCAGCCATCACTCAGTAATGCAGATGCGCATGAAACCGTCGTCATTTGGGGCCCTCCGGAAGTATTTGAGCTGTGACAATCAAGTCTATTGGAAACAGCTTGTATATACAAGTATAGTCTTTTAATATTACACCTTTCGCAGCGCAGTCCAATCCGGAGTTAACAGTTGTCTGAAAATTTGATACCACCGAATGACAGTCCATGGAATACGGTATGGACCAACGCTCGTCTGGCGACGATGGTCGGCGATGGAGAACCTTTCGGACTGATCGAGGACGCCGCTATAGCCGTCACCGGTCGCACGATTGCCTGGGTAGGGAAAACCGCGGATTTACCCGCCGAGGGTTTGGCCGAATGCAGCAATCGCTACGATTGCGGGGGGCGTTTGGTTACGCCCGGACTGATCGATTGCCACACCCACATCGTGTATGGCGGTCATCGCGCACGAGAATTTGAACAACGACTGCACGGCGCGTCTTACGAAGAAATTTCAAACGCCGGAGGCGGCATTGTTTCGACCGTTCGCGATACGCGATCAGCGTCCTTTGACAGACTGTATGCTCAATCACTGCCGCGACTTCAGACCATGATGGACGAAGGTGTGACAACGATCGAAATCAAATCCGGTTATGGGCTGACGGTCGATGATGAAATCAAAATGCTCAAAGTAGCGAAAGCACTTCACGCCAGCAATCCGGTCGAGATAACCACGACATTTCTTGGGGCCCACTCGATACCACCTGAATTCAGCGGCAATAGCGATGGCTACATTGACCTGGTCTGCGACGAGATGATTCCGGCCGTTGCCGAGCAGAAGCTTGCCGATGCGGTCGATGCATTTTGCGAAACAATTGCATTCTCTCCGCAACAGGTGGCACGCGTATTTGACGCCGCAGCGGATTACAACCTGCCGATCAAGCTGCATGCCGAACAGCTGAGTGATTTGAAAGGCGCCGTGATGGCCGCACGACGCGGAGCGCTTTCAGTGGACCATATCGAATATCTGCACGCAGACGATGTTGCCGTTGTTGCAGAGAACGGAACCGCTGCGGTCCTCCTGCCCGGAGCGTACTACTGTCTCCGCGAAACTCAGTTGCCGCCAATTGACGCATTGAGAAAGCACCGCGTTCCGATCGCCGTCGCCAGCGACAGCAACCCTGGTAGTTCGCCTGTCGGCTCATTACTGCTTATGCTCAACATGGCCTGCACCCTTTTCAGGCTGACTCCGGAAGAAGCCCTGGCGGGAGTGACGCGCAACGCGGCACTGGCCCTGGGCATGGATCAAGAAACGGGTACCGTTGAAGTGGGCAAAGATGCAGATCTGGTGGCGTGGAATGTGGGCGAACCTGCGGAGCTGAGTTACCGAATCGGCAGCAACCCGTCCGAAAAGGTTCTATACAAAGGTGCCGTGCGATGAACGCAGAAGCATCAACCCTCAGTTTGTCGGGCGACCATTCAATACCGATGTATCAGCAGATCAAAAATGCTATCAGTGCAAAGATCAAAGCCGGTCAGTGGCAACCGGGCGATATGATACCGTCGGAAAATCAACTGGCGGCCGAACTTTGTGTCAGTCGCATGACCATCACCCGCCCGCTCAGAGAACTGACCGCCGATGGCGTACTGAGACGTGTGCACGGCGTAGGCACTTTCGTCGCTGAACCACCCAGACATGCCAGTCTGATCCAGCTGCGCTCTATTGCAGACGAGATCAAGCAACAGGGAAAATCCCACTGCGCAGAAATCCTGTCGCGTCAGTCTCTCGCCGCGAACGAAGATATAGCTGAGCGCATGCAGCTGAATGTCGGTACTGCAGTTTTCCATATTGAATTGGTGCACTACCAGGATGGCGTCCCGATTCAGCTGGAATCACGTTTCGTGAATCCCGATATGGTGCCGGATTTTGACAACACTGAATTCGGTGATATTACGCCGGCCGACTATCTGATCAACCTGATCACACCGGACGAACTGGAACACATTGTACAGGCGGTCATGCCGGACGCACGGATCGCTGAGCAGTTGGCGATTGATGTAGACGAACCCTGTCTAAAACTGAAGCGTCGATCCTGGAAAGACAACCGGATCGTGACCTCGGTCGATTTAATCTATCCAAGCAGTCGCTATGACCTCGGTGCGCGATACCGTCCTGAAAACGCCCGCACCGCTCCCCCCGTCAACCTTTAATTAATCGCTATACAGGCACAGAGTTATGCTGATGAAACAAAACACACGACGCGACAAGAACCGGGTCATTCGTGCGCCCCGAGGTTCGGAACTCAGCTGTAAAAGCTGGCTGACCGAAGCACCCTACCGCATGATTCAAAACAACCTGGACCCCGATGTAGCCGAGCGACCCGAAGAATTGGTGGTGTACGGCGGTATCGGGCGTGCGGCACGAAACTGGGAAAGCTTCGACAAGATTCTCGAAACGCTGAAAGAACTGAATGATGATGAGAGCCTCTGCGTTCAGTCCGGCAAGCCCGTCGGCGTGTTCAAAACCCACGTCGATGCGCCCAGGGTACTGATCGCAAATTCGAATCTCGTACCCGCCTGGTCCAACTGGGAGCATTTTAACGCCCTCGATAAAAAAGACCTGCTGATGTTCGGACAAATGACGGCAGGCAGCTGGATCTACATTGGCTCGCAGGGCATTGTTCAGGGCACGTACGAAACGTTTGTTGAAGCTGCGGGCCAGCACTTCAACGGCAATGCAAAAGGCAAATGGATTCTGACCGCAGGTCTTGGGGGTATGGGCGGTGCTCAGCCGCTCGCAGCAACCATGGCCGGATTTTCGATGCTGGTGATTGAATGCGACCAGACACGCATCGATTTCAGGTTACGCAATCGCTATCTGGATACGTCCGCGCCATCGGTGGAGGCTGCGATTCGGCTCATTGAGGCCGCACACGCCGACAATCGCGCCATTTCCGTAGGCGTGCCAGGCAATGCGGCCGAACTGTTGCCACAAATGGTTGAGCAGGGCATCAAGCCCGATCTTGTCACCGATCAGACCTCCGCGCACGATCCGGTAAACGGCTACCTACCCATCGGCTGGACAGTTGACGACTGGCGCAAAGCCGCAGAGGACGACCCGGACAAAGTTGCGGATTCAGCGCGAGCTTCGATGGCAATACACGTGCAGGCCATGCTGGACTTCCACAATCAGGGAATCCCAACGGTCGACTACGGCAATAACATTCGACAGGAAGCAAAGGATCGCGGCATTGCAAATGCCTTTGATTTTCCAGGTTTCGTTCCCGCCTATATCCGTCCACTGTTTTGCAAAGGTGTGGGACCGTTTCGATGGGTAGCGCTGTCCGGTGACCCCGAGGATATTTACAAAACCGACGCCAGGGTTAAAGAGCTCATTCCGGACGATCCACACCTGCACAACTGGCTGGACATGGCGCAGGAGCGCATTGAATTTCAGGGGCTGCCCGCACGCATCTGCTGGGTCGGCCTTGGCGACCGTGATCGACTCGGACTGGCCTTTAATGAAATGGTAAAAAGTGGCGAGCTAAAAGCGCCTGTAGTCATCGGTCGCGATCATCTGGATTCCGGTTCCGTTGCCAGCCCCAACCGAGAAACCGAAGCCATGCTCGACGGTTCCGATGCCGTGTCCGACTGGGCGCTGCTGAATCTGTTACTCAGCACATCAGGCGGCGCGACATGGGTATCCTTCCACCACGGCGGCGGCGTCGGCATGGGTTACTCCCAGCACGCCGGACTCGTCATCTGTTGCGACGGTACCGACGCTGCGGCAGAGCGCATCAAACGCGTCCTCTGGAACGACCCGGCATCAGGCGTGATGCGCCACGCCGACGCAGGATATGAACAGGCCCGAGAGTGCGCGCGCAAGTACGGATTGAATCTTCCGAGCGAAACGCTGTGAAACAGATTTAACCGCAGCGCGCCGGTCAGGATTATGTCGCTTGCGCTCCACCCTGCGGGCCGATGCTGCGCATCGTTCGGCCTCGCATTGCTCGGCTCGTCGAACCTTCATATCCCATGTCGTCGGTTCGAATCCCGGTCGGTAGACTCCAAAATGGTGACGGGCGCTGCAGTTTATGTTTGAAAGATGATGGCGCGCCCGGAAGGATTCGAACCTCCGACCTCCTGGTTCGTAGCCAGGCACTCTATCCAACTGAGCTACGGGCGCTTGTGGGAACCGGTCGAAAACTCGCACACGGTGAAAGACCAATTTGCCTTGTGATTCAGGTGCCATTGGTCTGGCGGAGAGAGAGGGATTCGAACCCTCGATACGCTATTAACGTATACTCCCTTAGCAGGGGAGCGCCTTCAGCCACTCGGCCACCTCTCCGAAATAACTTAATCTGTACGTCCGATCAAGATTCGGGGAGGATACCAGACTTGAAGAGGTGGTTGCGTTGTGCGGCTGCCTGTTACGGCATTTTTTTTACCATCACAGCACACCGTTAACCACCCGGCAACGATTCGTTCTCTACCCCGGATAAAAATCGTTAAGTTACAAATACAACTCGATAAATCAGGAGTTGTGAGGATCTCCGTAATCCATCATTGGCTGTTCTTCGTCGTAGTTGGGCTGTTCAAAACCATTGCCCGCAGCGTTTCCACCCTGCTCGTGTTTGATTCTGTAATAAATCTCTTCACGATGGACGGGAACATCTTTGGGGGCGTTGATTCCGATTCGCACCTGGGTACCACGTACACCCAGAACGGTCATTCGAACGTCATCACCAATATATACGGATTCGCCAATACGGCGGGTAAGAATTAACATATTGCTCTGCTCCTAGAAATAGACTCAATCTGCGACGCCAAAAATTCACCAGACTCTCATCCCCCTGGCCCCTTGACGCCGGGAGGAGAAGGTATCGAATTTGAGTCGAATTTACAACCTGATTTATACGTAAATTATTCTGATTTACGACCTTACTCTAGATCAAAAGACTTGTGAAGTGTCCGAACAGCCAACTCTGTATACTCTTTATCGATAGTTACAGAAATTTTTATCTCAGAAGTCGAAATCATCTGGATATTGATGCCTTTTTCCGACAGGGACTGAAACATTGTTGTGGCGATACCCGCGTGTGAGCGCATTCCGACCCCGACAACCGAGATTTTTGCCAAATCTGAGTCGCCTACCACCTCGATTGCTCCAAGTTCGGCGCCAATCGGGTTAACTATGTCTATACAGCGCTGCAAATCATCACTGTGCACCGTAAATGTGAAGTCTGTTGTACCGTCAACGCCAATGTTTTGCACGATCATATCCACGTTGACATGGGCCTCTGACACCGGCCCCAGAATGCTGTAGGCAATCCCGGGTTTGTCGGGCACACCGCGAACAGTCACTTTTGCTTCGTCACGATTGTAGGTAATGCCTGAAATAAGGGGTTGTTCCATTGAATCGTCCTCAGAGGTTATCAATGTTCCGGGACCGCCCTCAAATGAGGACAGAACCCGCAAAGGAATATCGTACTTGCCTGCGAACTCGACGGAACGTATCTGCAGTACCTTGGCGCCCGCACCCGATAATTCGAGCATCTCTTCAAATGTCAGATGGTCCAGCCGGCGGGCTTCGGGAACGATCCGAGGATCGGCCGTATACACACCGTCGACATCGGTATAAATGCGACATTCATCGGCTTTCAGTGCGGCGGCCATAGCAACGGCCGTGGTGTCAGACCCGCCGCGGCCCAGGGTTGTGATATTAGCTCGGTAGTCGATTCCCTGAAATCCGGCGACAACAGCTACTGTTCCGGATTCAAGATCCTGCATAACCCGTTCCGATTCAATGTTTTCGATGCGAGCCTTGCCGTGGATTGAATCCGTACGAATCGAAATTTGCGACCCGGTGAAGGACTTTGCGCTGACGCCGATTTCCTGCAGCGCCATAGACAGCAAAGCGATTGTGACCTGCTCTCCGGTAGAGACCAGTACGTCCATCTCTCGAAGCGACGGTCTCTCAGCGACATCCCGGGCGAGTTCCAGCAGTTTGTTGGTCTGTCCGCTCATTGCAGATACCACGACCACCATCTGGTCACCTGCCCTTGCACCGCGCGCTACATTGTTCGCAACGGCCTTTATTCGCTCAACTGATCCGACCGAAGTTCCGCCGTATTTTTCGACAATTAGCGCCACAAGTTAACAATCTCGATGAGTATCTGGGGCGCGGATTAAACCGCGTTCATCTGGAGTTGTAAAGACCGCCCTGTTAGTCGCAGGCACCCAGCCAGTCAGATACTGCAGACAGCGCCTTATCGATACCGCCGGCATTGGTCCCACCACCCTGTGCCAGCTCTGGTTTGCCGCCCCCTTTTCCGTCCACATGAGGCGCAACGGCACTAATCAGCGAACCGGCCTGAAACGAATCCGTTAAATCACTGGTCACGCCGGCAATAAGGGTAACTTTGCTGTCGCGTGCACCGGCGACGACGACGATGCCGGAACCAATTTTCTGTTTCCACTGATCAACAGCCAGGCGCATTGCTTTGGCGTCAGCATCATCCAGTCGGATCCTGGCGAGCTTGATACCATTGATTTCCTCCACAATATCGTCACCTGCCCCCCCTACTGCACCACTGGCAAGTTTGGCCTGCAGCTGTTGGATCTGTCGCTGCAACTGCTTTTGAGATTCCAGAAGTCCCTGAAGTTTCTCTGCAACATCCACTGGCGCCACTTTCAGTTGCTGTGCAATGGACCGTCCGGATTCAAGCTGCGCTTCGACATGGTGCTCGGCGGAAATACCGCTGAGTGCCTCGATTCGGCGAACCCCGGCTGCAATACCAGTCTCTGACACGATAACGAACTGTCCGATATTGCCTGTAGCCTCAACGTGCGTTCCACCGCACAACTCGAACGACTCACCCATCTTGATTGTGCGCACAATGTTGGCATACTTCTCTCCAAACAACGCTTCCGCCCCCTCAGCTTTTGCTTTTTCGAGTTCCATTTGCTGAACTTTTACCGCGTGATTCGCGCGAATACACTGATTGACGTGTCGGGAAATACGCTGCAGTTCGTCGTCGGTAACAGGCTCAAAATGAGAAAAATCAAATCGCAGCCTGTTAGGCGCAACCAGCGATCCTTTTTGCTGCACATGGCCCCCAAGAACATCTTTCAGGGCCGCATGGAGCAGATGTGTCGCGGAGTGATTGTTGGCGGCTTCAGTACGATCACCCTGCGTTATTTCAGCACGCACAGACTGACCAACTGAGAGACTGGTGGTCGCAACCCGGCCAAAATGTCCGGTGATCTTGTCGGCAAGATATCGGGTATCGTCGACCTGAAAAAGGGCCTGTTCCGCTGACAAACGCCCGTTGTCACCCACCTGGCCACCACTTTCTGCGTAAAAAGGCGTGCGATCAAGAACAATCACGCCCTGCTGGCCTTCAACGATTTCGTCAGTTCTCTCCTCTCCCACAAAGATCGCCAGAATACGAGCCTCCAGATCAGGTGTGTCATATCCGATAAATTCCGTCTTTTCCAGGTTGCTGACATCGAGCTGATCTACTGCAACAAACTGACTGGCGGCTCGTGCACGATCCCGCTGCGCTTCCATGGCCGTGTCGAAGCCCGCCTGATCGATCACCAGATTTCGCTCGCGCGCTACGTCTGCAGTAAGATCAGCCGGAAATCCATAGGTATCGTAGAGCTTGAATACGAGATTACCCGGTATCTCTTTACCCTCAAGAGTCTCGATTTCCTGATTCAGTATCCTGATTCCCTGTTCAAGGGTTTCGTTGAATTTTTCATTCTCGGCTCTCAGCACGCGCTCGATTCTGGATTGCTGCTGAACCAGATCAGGATAAGCATCCCCCATCTCATCCACCAGAGCCGGCACAATTCGGTGCATAAACGCCTGTTTGCAGCCGAGCTGGTATCCGTGACGGATGGCTCTTCTGATAATCCGCCTTAGCACGTAACCGCGGCCCTCATTTGACGGCAGCACACCGTCCAAAATCAGAAATGCGGTCGATCGAATGTGATCCGCAATCACCCGCAAGGATTTGTCTTCAACGTCATCCACGCCGGTGACCCGCGCCGCTTCCTGAATCAGATTCTGAAACAGGTCGATTTCGTAGTTGCTGTGTACGCCCTGCAACACAGCAGCAATTCTCTCCAGCCCCATACCGGTATCCACTGACGGTTTTGGCAGCGGTTCCAGAGACCCGTCGGCGCTTCGGTTGAACTGCATAAATACCAGATTCCAGATTTCGACAAAGCGGTCGCCATCCTCTTCCGGAGTTCCTGGCGGTCCTCCCCATATCTCCGGTCCGTGGTCATAAAATATTTCTGAGCAGGGTCCGCACGGACCGGTATCACCCATTTGCCAGAAATTGTCCTTGGCACCTATTCGAGTCACGCGGTCGGCAGCGACACCAATTTCACTGATCCAGATATCTGCTGCTTCATCATCCTCCTCAAAAACCGTGACCCACAGCTTTTCTTTCGGCAATCCGTAAACCTCGGTAAGCAGACTCCATGCAAAATGAATTGCATCCCTTTTAAAGTAATCACCGAAACTAAAATTCCCGAGCATTTCGAAAAAAGTGTGGTGACGTGCGGTATACCCCACGTTTTCGAGGTCATTGTGCTTGCCGCCCGCCCGCACACACCGCTGCGATGTGGTCGCCCGATCATTGTCGCGTTTTTCTGTACCCAGAAAAACGTCTTTAAACTGAACCATTCCTGCGTTAGTAAACAGTAAAGTCGGGTCGTTCCCAGGCACCAATGGACTACTGGCCACAATTTCATGACCGTTCTGTTCAAAAAACTCGAGGAATTTCTGGCGAATTGCAGTTGTTTTCATTGACCTTGGAATATGGGCTCGGAGAAATATCTGGATTTTTGAGAACTAGTTTCGAGATGCATTCAAGCCAGCAAAGTGGCTGGATTCAAATCCACGTTGCTGCAGGAAACGAGCCTGCCTGGCCCAGTCCGGATAATTGACGGGCAACTCGGTACCGAACTTTTTGACTCTGGCTTCCTCAGCCAGACTGCACCACTGATCCTCAAATTCAAGCATCACCTGGTCAATCGTTTCAGCTGCAGTCTCCCACTCCTCGTGTGTGGCCGGGCCAACTTCGGCGCTGACGAATTCCAGGTGGCTCTTCGGACCTTCATAGGCGTCCTCCGACACGTAGGCCAGACCGAAGGTGAGTTCGTCCGCATTTTCAAATCGCACGGCAATCGGGATAAAGTCCTTGCGCACATTATCCCACAGACCACGGTAAGCCGTGCTGCAAAGTTCTGGCGTGACCACCAGAACCGCATGGTTGTTGCGGGTGCGCTTGGCAAACACATTCGGTGTCATGCCCGACAGCACGGTGCTTCC
>JBCCGE010000078.1:0-14895 GCA_039029455.1 Pseudomonadota bacterium | reverse complement strand
CACCATCCAGGCTATAACTTTTTTCAAAGCCGTTTTGATTTAGGTATTCCGCGGCACCCTGACTCATGTTGCCGTGGTAACAACACACAATAATCGGCAAATCCTTGTTGGCTGTTTCGATCCAGGTCAGAACGCTTTCATTGTCAATATGGTCAGCGTTTTTGATGCGCCCGCTTTCGAACGACACTCTATCGCGAATATCAACAACCGCTGCTGACTCATCATCTATGAGTCTCTGAGCTTCTTTTGAGTCGATCCGGATAAATGCCATGAACTCACTCAGGTATCAGCCGGACTTAGCAGAACCGCCCAGACAATCCGGCGAATCCGGGCTCGACCCTCCCTTTTCAAACCACTCGTCGGGCGTCATGGTATGAAGTGCAAGGGCGTGAACACCGCCGGCGAGTTCCTCAGCAAGTTGTGCATTCACCATCCGATGTCGACCCACCAGTCCTGCGCCCTCAAATTTGTCCGAGACAATAATGACTTTAAAATGAGTTTCAGAATTGGGCGGCACGTTGTGTTGATGACTCTCGTTGATGACTTCGAGGTGAAACGGTTCAAGCGCTGACAGCTTTTTTTCAATTGAATTTTGAAGCATCATTTTCTCCATCCCGAGGATGATTACCTGTGTCCAAGTATAGTAAGGAAACTTTGCAAAAAACATTGCCCGCTGCACCACGACAACCCGTTTTTCTTTTCACTTCTTCTCATCGAGCACCTGGCCGGATTGATTATTACCGGTTTCCTCTAAATAACTGCACTACCGGGCTGTGAGGGTGATTTGGCCAGCCGGGTTTCCCGATGGATAGTATATAGCCCGCTAACCAGTATCAGACAGATACCGCCCACAGTGTAGCGATCCGGAATTTCTCCCCACACAAAAAACCCGATCGCACCTGAAAAAACGATAGCCAGATATTTAAACGGCGACAGCACACTCACCTGCGCGTATCGGAAAGACAGGGTCATAAAGTACTGCGCGGTTCCTCCTAATAGCCCGACGCCGCAGAGCAACCCGAGATCAAACACAGTCGGCGTTTCCCACCCCATCACAATGCACGCCACCGTCGATACCACCGTGCCAAAAGCGGTGAAATAAAACGTGATCGCTGTTGGATGGTCAGTTTGGTTCAGCAGCCGTATAAACGTTGTGGTTAACGCGACCAGCACGGCAGCAGTCAGCATAAAAACGCTGCCTGTAGCGAATACATCGCTGCCGGGACGAGCCACAATAAGTGCGCCGGTAAGTCCGGCAAGTACCGCAAGCCATCGACGTATACCGACCTGTTCACCGAGTATCGGCACCGAAAACGCGACTGCGATAAGAGGGGCGGTATGAAAGACGGATGCTGCATCGGCCAGTTTCATTACGGAAAAACCGTAGAACGCGCATGCCATTGCGGTTGTACCGAGCGCACATCGTAAAAAATGCAAAACAGGTCGGCGGGTTTTCAAAAGACTCAGGCCGCCTGCCTGAAACAGAAAGATCGCAACCGGAACTAAAGCCACTGCGCTGCGAAAAAACATGATTTGCTGCGTCGGATAGTCAGCGCCCAGCCATTTCACAGTCGAATCCATGACGACAAAAAGGAAGATTGCCAGTAACGATGTCGCCACACCGAGCATGGGACGATCGCGATGACCGGTCATACGCGCGTCAAATCAGAACTTCGCAGGTCTGAGAGCGGCACTATCCCGGCAGGCAGATTGCCGCTGCGCCTTCTGCCGTGGGAATGACAAAACAGAAATCGCAGTTTTGATTCAATTCTTCTCTGATTTCAAACAACGATCCGCTTAGTATGATCAGGTTACCGGTATCGACCACGGGGTCATCGATGGCATCACGACCGTCACCTACCATTTCATTGGTCAGAATATCGATATAGCCGTCACCGTTGACATCTCCATCAGCGCCACTATAAGCCAGGGTGTCTCCAGTATTGGACGGCATATTGCCAACTGCCCCATAAACATTCACAATTTTGACATCACACTGCGAAGGGAATCGTGAGGGTCTCAGGTCGATGATTCGAGGCCAGTACTTATCCTTTTCCCCAAGAAATACATGCAGAGTGCCTGCATTGGTGCGGCCCAAAGGGGCATCGTGTGGGGAGGAGCTGGCAATATCATCCACACCGTCGTTGTTGAAGTCGCCATGCATATTGGTGTCACCGCTGATCGCACCGATGACCGGTCCGAGGAAACTGGCGGTGCGAATATCGGCCGGCGTGGTGTCAAAATCAAACGCTCGGTCTCTTAAATTTTGCGCGGAATAGAAGATATGGCCTGTGCCCGCGTTTATTCGCAGCTCAGTTCCACTCAGTCCGTCACCCACCAAATCTCCGGCAAAAAAATCAGCTTCGCCATCACCATTGTAATCGAGCCCGCCAATCAGTTCCTCACCAAACGTGTCGTTTCGGTCTCCACCGTCGATGATGGTCAACGATCCGGACGCGCTGGTGACCTCGAAATCCGGTGCGGGCACCCAGTTCCCCGTAAAGTTATCCTCCCAGAGAATGTAGGTGACCCCGTGACTCGATCCGCCGCTGGCATCGGCTGCGGTATCACCTGCAAATTCAATGTTTGCCTGTGATCGACAGTTACTGATCGAACTCGCTGAACACAATATTCCCCCTGCCCGATTCAGTGCTGCAGAAAACATCAGATCGGCACCAGAGTTATCCAGCTCTGCGATATTCAGTGTCGCGCCAATATGAAAATCCTCACTCGTGTTGTCATTGCCGTTGTCGATAGGACTGCTCACCGGCCCCCCGTTCAGGGTCACAGGATTCAGTGGCGAAGTCGAGGGGCGAACCCGCATGATATTCCCGGGCATAAAGCTGTTGTCACCAAAATCGGCCAAATCCAGCTCCCCGGCATCCTGCAGGTGGGAGCCGCCGCGAATCACGTAAACCGCTCCCGAATTCACCTGATTATTGCTGTTTTCCTGATCGGCAGACACCGCGATATCGTCCTGCCCGTCTGCCGTCAGATCACCATTGCGCGCCCACATACAGAGGCGGTCGAACGGACTGGCGCCGATAATCGTGGTGTAGTCAATGTTGGCAGGGATGTTCGCCAGGTCGAGAACTTCGTTTCCGTTTTCAGCCATGGTTTTTAACGCCGCCTGCCCCGGAATGATGGTCATCGCGCCTTCGCCACTGCCGATGAACCCGGTCCCCGCCAGATTGCTTTGCGAGTAGTCCTGACGACAAATGATGAGATCGCCGAGGGAGTCACCGGTGACTTCGGCCATCCAGATCTCGCTGCCCGCATGCTCATACTGCTGTGAGCCGTGGATCGGCAGGACGCGATCGCCGTTTTGCGCGGTATTTATGCTGCCTGCCAGATTGCCATCGCCAAAAATCAGAAAAACCTGGCCGGCTTCCGGCCGCCCTGGAACATCTGCCTCCATCGCGGAGAACGCGTAGTCGTTGTCGCCATCACCGTCCAGATCAAATGTGCCTGCCACCGGCACGCCATAACTGCCATCACCTACCGATCCGTAGACGCGTTGCAGCTGACTGTCATCAGTTGGAAACCCAAGCAGGTCAATTTCTATATACGGCGCCGCATGTGCAGTCATGCTGCCGAGCATCAGCAGAGTCAGAACAGATTTATTCATAGAAGCTTCAACATTTAGTATGCGTACCCTCACACCCAATCTTACAGCTTCACAATTCCGGTCTGGAAACTTTTTATCGGTGGAGACAACCCGAAAACTCCATGAACTGATCTCGTCGCAATAGCGGCTATTGTCTGTCGAGCCATCCGAACCGGATTGTTGCGCCTTCGGCTCGCAATAACGGAGTTGTTCATACGTCCACTACGTCGTTGCGAGGAGCGCAGCGACGAAGCAGGCTCAGAAAATAAACCCTCAATTGTGTGAAAACTCACAGAACTATGGTTCGAAAAGGAACACTATCCTCGCACCGGTTGAGACACTCAGTGGACCTCGATAGACTTTCGCCATAATGCTGGGCGAGTCGTCCGGATCGATCAGGGAATCAGATCGATCGTTCACTGACAGGATGCCATGGACGGCATCTGTCACACCGCCACTGGCGGCACTCAGTCGGTTGAGCCTGAATCGGGAATCCTCTGCTCACCCTTACCTCGCCCCGATTCGGGCTCCTTTTTACCCTCCCACCGGGGTGAGCGGAAAGCTACCAAACCCTGATCATTGCAAACGTTCAGTCAATCTTGAAATGGAAACCGCAAAAAGGAAATCGCTCACAATGAACGAAAACTGTGCCTTTGCCAGCGCCGAATCGTGCTCTTTTCTCGACCAGAACCGAGCGACAACGAGGGCAGGCATGTGGAGACTGACTCTCGACAACTGCGTTGTCGGTATCCGACTCGGTTCCGATCAGCAGCTCGTCTTCTTCAACGAATAATTCTGCAATACTCGGATCGCTCCTGTCGTCACCTGAATCTTCTGATACGTCAACGGTCCTGTGGTCGGCATCAGTCAATGAAAATTCGCTGCCTCCGTTCAACGTTAACTCACTGAGATCATCATCGTTCTCAATCCGTGCGCCGTCAGTCACGGTGGTCACTGCCGACGCTGCTGCAGGATAACGAAAAACATCCCTGACCTGCTGCAAATCGTAGGTGCGTCGGGCGTCAAACTGAAACAACTTGAGCCCGGCGCCACGACACGCGCGAACGGCGAACATCTCATCTTCCGAGGGGCGTGTCATACGGGCACTTCGGTCATTCAACTCGACCACACCCAATACCTGAAGATCGTTTTTGTGACAAATCACGAAATCAAAAAACCGTCCCCGCAGGGTGTCGCGCATCTTCTGAAAATCCCGCGCCACCAGAGACTCACGCGGCATAAGAACTCGATCAGCCTGCACTTTTGGAAATACCAGTGCATGATCCGCCAAAGCCCTCAGCAGGATGGCGTAGAACGATCGCTCGGGCGGTGTCAGCAGATGATGTCGAATCTCCAGCGGGAAGGACTGCCCCTCTGTTCGGACCGTATCCGGCCCCGACCAGTGAAACAACAGCCCTGCCAACAAAATCCCCATACTGGCCATAACCAGCCACACCATACCAATCTCTCCTGTTTCGTTCCGGGTCCTCCCGATTCTCACCTGACCGGTTCGGCCCCGGAACGACGACTGTGCCCGTAACATCGCACCTTCACGACCTGCTTTTTCTCAGATGGTCGCAGCAAAGAAGCATTTATTCCTGCATTTGCCCCCTTAAGAATCATATCCCAATGAAAGCGAAATCCAAAATTGGCTAATTTGGCACGATTAACTGATTTTTGATTGCCGAATATGTTAAAAACCGCGCATCATTTTTACTGTCGAAACGAGATGTTTGAGCAATTCGAAAGAACCCAGGAAGATCCGATCATCCGGCTGATGGGGATGTATCGAAAGGACGAAAGAGCCGAGAAAATTGATGTCGGTGTGGGCGTTTTCAAAGACGAGAATGGAAGCACACCGATCATGTCTGCGGTCAAAGCCGCGGAACAACGTCTGCACGACAAGCAGAGTACAAAAGCCTATGTCGGACTGGCAGGCGATGAGCGTTTCAACAGCGCGATGACAGATCTCATTTTTGGCGGTATTCCCGTTCAGGAGCGGATTCGCGCCGTACAGGCTCCGGGAGGGTGTGGGGCACTCAGCGTGTTGACGGACACTCTGTCTCGTGTCGCTGCTGACAAAACTGTTTGGGTCAGCGATCCGACCTGGGGTAATCACTATCCGATTCTTCAGGGCAGCGGTTTCGACGTAAAAACCTACGCCTACTTTAACCGCGAAAACAAAACAGCTCGCGAAGATGAGGTCATTGAGCGGCTGAAAACCCTTGGTGCAGACGATATTGTTCTCCTTCATGGCTGCTGTCACAACCCGACGGGTGCCGAGCTGAGTCCGGCCGCATGGGATGAAATTGCAAAAATCAGTGCAAACAACGGATGGCTTCCCTATGTCGATCTGGCGTATCAGGGATTTGGAGATTCACTGAAAGAAGATGCCTACGGTGTTCGCGCCATCGCCAATCAGGTGGAATCGATGGTTGTCGCGGCATCGTGCTCAAAGAATTTCGGTTTGTATCGTGATCGAGTGGGATGCGCAATGGTTATGGGCGCCACCCCGGAAATCTCGGACAACACACGCAGTCAGTTGCTGAGTGCAGCGCGAAGTGCGTACTCAATGCCACCCGATCACGGTGCCGCTATCGTTGCTATGATTCTGAATGATGAGACCCTGACCCAGGAATGGGAGGCTGAGCTGGCAACCATGCGTGCCCGTATCCGCGGTCTGCGTCAGCAGCTGAGCGACGTGCTAAAAGCGAAAACCGGCTCTGATCAGTGGGATTTCATCGCCCGGCACCGCGGGATGTTTTCCACTCTTGTACTTTCCGAAGAACAAACCGATCGCCTGGTTGAAGAGTATGCTGTTTACGCCGTTAAGGGCGGTCGGATCAATATCGCCGGACTCAGAGACGACGACCAACTGAACAGATTCGCAGACGCATTGATCAGCGTCACCCAATAAGCACTATATGGGTTGCCCCCGTAAACCCGTAAAATCGTACCCGCAGAAACCGACAGAGTGAATCAGGACATTAGAAGCGCAAAATTTCAGATCGGACAAGTCGTGCGCCATCGCATCTACGACTTCCGCGGAGTCATTTTTGATGTTGATCCCGAATTTGACAATACCGACGAATGGTACGAAGCCATCCCGGAATCCGCCAGGCCCAGCAAGGATCAGCCGTTTTATCATCTTTTTGCCGAAAACGAGGAGACCGAATATGAGGCCTATGTCTCCGAGCAAAATCTGATCGCGGATATATCTACCGAACCACTCAGGCACCCCGACATTGATCGGGTCTTTGAGCGCAGCGCCCAGGGTTGTTACAAGATTCGCTCCGGATTCAGCAACTGAAGCTAAGCCGACTACTTGCGGTTATCTTCAAGCCGATGGGTGAGATCCAGTTTTTCAGCGGCCAGCCGCGAAAACGGTCGACTGTCATTGACATGACGTCGCAATGATGTTTCCCGACGATCGACATCGGTAACGATACGCAGCCCCAGTTCCGCTACATCACGCAGTCCATCAAAATTGATCTGCTCCACAGTGTCTGACGGCCGGTGATAGTCATTGTGATATCCGGTAAAAAAGTGCAAAACCGGCGATCCATAAGCGAGAAATGCCAGATGGTCACTGTTAAATCCGGAGAGAGCAGACTGACTTAAGTTCAGTTTTGCGCTGTTATTGGCTTCCAGCACATCCCTCCAGTACGGCGCCGTACTCACACCGAGTACAAACAGACGCTGGTCACGCATTCGACCGACCATATCGAAATTCAGCATCAGCACGGGCGGATGATAACGTTTGATCATGTACGGCGTGTCCACGATCGAAAGGTAGTGGAGTGAACCCAGCTTGCCCTTTTCCTCGCCGTCAAAAAAAGCAAACACGATATTTCTCTTTGGTGCGTACTGAGCGGAAACAAGGGCTTCGGCAATGGCGAGAACGGCCGCGCAACCGCTTGCGTTGTCGTCCGCACCAAAATACACATCGTCCGCCTCAACTCCCAGATGATCGTAATGAGCACCGATAACGATAGTCTCATCCGAGGTACCGGGGATCATTCCCACAACATTTTTCAGGGGGCCAAATTCCTGCAGTCGCTCTCCCCGAACGAGGCCGATTCCCAGTCGATCCAACTGCTCCGCCAGCCACTGGGCCGCGCGTCGCGAACCCGAACTGCCCGGAGCCCGACCGGCTTTGTCCGCCGACGCCAGCGTTTCTACTGCAGTCTGAATCAGTTCGGGATCAATGACCGTTTTCGAAGATGAAATTGCCGTCTCGGTCGACAGCATTGACAGCATTACCGAAAACACCAACGCAACAGGATTAAAAACCTTAAGAGAACTTTTTTGGGGCATCTTATGCAAACAGCCGGTTACGGATTTGATTTGCAGCAATCATTGCTGAAGATTTACCGACGCGGTATCGAAAGCTGATCGATGCTCATCGATACAACGCCGGTTTGTAATTTACTACCAAATTTCGATTCACTGACGGACGACGCCAGATCCTGATCTTCGACCGCAATTATCATTGATTTACTGCAGCTGTGTTGTCGATTTTGTGCGTGCGTTCCCGAGATCACGCGTGGAGTGATTTTGTGACAAAATCGGGACCGCTCCTCTTTCGCGCAGAACCCTTATTAAACATGTCTGTCCTGATAGACGCCCACGTGCATTTATATCCCGGTTTTTCTTTATCAGCGGCGTTCGACGCAGCGTGGCAGAATTTTTCAACCGCCAGCAGATTGCAGCCCGAACTCGGTGACGCGGATTTTGCAATGGCACTGGTGGAACCCGGTCATCTCGATGTTTTTGAAAGCCTGCGATCCGGAAATCTGGACGATTCAACCGGTGAATGGTCAGTCGCTCGAACGAATGAAGATAACAGCCTGGTGCTCTCACATTCTGAAAAAGGCAGGATGTTTCTGATATGCGGCCGGCAATGGGTCACTCGTGAGGATCTGGAAATCCTGGCATTGTTTGACAACTCCTCTATCGACAGCCGAAAACTGACCTGTGAAGGCGTTGTTGATTTGATCGCCTCGAACGGTGGATTGCCGCTGTTGACCTGGGGTGTTGGAAAATGGACCGGTGCACGCGCCAGCGTTATTGAATCCGAAATCGAGCGCGAACCACTGGCGCTTCTGGTAGGTGACAATGGCAATCGGCCCGGGTTCTGGAAATTTCCGGCGCTTCTGGAAAAAGCGGTTAGTCAGGGCATCAAACTCATATCGGGCAGTGATCCGCTGACACTGCAGTCTCATCAGACCCGCATCGGCACCCGCGGGAGTTTCACCACCGACGTTTCTCTGAATCCGGAAAACCCGGCCAGTACGCTCAAGAACGCAATGCTGGACTCCGATTCCAGATTTGAAGAATTCGGCTCAGACAGACCCGTCACCGCATTTTTTGCTGAACAGGTCCAGATGCAGTGGGCCAAACAGCGGCGGAAGTTCGCCGGGCGCACATCGCGCAAACACTGAAAATACAGCAGATTTCTGTATAATCCCCCCGCGCCTGCGAGCAGCCTGTCCTGACCGGACGTTCATCATCAGCGCCTGTAATCCCCGCATACAGGCCCCGGATAGATTTTCGGACAAAATGAGTGCGAGCAGCGCTGAATCGCAGACCGTCACAAACACATCCAAAACTCATACATCCCTCTGGGATCAGCAACTTGCATATGAAGATTGACATTCCAGCCGGCACACGCGTCCTGGTTACCGGCGCAACGGGTTACACCGGTCAGGTTCTGACACGAAAACTGGCCAATGCAGGAATCAGGGTCAATGCAATCGCTCGCGACAGCTCCGACCTGTCCCCTCTTGAGGATCTGGATATCGAATGGTTTCGCGGACAGGTCTTTGACCAGGAAGTTGTAGACGCCGCCACCCAAAATGTCGAGTACATATTTCATGTCGCCGCCGCTTTTCGTGAGGCCAAGAGTACGGAACAGGACTACCGCAACATTCATCTTGTCAGCACCCAACGGCTCGCCGAGGCGGCTCTCAGGCAACCCGATTTCAAGCGTTTTGTGCTGGTATCAACAATGGGCGTCCACGGCCACATTAAGAATCCCCCGGGCGATGAAACCACTGAATACGGACCCGGTGACCTCTACCAGAGCACCAAAGTGGAGGCCGAGGTCTGGATCAATCAGTTTGCTCCTGAAAACAAATTGTCGTACAGCATTATTCGACCCTGTGCAATTTATGGACCGGGTGAAAAGCGCCTGCTAAAGCTGTTCCGTATGGCGAACAAACCTGTTTTTCCGATACTCGGCTACGGTAAATGCTGGTACCACATGGTTCACGTCGAGGACTTGTCCAACGGCATCATAAAGGCCGCTACGCATCCGAATGCCGAGAGCGAGGCCTTTCTGATCGGCAGCAATGAGCCTATTGCACTTGAGGATATGGCTCGCCTGATTGCCAAACTCTACAACCGAAAGCTCCGAGTGATTCGAATGCCCATCCAGCCGTTTTTCTGGCTTGGTGATATTTGCGAAATGGTGTGTAAACCGTTTCGAATCGAACCTCCAATCTATCGAAGGCGCGTCGCGTTTTACTCAAAGGATCGATACTTCTCAACAGCAAAAATGCGCGACACTCTGGAGTACGATCCGATCTACGACAACACCAAGGGAATTACCGAAAGCGCCCACTGGTATCGGGACAACGGCTGGATTTAAGCCGCTTACTCTGCTCTTTCCACCTGCCCGCAAGCGGTCTCAATTGCAGACCGTTGTCGCAGGACGTGTTTGCATTACAATGTACGCGTCTATTTTCACTCTCTGAAGATTCCATTGGATATACATCGAGACGCGGATCAACTCCGAAAAGTACCTATGCTGTCTGGTTTCGACGACAGCCAGCTGAAACTGATCGCATTCACCAGTGAAGCGCTGCAGTTCCATCCCGGGGACTATCTGTTTCTGAAACACGATCCTTCGGATGCAGTCTATGTCATCATGGACGGCGAGGTGGAAATCATTATTTCCGAAGTCGATGATGTCGACAACGTGACCGTCATCGCGACGCTTGGAAAAAATCAGCTTGTGGGTGAAATGGCGGTGTTCAGAGAATCGCCGCGATCCGCTTCGGTTCGGGCAAAGCAGAATGTCAACACGTTGAAAATCCCGAACGATCGATTTCTCAAACTAATAACGGACAATCCTCAAATCGCCATGCATGTAATGCGACAAATGAGTGAGCGCTTGTTTGATACAACGGAGTTTGCCCGCAGAAGTCAATCGGAACAGAACGCATAAAAAACGGCATATGCCGCACAAATAAATTACAACACAACAAATAAATAAAAACACAACAAACAGGCGGGTGAGAACAGGTGAAGGACATAGCAGAGAATGAGGACCCGGATCGACTCGATCCGTCGATCTACCGTTACATAATTCGGCACACACGAAACGATCAGCTCGTGTTGCTTGCCCTGACCCTGATTTCGATGCCGTTCGTGTATCTGGCGCTGGATATTCCGAAACTGATTGTAAACCAGGCCATCGGCGGCACCGGTCCGTTTGAACTCTTCGGGCAGGAAATGGAACAGATTCCCTACCTGCTTGCGCTCAGCTGCGTATTTCTCGCGCTTGTTGTGGTTAATGGTGCCCTCAAGTATGTAAACAATGTGTATCGTGGAGCGCTCGGAGAACGAATGCTCAGACGGATCCGATACACACTGTACAGTCATGTGCTGCGGTTCCCGCTTCCGCACTTTCGTAAGATCTCAGGCAACGAGGTCATACCCATGGTGACCGCCGAGACAGAACCTCTGGGCGGCTTTATTGGCGACTCGATAGCGCTGCCTTTATTTCAGGGTGGTCTCCTGATTACCTACCTGTCATTCATCTTTGTTCAGGACTTCTGGCTCGGTATTGCCGCGATCGCGCTGTATCCACCGCAGATGTATCTGATACCCAAGCTGCAGGCAAAGGTAAACGCACTGGCGAAAGAGCGCACACTCAATGTCCGAAAACTGGCGGACAACGTTGGTGAAACCGTAAGTGGCATTGTCGACGTACACGCAAACAATGCGGGGTTCTATTCTCGAGCAAGGGTGAGCCAGCGTCTTGGAATAATTTTCGATATTCGCTATGAAATCTACAAAAGAAAGTTCTTCATCAAGTTTCTCAACAACTTCCTCGCGCAACTGACGCCATTCTTTTTCTATTCAATTGGCGGCTATCTGGTATTAAAGGGTCAGCTATCTCTCGGTGCACTGGTTGCAGTACTTGCCGCTTACAAAGATATATCGCCCCCCTGGAAAGAACTGCTCAAGTTCTACCAGATCAAGGAAGATATAAAAGTGAAGTACGCACAGATTATCGAGCAGTTTACGCCGGACGGACTCACCGATCGGGACAAGGTTGAACGTCGGGACACTTTGCCTGCAGAACACTTTTCAGCTCTTGTCGCCAATCAGATGAGCTACGGCGACCCGGACGACGAAACCTCAATACTGCCATCCAGTTTTCAAACCAAACTTGATCAGCATGTCGCAATTGTTTCGGATGATTCCCAGCAAGCCACATACCTTGGTCAGATAATCTGCGGCTTGCAAACCCCGGCGAGCGGACGCATCCAGTTTGACGAGAACGATCTCAACGCAATAACAGTCTCGGTGCTCGGCAAAACAACAGCGTACTGTGACGATTCAGCATTCGTCTTTAAAGGTTCTGTCGCTGACAATCTGATGATGGGATTGAAACAAGCGCCGGTCAGCGAAGCGTCCGAAGGATCGGACAGTGAGCGGACTCGATTCATCAAACTGGCGGAGCAAAGTGGTAACAGTGCGGAGAGCATCGACGACAACTGGATTGCACGAACGACTTCAGACGGAAGAGACAGTCAACTTGAAAAACTGATTGGCGACACCCTCCAACTGGTTGAGCTGGACGGCGATATCGAAGTGCTCGGTTTACGTCAGCACATTACCCAACAAAGTCATCCGGAGCTTTGCAGTCAAATTATCGATACCCGGCAACGCTTGAAGGATATGTTGACTGAGGATGTATTCAGCTCAATGGTTGAACCGTTTAATCCCGGAAGCTTCCACACCAATATCACCATCGGCGAGAACATTGTTTTCGGATCACCAGTCAGCTCGGATTTTTCGCTTGAAAATCTCCATGGTAACGAGTCGGTAAAAGATTTATTGGCACAACACGATCTGTACGAGTCGCTCGTACAGATCGGGTATCAGGCCTCAAAAATACTGCTTGAAATCTTCTCGGATGTGCCGGAAGACAGCGACCTTTTTGAACAATACAGTTTTATTCACGCCGATGAATTCGATGAAATTCGAAGGCTGGTGGCACAAGTCGAAGAAACCGGACAGGAGTCCATGGAAACCAGCGAGCGTCAGAGATTTCTTGGCGTTGCCTTTCAACTCGACGCCACGCGACACCGTCTCGGACTGATTGAGGACGATCTTATGGAAAGGATCGTTAGCGTTCGTCAGGCGTTGTCCGAAAAACTGGGGGAAGACAATACCGAAGTCAGTTTTTTCAGTCCCGAAAAATACAACGACTCCGTCTCAGTCTCTGACAACATTTTGTTCGGACGCATTCGCTACGGAATGGGTAACGCTCGGGAAAAAATTAACCTTGCCATTCGCGAACTGCTGACCGAGGTCGGGTTGGGTCAGACCATTATTGAGCTGGGACTCAATTTTGACACCGGGCCCGCAGGGTCTCGTCTGACGTCACTGCAAAGACAGAAGTTGTCACTGGCCAGATCCCTGCTGAAACAGCCTCA
This sequence comes from Pseudomonadota bacterium, assembly GCA_039029455.1. GTDB lineage: Bacteria > Pseudomonadota > Gammaproteobacteria > Arenicellales > Poriferihabitantaceae > JBCCGE01. Next base: position 1,554 of record JBCCGE010000078.1, on the reverse strand, counting down.
GATACTGGTCATCAATCGGCCGCTGTTAAGTCTTGATCAAACAAGCCAGAACCGCATCATGCAGAGAATACGGGAGTTGCGCGACAACCTGGGAACGTTTGTTGTTGTCGATGCCGAAGAGGACGCGGCCCGCTATGACGCGACACTGCGTATCAGCAACCAGAGAGTGTCTATTGCCTGACCTGTACATTCCCCGAACAGAATCTCTTTTACAGTATCATTAGCGCGCAGAACTAACGTGTAACAACCGGGACTTGGTTTTACGGGCCAAATTAGAGGGTTCGATAAAATCTGACGATGCCCGTAAAATACTCGAAGGGGACATTAAACTAGCTCTGGTTCCTTATGTTGGTACTTCGACGACAAGAGATCTATCTCCAGTTGATTTCTTGGCTTATCGTTCTACTGTTTAACGAAAAGAATTCTTGTTTGTTTGACCTTCAAGTATTACGCTTGGGAAACCTTTGAAACATCTATGACAAAGACTACTGTCGATGTCGTATGGAGAATACTATTAATGAACAGCACTAGTGATACCGAAATAAGACGAAATGTACTTAAGACTTCTGTCGCTGCGGGCACTGTGTTGACCGCCTGGCAGAAACCCGTGATCAACTCAATCTTTCTGCCTGCACATGCTCAAACTTCGGTCTTGGAATCCAGGTCGATCACGGTAGTCAACAACGAGGAGGCAAATGGAGGTGATCCATTGGATGGAGTGTACGTGATTTTTGATGGTTCCTCCCTGCAGTTGATTGAATTCGCTTGTTGCTCACCGCTTCCTGCGACGAACGGTGACGGAATCGTCGTACTAGACAGTGAGCGAACAATTGACAACACCGACGAGTGCAATGGACCTGCACTTGATACGCTTCGTGATCCAAGCTCACTAGGAGACACTAACTGGAGCGTCACGGGTCCCGAGAGCAACAACCTTGGGGATGGCACTTACGTGTTTACCGCTACAAGGCTGACTGCGCCCAGTGTAGGGGCTGTTTTTATCTTTTCTGTGACTGTGTCGTTAACGGCCACCGAAACGCATCCCATAAACCTCGACTGCAACGGCTTTCCTTTAATAACGGAAACAACCATGGACGTGTCTGTAACAGTTTCGCCCGGTTAAGCACAGTTGCCCAATTCGTATTGCTTTGTAGGTCTGAACACTATCAGTGAGACTGGCAGCCTCCATAACATAAGGATAACCGGAGGCATCCGGGACAGACCACGGTTCTTAATAGGATTTACGACCATGGTTAAGGTGTTCTCTGGGGCACCATAGACTAGAGAGCAGGGGTTCGGGATCACACTCAGAGTCTTGAACGTCCGCTGGGGGCAAATAGCACCCATTCAGTAAAATTGGCTGACAGTCCCTGCAATACTCAATTCTGTCATTCGACATCTTCTTGTCAATTACACATTCTCTCAATAGCAGCCATTCAGTCGTGTAATAACGACTATCATGTCGTTTACGTTATCGTCTTATGGAGTGTATGAAGGTGGCACAACTGCGGTAGTTGGCTACCTTACATACTCAGGGGTGATACAGTGCGGTTG
>JBCCGE010000077.1:0-14916 GCA_039029455.1 Pseudomonadota bacterium | reverse complement strand
TACAACCCTAGGGCCTTCTTCACACACGAGGTATTGCTGGATCAGGGTTGCCCCCATTGTCCAATATTCCCCACTGCTGCCTCCCGTAGGAGTCTGGGCCGTGTCTCAGTCCCAGTGTGACTGGTCATCCTCTCAGACCAGTTATAGATCGTCGCCTTGGTAGGCCATTACCCCACCAACAAGCTAATCCGACGTAGGCTCATCCAATAGCGATAGCTTTCAAGAAGAGGCCATCTTTCCCTCGTAAGGCTTATGCGGTATTAGCTCGGATTTCTCCGAGTTGTCCCCCGCTGCCAGGCAGATTCCTACGCGTTACTCACCCGTCCGCCACTCGTCGCCTGCTAGCAAGCTAGCATCGTTACCGTTCGACTTGCATGTGTTAAGCATGCCGCCAGCGTTCAATCTGAGCCAGGATCAAACTCTCCAGTTAAGCTTGGTGTCCCGAAGGACAATTTTTTGTGGAATCAAAAGCCGAAGCTTTTTATCCAACATACTGGATGAGAGATTCTGACGAATCGAAGCGCCCACACAATCTGCTTGATTAGTTGTAAAAGATCAGGAGGAAGCAGGCTGGCCGCCCCCTCAGGGAGCGCGAATTATACGCATAGAAAGCCCCCCGTCAACGGTTATTTCAATTATTTTTCAACGCCCTATTCAGGCCCCAAAAACCATGAATAATTGCTCATCACCGAAGGCGAAAAAAGCCGGCTAGGCCGGCTTTTCGGGGACTCTTTCTCCACTGGCCTGTCATCATACTCTACGTGTGCAGTATTTTCCAGTTCAGGCCAAAATTTCAGCGGGTTGTCGGAGTTACCGCGAAGATCAAATTCCGGAGCCACCCAGCCGGCTTTTCGGAACCTAAAACAGGCCCTAAATCAGCCGTCTGTCGGCCAATTCTGACGCCGGTCCGCAAAGATTTTGGCTAAGCTGGTGAATTTTTTCGTCGTCCTGCGGCGACAAAGTGATCACTAAGGTCAAAAAACGCTCTACAAAACGCAATTGACCTTTGACCTAACCCTGCAAAATCAGTAAATTACAGCTCTGGAGCATCACAGGCCGTCTACGGGTAGCCTGAATTTCGGGCCTCGCGGCGAAACCTACACCCATTACATAAATAAAATGACGCCCCAGAAGCGGTCTACACTGCAGATTGATATGAAAAATATCACTGCAGACCCTTCCTTTAGTATGAAACGAACGGCGGCAGCGTCCATGATTGGACTCTGTGCCCTTGTGGGTGCGTACGCGGTGGCCAACACCGGCGAGGAGTCAGATTCCCCCCTGGCCGTCATCACCTCAGACTCCGTGATCTCCGAATCGGTTACTGATGCGGATTCCGGTACCCTCGGCAATTCACCCATCGCATCATCGACAGAAATTTTTGCTGACATTGCAATCGAGGTGTCTGCAGCCAATGTTGATGACAGTGCAAATGAGCAAAGCTCTTCCGAGAATGATTCGTCGGACCTAAGCTCAGTTGATACGGTTACGGAAAATACTGAAGTCGTCAATGAGACTCCCGAGGTTGCAGTCGCAGAGTCAACTGACAGCGCACTTCAGATTGATGATCCCGTCGAAGCTCAAAACGTCACCACTGAAACAGTTCTTGTTGAAGATGACAGGGCGACTGACGACGCGAGCGCGACAAATGCAGACGCAGACGATTCTCTTGAAAGTCAAATCGAGGCAAGTGATCAGGTCAGCGACGATGGAGCCCAGCTCGTGCTGGCGAGCATTAATCCGGATGCTGCACAGTCTGACCAGATGGTTTCAACGCCGATCACTTCACAGGTCAACGATCCGATTGCGAAGGCTTCGGAGGTTCTCGACAGTGACCGCCCTGCTGCGGCACTGGATGTTTCAAAAGACATCTTCACCATGTCGCTTGAACCCGATACGGTGCTGCCGGGTAGCGACGACGCGACCGCAGAGGAAAACGGTGCAGGCGATCAATCGATTGAGTGGGTCGAAGCCATCGTTAAAAAACACGATACTCTGTCGCAGCTCTTTAACCGGCTCGGACTCAGCAGTCGTGAGGCGTTTCTGATCGCGGAATATAAGGAGTCCAAACCGCTGCTTCGAATTCGTCCGGGTGACACCATTCAGGTTCACATAGAAAATGAACGACTGGCGATCCTGCGCTACGCCATTGACCGATTCAAAACACTTCAGATCAAATCCGCAGACAGCGGTTACACGTTTGAGACACTGGAGAAAGAACCGGAGATCCGACACTCGCAGAAATCGACAACCATATGGTCGAGCGTACTATCGGCTGCGAGCGAGCAAGGCATCGGATCCAATACAGTGTACGAAATGATTCGACTGTTTGGCTGGCAGGTCGATTTCGCCAAAGACATTCAGCCCGGCGACCGGTTTTCATTGATCTATGAAGAACTGTATCTTGGTGATGACAAGGTGGGAGAAGGTCAGATTCTCGCCGCCGAACTGGTTACCGGCAACAAACCCCTCCGCGCTATTCGGCATGTCTACGAAGATGGCAGCGTGGATTATTTCGCGCCCAACGGCGACGGCATCAAGGGTTCATTCCTTCGAACGCCAATGAAGTTTGGTCGCGTGTCGTCGAAGTTTTCGAAAAAACGGTTTCACCCGATACTTAAAAAGTGGCGCGCGCATAAAGGTGTTGACTATGCGGCTCCCAAGGGCACCCCAATATTCAGTACCGGAGACGGCGTAGTGCGTCAGGCAACCCGTAACAAGGGATACGGCAAAACCGTGGTGATTCGCCACGGCGGTCAGTTCGAGACCCTGTATGCTCACATGAGCCGTTTCGCCAAAGGCATCAAGGCCGGCAAGCGCGTCAAGCAGGGCGACATCATCGGCTATGTCGGCAACACCGGCTGGGCCACCGGTCACCATCTTCACTACGAATTCAGAGTGAATGGCGTCCACAAAAATCCACTGACGGTCAAACTGCCGAAGTCGTCTCCTATCGACAAAAAATACCTCTCTGGTTTCAAAAAGCAGGCACTGACACTGGCTGCGGATCTGGATCAGATGAGTCAGATTCCGGTCGCTCAGGCCGATTCGGCCTCGGTTCAGTAACCTATCAAACACGGGTCTGTGATCTAATCATCACCTGCTGACCGCCGTCTTCGAAGTCGCCATCAACCACTCTGCCAAAGATCGCAGCTCCTGTGCCATCGGCATTATGTCGGGTACGAGTGTTGACGGCATCGATGCGGTGCTGATTGAGATTAGCCCGACGGACGCGGAACAGAATCGCGTTCAGGTTAGAGATCACTGTTTTGCCGCATTCGAACCGTCTCTTGCGGATTCAATACAGGAATTGATGACACCCGGCGACAACGAAATCGATCGCGCCGGAGAAGTCGGTATTCAACTCGCGCACGCCTATGCGTCCATTGCCAACCGACTTATTGAACGCAACGACAATATCGCGATTGATGTCATCGGATGTCATGGGCAGACCGTTCGCCACAGACCCGACTCAGATTTTCCGTTTACAGTTCAACTCGGCTGCGGCGCAACAATCGCCGCGCACACTCAACATCCGGTGGTCTGCGACTTTCGTGCAGCGGATATCGCCCACGGCGGTCAGGGCGCGCCGTTCGCACCGTTTCTACATGCAGAGCTGCTGGGTGGCAAAACCGAAAACAGGGTTATTTTGAATCTCGGCGGAATCGCCAATGTCACGCTGCTGCCTGCAGCGCAAAGCCACAACGTTCTGGGGTTTGACACTGGCCCGGCAAATGTACTCATGGACCTCTGGCATCAAAGCCATCACAGCTCCGAACGATTTGACCGGGACGGCGCCTGGGCATCGTCCGGAACGATCGACAAAGACCTGCTCGGCAAAATGCTGGGTGATCCGTATTTCGCACGACCGGCGCCAAAAAGTACGGGGCGAGAATATTTCAACGCCAAGTGGCTGGATGCTTTTACAGAGGATATCAATGGGCTCGATGCGGCTGACGTGCAGGCGACACTGGCGGAGCTGACCTCTTTGAGCGTAACCCGTGCGGTGCAAAATGCAATGCCCGACGTATCCAGAGTTATCGTGTGCGGAGGCGGCGCCAACAACGCGCACCTGCTGGCACGGATGTCATCCAATCTCAATGTGCCGATCCAAGGTTCAGATCAGTTCGGTGTCGACCCCCATCATGTCGAGGCCATGACGTTTGCCTATCTTGCATGGCGAACACTGCAGCGACAGGCGTCAACCATGCCGTCTGTTACCGGCGCCGATCGGAGCACCGTGGCCGGGGCGATTTATTTTCCAGCGGATTGACAGCATCGGTAAATTGGACTGGCTGAACGTCAATAAACCGCTACAATTCGCCGCTAACTCCAACAACGCTTTAAACCGATTTTTTGATGAATTTTACCGACGAGCTCAGTTGGCGAGGTCTGCTGCACCAGACCGCAGGCAATGAAGTGGAAGATCATATCGCGACACCCGGACGGGTGGCGTACTGTGGGTTCGACCCAACGGCGGACAGCCTCACGGTCGGTAATTTTCTGGCCATTAAAATGCTGATGCACTGGCAGCGCAGTGGACACCAGCCCATCGTTGTCATGGGTGGCGGCACCGGACTGATCGGGGACCCTTCGGGAAAAGACAGCGAACGCACGCTGCAGACGTTTGATCAGGTCGAGCATAATATTTCCCTGCAGCGAAAAATCTTTGAACAGTTACTGGATTTTGACGACAGCAAGAACAATCACGCTATTCTGGTCAACAACTATGACTGGCTGAAAGAACTGTCGTTTATCGAAGCCTTGCGGGATATCGGTAAACACTTCTCCGTAAACCAGATGATCCAAAGGGATTCGGTCAAGGATCGACTGACCAACCGTGATCAGGGCATCAGCTACACGGAATTCAGCTACATGCTTTTGCAGGCGTACGACTTTCTGCACCTGTTTCAGCATCACAACTGCACGGTCCAGGTCGCGGGTTCGGATCAGTACGGCAACATCGTCTCGGGTATGGACTTAATACGGCGTCAATGCGGCACCGAAGCTGCACCGGCTCATGCCTTTGGCATCACCAACAAACTGGTCACCAAGTCCGACGGCACAAAAATCGGCAAGTCAGCCGGCAACGCGGTCTGGCTGAGTGCAGACAAAACGTCGCCCTACAGGTTCTACCAGTTCTGGCTCAACACCGACGACGCTGATGTGGTCAAGTTTCTGAAATGGTTTACCTTTCTGTCCGAGACTGAGATTAACGATCTGGAACACAGTCATCTCGAATCCCCCCATCAGCGTCAGGCCCATCGGGCACTGGCCGAACACATGACCGAACTGGTGCACGGCGACAGTGCACTCAATAACGCCGTCAGCGCCTCCGAAATACTGTTTGGCAAAGGTGACCTCGATGCTGTCGACGAACGAACGCTGGGAGAATTGTTTGAAGGTGTTCCAAGCCGCGAGGAGTCAAAACAACTTCTGGGCAGTGATCAGGCGTCGATCATCGGCATCCTTGTCGGCTGTGGACTCGCTGAGTCGAACAGCCGGGCGCGGGAATTTCTGAATAACGGCGCCGTTACGGTCAACGGCAAAAAGGCGACGATGGAAACGGTGTTGTCAGCAGAAGACCTGCTGCACGGACACACGATTTTGCTTCGACGGGGAAAGAAAAACTGGGCGGTGACTCGCTGGGTGTGATCCGCAAGGGCGAGACTGTGCCCCCGGAATATTATCGTTCACCCCGGCTTATCGCGATCTTTCGCGCGCGGCTCTGATTCGATCAGCAGTGCCCGGATGGGTCTGGAAGTATTCCCACAATCCGGATTCGGCGGGTTCGTTTTGCTCGGTCTCATCGCCGGGTGAACGGTCAAATACCGACATACGTTCCATGATCGTTGCGAAGTATTCAGTATCGATCTGCAGTCGGTCCATGGCATCAAATGCAAAAACATCGGCTTCCCTTTCGTGATCGCGCGAATACTTCCCCTGTGCCAGCGCAGTCGGCAGAGCAACCAGCAACTCCTCCATACCCGATGGGTCGCCCACCACAAGCGCGATGACGACGGTGACAAAAAATGATCGGACTGCCTGATTCATGCCGTGCTGGTGGACGACGTGTCCCAGCTCGTGCAGTACGACCGCATCAATCTCATGTTGGTTTTTCGAAAGTTTCACCAGCTCGTCGGCGATCACAATCTGACCGTCCGGCAGTGCAAAGGCATTCGGCATTCCCATACTGCGGAAGTGAAACGAAATCGCCTGCTCCGGTGCGTCTAAATATCTGGAGGTGTTCGGCAGCCTGGCCAGAGCCTGTTTCGATATCTCGGTAAAGCGTTTTCTCAGTTCGTCCTGCCTGGACTCACTAAGCTGACTCTCGCTGAGCATAAACCGGTCAAGCAAACTCAGTGTTTCGTTCGAAAGATTCTGCCGCATTTCGTCCGGCACTTTTGCTACCAGCTTGTCCGTAGCCCAGGGCAGACCGTAAAGGTAGGCCGATACGCTGACGAACACGATGGCCAGAATCGAAAACGAAGCCCACTTCCAGCTCGACTCCAGACGGTGCAGCCAGGTCGGAGAATCGGATGGCAGGCGATCGGAGAGCAAGTCGTCGAGACGGTCGTTGTCATCGGACACAAAAACCGCGCCGTCCTCAAACACTACACGCCGCGGAATATTGGCGACTCGGTCTGAAATCCTTACCGAACTGTCGGCCACAGCTCGGGGCGACTCACCTTCGATCTTTACGCAGATCTGATCATCGCGCAGGGTCAGCTCTGCGTCGTAGCGTCTGGAGTGGTTAGCAAAGTACCAGCTGCCTTTCACCATGTCCCGGCTACCTGCTGCGAATCAGAATCCAAGATCCAAATCGACGTCGAAAGCTTCACCCAGCTCCTCACCAAAGGACGAGCGGCTGGATTCCGCCTGTCCGACAACATGATCAAGACTACCCCATACTTTAAGCTGTATTGTTTCCAGTCGATATTTTTGCAGGCGTACTTTGGTCCAGGGATACGCCAGTCCAAGGGTCACAATCAACAGTACCAGATTTCCCAGATAGATCAGCATCAACCTCGATATTTTCAGAGCGGAACGCAAACTGACATGGGTTCCCACTTTGCTGTGGTCGAACACGTAGTTGCGAATCTTGCATTCCATGTAGGCCCGGAACCACATCCCTAAAACGATAAGCGGAAGAAACGAGACCAGGTAAAAAGCCGGCGATATAGAACCCGCTACGCCCGGGTTGGCCAGATTCTGCAGCGGTTTGCCAACAACCAGGGCAATCACAAAAACAAGACCGGCGAGCAGACCATAGGCGAGCGCACTCCAGAGAATCATTTTGAGATACACAAAATAGTAGTGTCCGGACTCTACTCGAGTATTCAACGCAAGCTGACCGTAGTGCTGGTGATTAATCCTGAACTTGGTGAAGCGCTGCTGGATCAGGGGAAAAAGCAAATACGCTCCGACAAAACCCAGAGTTACGGTCAGCGAGAGCGTTTCCGCACCGACAGAAGAGTTTTCCAGCCAGGATCCGAGGGCAACCACTCCGGCAATACCGACCGGAATCAGCGGAATCCCAAACAGAATGAGATAGGCCCTGCGAACGCGTCCGGCGAACAGAAAGCGCACATTTCGAAAACTGGTATAGCGTGAATTGAAACGAAGACTGTTGCAGATTACCCACGGCGAGATCAGCACAATCAGCCCAAGAAAGGCTGCCTGAAGGTATCCCGAAATATACGCGGACAGGTAGACAAGCAGCAAAATCACGACGGATATCGCCCGGCCCTTAAGTATGGAAATCGGCGTTGCGTGATACTCGAAGGCATCGTCTTCGATATACGTATTGCCGAAAAAATACCGTTTGCTCCTGACCTTAGCCCATGCTGAGTACACACCCAGAGTCACAATACTAAGCAGCAGATTGACAATCCAGATGCGGAAATATTCTCCGCCGGAGCCTCTGAACCTGACGGGCACCATGCGGTAATCATCGGGGACTTCAATGTCCTCCTCAGACAATACCGGATCAGTAAACGGCCGAAGAGAGGGTTCGTTTTTCTGCTCGATCGCCATCGTATCTATGAAAGGTTTATGTGCATGAACGGCAAGGTGATAATATCAGGAATTAGCTGGATCGCATTCATCTCGTTGATCCGTTCTACTTATTTTCCAACACCACTTTTCCGCACAGTCATGACAAGAGAAATTATTCAAACGGATGCGGCGCCAGGCGCTATTGGCACCTACTCACAGGCCGTCAAAACAGGCAATCTGCTGTTTATATCCGGGCAGATACCGCTATCGCCCGATACAGGTGAAATCGTCGATGAAAGTTTTGAAGCGGCGGCACATCAGGTGTTCAGGAATCTGAAAGCCATTGCCGAAGCTGCAGGCGCAACAATGGATGATGCCGTTAAAGTAAATATCTCAATGGTCGATCTGGGAAATTTTGCAACGGTTAACGAAGTCATGGCGCAGTATTTTAGCGAGCCTTATCCTGCACGAGCTGCAGTGGGAGTTGCCAGTCTGCCCAAAGGCGTGCCGGTTGAGGTGGAAGCCATTCTGGCGCTGTAAACCCCAACTTTCCGGTTCCGGGAGTTCCGCGATCAGCACCAGCCGCCACCCCCTTCAGACGCTTAGTGGTGTCGGGCCACAGCTTGCGGCCAAACTGGAGCGATACGGCATTCGCCACCCTCAGGACCTGCTTTTCCACCTGCCGTACCGCTATCAGGATCGTACCCGGGTAACATCCATTGGGGCACTGGTGGCCGGAACCGATGCGGTCGTCTGTGGTGAGGTTCTGGCCACAGACATACAGTTCGGCAGGCGGCGTTCGCTGCTGGTCAGAGTCAGTGATCAAACCGGGCAGCTGACGCTCAGGTTTTTCCATTTCAACCAGTCCCAGCAACACGCATTCAAGCGCGCTGCCTGGGTGCAGTGTTACGGAGAGATTCGCAAGGGCCCGAGAACATTTGAATTGGTGCATCCCGAGTATCGACTGCACGACAGCGAGCCCGAATTTGCTGCGGAAAATCGGCTGACACCGGTATACCCGACAACGGAAGGAATAGGACCCAATGTGATGCGACGTCTGGTCGCGCAGAGCCTGAAAAACTGGCTGCCGGGCACCGTTGAATTGCTCAACCCTTCGGTGTTGGCCGAACAAAGTATGCCGCCACTCAAAGAGGCGCTAAAAACAATTCACGCGCCGGCACCGGAAGAAAATACCGAAGCACTGATGTCCGGAAAACATCCAGCGCAACAGCGACTGGTGATTGAGGAACTTCTGGCTCATCATCTCGCGCTGAAACAAAAACGCATTTTGCGTGATGCGATGCGCTCACCAACCTTCGCCGTCGAGTCTGCTGCCTGGACAGCATTGCAGAACAGTCTGCCGTTTCAACTCACCGACGCACAAAGTCGCGTTATTGATGAAGTGATATCGGACCTCAACCGATCCGACCCCACATTGCGGCTTGTTCAGGGCGATGTCGGATCCGGCAAAACCATCATCGCCGCAGCTGCAGCCTGCTTCGCCTGCGACAGCGGATTCCAGACGGCGGTTATGGCACCCACTGAGTTGCTTGCTGAACAGCACCGTAACAATTTTGAGTCCTGGTTTGCTCCACTCGAAATCCCGGTGTGCTGGCTGACCGGGAAACTGACAAAAAAGCAACGCGAGTCGTCTGTCGAAGCGATTAGCAGCGGTAAAGCACGGATTGTCGTCGGTACTCATGCGCTGTTTCAGGATGAAATCGAATTTGACAATCTGGGGCTGATCGTCATCGATGAGCAGCATCGCTTCGGAGTCGGTCAGCGTCTTGCGCTTCGTCACAAAGGACAGGAATCAGAACTGGTACCGCATCAGCTTGTGATGAGCGCGACACCCATACCGCGTTCAATGGCGATGGTGTTTTACGCTGATCTGGATGTTTCTAATGTGGACGAGCTGCCACCCGGACGTCTGCCGGTAAATACCGTTGCCATCGACAGCGAACGCAGGCAGGCAGTCAGTACGCGACTGTTGGAAAACTGCAAGGCGGGTCGTCAGGCGTACTGGGTGTGTCCGCTAATTGAAGAATCCGACAAACTGCAGGCGCAGGCAGCAACTGACACCTTCGACATGTTGTCAGAGGCGATGCCCGAAATCCGGGTCGGGTTAATCCATGGTCGCATGAAGACGCGTGAAAAAGACTCGGTGATGCAGAAATTCCGGTCTCATGAGATTGATCTCCTGGTGGCGACCACGGTCATCGAAGTGGGCGTCGATGTCCCGAATGCTAATCTGATGATTATCGAAAACGCAGAACGCCTTGGTCTGGCCCAGCTGCACCAGCTTCGCGGCCGGGTCGGGCGCGGTACCGAGCAGTCGTCCTGCGTGCTGCTGTATAAAAGCCCTCTCAGCACCATCGCCCGGCAGCGGATTAATGTGCTGCGTGAGACCAGCGATGGTTTTCGCATTGCTGAGGAAGATCTGAAACTTCGCGGGCCGGGCGACATGCTCGGAACGCGCCAGACCGGACTGCAACAGCTGCGTATTGCGGATTTACATCGTGACCAGTCTCTGTTTCCAATGGTTGAGAGAATTGGTGCGTCATTGCAGGATTGCGACCCGGACCCGACAGATGCCCTGATTGATCGATGGATAGGACCACAAATTGATTACGCCGACGTCTGACTATGCGCAAAACTATTGAGCCCTATCTGAAACTGATGCGGATCGATCGCCCGATCGGCACCTTTTTACTGTTGTGGCCTACGCTCTGGGCACTGTGGCTTGCGGGTAATGGCCAGCCGGATCCGACGATTGTGCTGTGGTTCGTGCTCGGCACGTTTGTGATGCGATCAGCCGGCTGCGTCATCAATGATTATGCGGACCGTGACTTTGATCGCCACGTTGATCGCACGCAGGCGCGACCATTAACCCGAGGCGACATCAGCGAGCGACAAGCACTGACGCTGTTTGTGGCCTTGTTGTGTATTGCCCTGTTCATTGTGCTGCAACTGAACAGCTTCACGTTCTGGTTTGCGTTGCTCGCGGTTCCAATCGCCGCCAGCTACCCATTCTTTAAGCGCATCACGCATCTGCCTCAGCTGGTGCTTGGGGTGGCATTTTCCTGGGGCATACCCATGGCGTATGCTGCTCTAACAGAATCTGTGCCGTTCGAAGCGTGGCTGCTGTTTGCAGCAAACTTTTCGTGGATTGTTGCGTATGACACCCAATATGCGATGGCCGACCGCGAAGACGACATTAAGGTCGGTATCAAGTCGACCGCCATCCTGTTTGGCCGTCACGATAACCTGATCATAGGCGGCCTGCATGGATTGTGCCTGCTGCTGTTGCTGTGGCTTGGTGTCGAAAGGGATTTCTCCTACCACTATTATCTGGGTCTTGCCGCTGCGGCCTGTTTTGCGATCTACCAGCAGACTCTGTGTCGCGACCGGGACCGTCAGCGGTGCTTTCAGGCGTTTCTCAACAACATCTGGTTTGGAGCAATGGTGTTTGCCGGACTGCTTCTGAGCCTGATTGTGGAACACTGAACGAACCGCGCGACAATCGTTGCGTTTGCGAGTGCAGATCGATCGAGCTACTCCAGCAAAAGAATCACACCGGGAAGAAATGCCGTGGGCCGCAGCGCCCGAATCATGCCGCTGGCAATCAATTCGTGACCTCTGGAGGTAGGATGCAGATTGTCGAAAAACAAATATTGATCAAAATCGCATCCCGGTGTCGTCACAAACCGATCCGTATCGAAACACGGCTGATCTATATTGGTTAGTCCAAACGCAGCGGGATTGGCGATGATCCGATTCATGGTTTTGAACAGATCAAATTCATACAGCTGGAGCTGTCCTGAATCGAAACCGTCCAGCATTTGAGAAAGCTCCTGATTGAACTCTACTGAGCTGGCGGTTGCGCGAATCCGGATAGCAGGGTTAGAGGAAGTCTGCCGCAGGGTTTCCGGGATTTCTCCGATGTCAGGCACATTGACGACAAGCACATAGGCGGCACCTGCATTGCGCAGACGGATGATGGTCGACCGAATTGCGCCCACAGCAGAGCTGATGAGTGCACTTTGCTGCCCCGCATCGGCGGTGTCCCTGGCATCGCGGACATCATTGCCACCAATGAAGACCACATAGAGCGTATTGCTGCCAAGACCGGTCGGGTGACGAGCCAGAAAAACATCGACCTGGCGCCTCAGATCTTCGATATCGCTGCCGGACGCATTTCCACCCGCAATTGCATAGTTCTGCCCATTGAGATTACCGACGACATGACCCGAACTGATGGCGGTGAGGCCCAGCGATTCCGCAAAATAGTCCACGGCAACCGGACCGTTGCTTACCCTGCCGCTGTAGTACGGTGGCGGTAACGGAAACACGCCGGTTAAATTGCCGGTATCGGACAGGCTGTCACCGAATATAACCAGCTGAGAGAACCCCCAGGACGACTGGCAGCACACCAGTAAGACAGCGGCGAGCCATTTTCTGAATGCCGTCATCAGTCCAGGTTTCGAATATCCTGAAACTGTCCGCTGGGTGCTTGTCGGATAACCGGGAGCAGCGTCATGATCAAATCCGCGGTCTGCTCTGCCTCCGGCATTTGTCCACTGCTCTTTGCATCACGCAGGGACTGAAAGCTGGCAAAGCGATCAACGTCAACATGCTGTGGGTCGCGAATTTGCCCCTGCATGGGCGAGTCGAAAATGCCGGGCGCAAGCGCGCAGACATGTGAGTGCGGAAACTCATGGGCGTAAAGCTGTGCCAGCATATTCAGCGTCGACTTCGACAACGCATATCCGGACCAGCCCGCACGTCCGGTAATGGATGCCCCGGATGAGACCAGAATGATCTGCTCGGCCATAATGTTTTGTTTCAGCAGAGCGTCCAGAAGAATCTTGTTCGACCAGACGTTGACCCGCATGATTGCCTCAAGGTCACCGACGGAGTAATTCGGCATAGACTCGATCTGTCCCAGAGTTCCGGCATTCAGGAACACCAGATCCAGATGCGTCACATCGGCTAACAATTCTGCAAGCGCGGGTTCAATCCGTTCGAGCTGACCTAAATCCGCAGTCGTATCGTGCAGGCTTGCATGCTGCAGAGAACACCCTCGCCTGCTGATGCCGAACACGCGAGCACCTCTGTCGAGATGCCAGTGCGTCATTGCGAGTCCAAGTCCACTGCTGTTGCCGGTAACAAGTACTGATTTCATTTTACATTCCGATACGTCAAGGCAGGCACCGCACCGGGGTGCCTGTCGGGATTAAGACAAGGTATTATCGTCAACATGTTAGATGATCTGGTCAAGTTCTGCAGTCACTGCGGACACTCTGTCAACAAAACAATCCCTGAAGGCGATAACAGGGAACGCCATGTCTGTCCCCAGTGTCACACAATCCACTATCAAAACCCGAAAATCGTCACCGGCTGTATCCCGGTCTGGGAAGATCGCATTCTGCTCTGCCGGCGTGCAATCGAACCGCGCAAGGGTTTGTGGACACTGCCCGCCGGGTTTATGGAAAACGGCGAGACTCTGGCTGAGGGCGCAGCCCGGGAGACCTGGGAAGAAGCCGTCGCTCCGCTGAAAAACCAGACTCTCTACGCCACCTACAGCCTGCCCAGAATCAGTCAGGTGTACATTATGTATCGCGCCGAGCTCACCGCAGAGGATGCTTTCGGGGTGGGGCAGGAAAGTCTGGAAACCGAACTCTTTCTGGAGGAGGACATACCGTGGCAGGAGATCGCGTTTCGAATCGTCATTCTGACCCTTGAGCGATACCTTAAAGAACGAGTGACCGGTCAATTTACGATTGTCGATCAGGTCATTGCCTAGATTGGTGAGCGGGACAAATTTATTTGGAATTGTTACAAACAGACACAACGATTATTGCGTAACTTGTTGATTCGAAACATGGTGAAAAATTGTCAGGCGGTTTGAATTCCCCCGACAATATAAGGAAGTTATTCACACTATTAACGGCGCGGTAACATTTCGGTAGATTTATCGTTTACCGCTCCTTGAATGATTTAATTTAGCTTTATAACTATATGTTTTATAAGATTTTTTCCGAAATTGTCTGTTTTTTAAGCAGGTACTCTGATTTTTGCGCCAGACCTCTATATATACAGTTTGAAACAATCTTATACACAAGGTTATCCACAGAATCTGTGAGTAAAACGGATAACCATTTTTTGACATCCGGTCATCTCGACCGATGAACTCAGTTCTGTCTCGCGGAGGCGATGAATCCGTTGCAAGATGACGGCTCCAGGAGCGGATCAGAATGCGTTCAGGTCGCCCTGCCGGTGCCGTTGCGGCAGACATTTGACTACATCGGGCGCGATATGGAGATCGGATCCAGAGTTCTTGTACCATTCGGGTCAAGACGTCTGGTTGGAACCGTCCTTTCACGCCAACCAAAAACGCATACCGGTGCAGTCAAGCCGGTATTGACCGTTCTCGATTCTGAGCCGGTCCTGCCAGCCGATCTATTCGCGTTACTGATCTGGTCGGCCCGCTACTATCATCATCCTGTTGGCGAAGTTTTTCAGACTGCCCTGCCAGCTCGACTGCGTCAGTCGAAGCCGATGGCAAACCCAAATATCTCCAGAACGTTGTGCGTCTCAGTTGATGACTGGCGGAGCGCCATAACCGAGCAGCTCTCACGCGCGCCAAAGCAGCGCGCTCTTTTGAGTTTTCTGGCCGAAAACCCGGGCCTCGGCAGCGAAGACCTGAATCATCAGTTTCCGGGCTGGCGGGCAGCCGCTGCCGGATTACTGCAAAAGGATTTAGTCAATTGGATCGAGATCGAACAGAATGTCGACCGAGACGCCACTCTTATTGCACCGGTAACACTGTCAACAGAGCAGCAGGTTATTCGGGACGAAATCCTCAGACACAGTGATTTTCAGGTGCATTTGCTGCACGGGGTTACCGGCAGCGGC
>JBCCGE010000076.1:0-14961 GCA_039029455.1 Pseudomonadota bacterium | reverse complement strand
GTCAGCAGAACAAAGCGCAACCACGGAATAGACAACATGACGGCGGCATATCCCGAGACGACAATCAGGCCAACGAAATTGTTTCCAAAAAAAAGACCGGCCACATACCGGTATCCACTGTTAAAACCAAATGCGGCACCAATCCCGGCAGTTGAGAGGACGCCGGGACCCGGGGAACAGACGAGCAAAACAACGGCTGTAAGGTAAGCGAACAAGTGACGGATCCGATTGGCAGGCGTCTGAAGGTAACACCTTTTCGGTCACCAGAAGAATCTGGTGCTGACCGAAGCCACTATTTCCGAAGTGATGCGACTCCTGCAGCCGCAGCGCATTGGATTCCTTGAAGTCGCTGGAGTAAGGGTGTTTACTCTGACACCGGAGGTTTGAAGCGCGGTGCCAGAATAGTCAATGAGGCAATCTTTTAAATCACCCGTCCCTTTCGAATCAGTATGTTCTGACCATCAAATTTGGTCAGGGAAAAACCGCCAAAACCTGCTTCATGATAGGTTTTGCTGGTTTCTCGCAGGAGCGCAATCGCCTGCTGCTCTCCACAAATCAGACCTTGAATACCATCCTGACGATAGTGAACTCCGGCTGCGTCCCGCCCGAGAGACACGTTATTGGCCAGCTTATCCAACTCTCCGCCGATAGTCAGATCGCCACCATACGGAATAAGTGAATCTCCGGTAGCGTCGGCTTGAACGTTTGCAGAAAGCAGAAAGTTCTCATTGAAAAACGCTTTTAGAACGGTGACACAGGCACCGGCTACGCAGGCATGACCTGCGACGTAAGACGGGTGTGTTGGTGAACCCTCGGGATAGGTTTGGGGTAAAAAGTAAGTGCCATTTTCAGTGAAGGTTCGGTTGACGGCCTCACTGTCCAAAAGCTCTGCGTTCACCTCGTAGCTGCGCTGGCCTGTTTTATGAAAATGAACGCGTCCACCCAGAGCTTCCGGACGCAGAAAGCGGTGAATGCGCCATTTTTGAAACCATGCCCCGGAAAGAGCCGTGTTTCCCGCCTTGGCCACCATATCGAGCACATTGGGCCCACCCAGACTTGTAAATCCGTCCTGAGTCGTGATGTCACCATTGAAATAAGGGTTGCCCGGATCAAATTTACTCTGGCCATTGGCATCCTGGCCCGGCACCCCTCCGAGCAGAATTAATGCGGCATGCTGGTAGTATTGGTAAAGGGCGTCGTTGTGTACGGCCTCGGCCAATGTGCGATTGTTGAAGATGAATTTGCTATGCGTGGACGAAACGGATTCTCCGACCGCACCACGCTGCACGTTAAGCCAATTGACTTCATCGCGCATGAAATCATTTCCCGGAACCGGAGCCTCATATCGCTGTTCGATCGCAACCGGCCCCCAATTAAATGGACGCAGTAGAAACTGCGAAATATAGGGTCCGATCAAATCACCGGGTGTTTCCCCCCGAAAAAGGCGACCGGAATCAAGATTGCCGGATCCGTCAACCAGACCCGGTGTTTTCGAAAACGCATTCAGGTCACTAACGGCGTCAGCAACGATCGGATTTGTGTCGTACTCAATAAAAGGTACATCACGAGTGAGCGCCTGCCAGTACACTTCTGCCTGTTCGGCCGCAAGTGATTTGCTGCGGAATCTCTTCGCCGGCGCAATTCGAGTGGCGTGACTGTCCAGTCCGGAAATTTCATAGCGCAGACTGCTCTGCGGATTGACAAGTTTTCGCGTTGCCGTCGGCGAAAGCACAATATTGTCCAGATCCGACTTCTCTCCCGTACGCATCGCTCGAACAAGCTTACGGTACGCACCGGAATTGACTTCACCGAAATCATTACACGGCAAAGCCTTTGTAAAACTTGCGATATATCGATCGTAGCGGTATCTGTTTTCGTCGTTATTGTCTTTTTGGTCAGGGATCTTAAAGCTCTCGATATAGCGTTTTCTGGCAGAGCGAATCTTTTTCGCCGCTGCAGTAGCCGCCCTTTTGCCTGACGGGACGGCATCATCAAACTGAAAACTCGAATAGTCATCTGCGACAGCAGTACTGGTCATCATATCGGTAGCCGCGGTGGCGGCGACTGCGCCTGAGACCAGCCCGGCTTTCAGGAAGTCTCTCCGCTCGTAGTTCGTGCGATCTGTGTTGCTGGTTTTTCCACGCGGATCAGGATTCTTTCTCACTGTTGTTATCTCCAGGTTGGGGTTGGGTCACGAACTCTTTAAATGCACAGAAGCAGTTATCCGCTGCGACGATCAGTTTGTGACAGGTGCCTGAATCCTTACATCGAAATGAAATCCATTCTGTGATCTACCTCACAAATCACAGCGGTACTATTCACGGAAAGAGAATGCGTGCCGATAATCGACGTGTTAACGGCTGAGTGTCTTCAGTTTTTTAACAGCAGATTCCGATCCTTCTATTTTGGTTTGCAATGCAAGCTTCATCAAAAAACCAAGTCGCCCCGAAGGAAATTCCTTTTTGGCAAACCAGAGCAGATATGCCTCTGGTAAATCGATAATGACTGTGCCCTTGTGCTTGCCAAACGGCATCTCGACGGAAACCAGATCAATCAGCTCCTGCTCGCCAAAGGGAATCAGGGGCGCTCTGTTCTGGTTCTCCGCCAATGCGATGTCTTCGAGTCAGCCTGTTGTGTCGGTGCAACTTTCGGTTTCAGCAGCCGCAACGCCAGCACTGTCAAAGTTCAGAACGAGCACTTCAACAGCATCGCCCCGCGTCACTGTGAAGTAGAGACCGGCACCCTCGAGATCGAGAACCTGTGGACGAAAACCATCTTCCACAGACAGCGCATCTGAAAGCGCGATTCGGAACATGAACACATCGTTGGATGAAAATGGATCGAAATCAATTTGCAGCTGTTGCATATCAGGACTCGTCATCGTTTGCGCCAACCGAACCTGCGAAGGCTCCGGCAAATTAACGATCTCAAAGCGGCCTGCGTCGGCTATATCGAAAATCAGCTCCGACACAGCGGGAGCCAGGTCGAAAGTCAGCGACTCAATTTCCCATTCTTCTGACTCATTCGTGACACGAAAGAGTGGTGCCACTGCTGAAACTTCAACACCCACCGACAAATTCACACCGCATACAGAGGCATGCACCGGATTTGTCGCACAACATACAGAGAGCGCTGCAAAAAGACCGACTTTTTTTAAAAATTTCATCAGGATTTGCGTTGGTGCATTTAGACTTGACAGACTCAATTATATTCGAGGAAACACTTCGTGATGACCAGCATCAGGCAGGCAAGGCCGGTTGCAGATTTGCGCGAGATCACATGGGGGTTTCGTGAGGGAACGTCAGATCGACTGGTTCTCAACCGTGTGTCACTGACTTTATTTTCGGGAGAATGGGTCTCAATCACAGGGCCAAGTGGATCGGGCAAGTCGACTCTGCTGAACATCGTCGCTGGCATTGAAGTCCCGACAGACGGAGAGGTTCACATCAACGGAGAGTGCCTGTCGAACTTATCAGAGCACGAATGCACTTTGATACGAAGGAAACATATTGGATTCATTTTTCAGTTTTTTAATCTGGTGCCCACCCTCACCGTTTTGGAAAACCTGATGCTCCCCTTGCAATTGACCAGCCAGCGCGCGGACAGTGAAATTGTCCAGCAGCGACTGAACCGTCTGGGTCTTGCTGACAGATCCAATAGTTTTCCAGACGTCCTGTCAGGTGGTGAACAGCAACGCGTCGCCGCTGTTCGCGCATCGATTCATAAACCTATGCTGATTCTCGCTGATGAACCCACGGGAAACCTCGATCAGGAAGCCGGCAACAAAGTCCTCGATGTTATGGAGGAGCTTGTCGATAACGGCATCAGTATCATTATGGTGACGCACAGCGATTCAGCGTCCAGCCGGGCACATCAGCGCTACGAACTCACCGACGGACAGTTGGCACCGCTGAGATGAAACTGATCGCGCTTGCGCTGCTCAGGGATGCGAGCCGTCATCCCTGGCAGCCCATACTGACCGTCATCAGCATTGCACTGGCTGTTGCCGTGGTCATCGGTATCGACCTCGCGAATCAATCCGCTCTCTCAGCTTTCGAGCGAGCTAATCGCTTCATGGACGGCAATGCCTCGCATCGTGTGATTGGCGGACCTGCCGGATTGGACGAGACCGTATACACCGACATAAAGGTCGAGTTCGGACTGAAAAATGCAGCGCCCGTTATTATTGGCGATGTGGGGATCACTGACGGATCACAACGCTATCAACTGATGGGAATAGACCCTTTGTCCGATTTTCGCATCCGTAACTGGCAACTCCCTGCATTCGATCAGACCGGAACGGATTCCAAATCCTGGCCCGTATTTGTTGCTAAAGACAGTGTGCTTTCATCGGCAGAGAACATAGAGCTAACCGCCGGATCGCGATCGCAGATATTCCAGATAGCCGGAACCGTCGATTGGGATCAAGCATCAGAAGTGCCCGTACAACCACTTCTGGTCACGGATATTGCCTGGGCGCAGGATTTTTTCGACATGGGCGAAAAGCTGAGTCACATTGAGATCGGTTCGACCAGCGAAGCCGAGCTTAGAGCATTGCAGCGCTTTCTCCCTGAGACCGCACGTTTGATGAACGTTGAAACCTACAATTCAGCGCAGGCCGATATGACCTATGCGTTCAGGACTAATTTAACCGCACTAAGTCTTCTGGCCCTGGTAATTGCGATCTTTCTGGTCTTCAGTGCGGTCAATTTTCAGACCATACGCCGTCGAGCCATGCTGACTCAACTCCAGCTGGCCGGCGCGACATCGTCTATGGTTGCCGGAACCCTTGTCGCAGAGGTTTTGGTTCTGGCAACTCTGGGTGTTCTACTGGGACTCGCATTAGGTGCATTTCTGGCCAATCTTCTTGTCGTACTTGTAACCGACACTATTAATGCTCTTTATTACTCGCTGTCGAAACCCTCACTCACCCTTAATGGTTCAGACATCACCAAGGCATTTTTACTGGGATATACAGCAACCGCATTTGCCACCGGAGTCCCGCTTTGGCTTGCCCATCGCACTACGCTCAACGCGCAGCTTCGCCGATCCGTCGTCGAACACCAGTTCCGGTCGCTGGCTCAGACCGGTGCACGACTGATCATACCCATGGCTGTGGCGGGAGGACTTTGCATCCTTTGGCCCACGGACTCCATCCTGCCCGCTTTCGCGGGACTGTTTCTGATAATTCTCTCGTTCGCTTGTCTGACGCCCACAGCTGTTCAGATTGGCAGCACGATCTTCGACAGGTTGATTGGTTCATCGACAAGGCCGCAAATCAGACTTGGAATTCGAAACGCAACCGCAAACCTGAGTCGAACCGGAGTGGCCACTGTTGCTCTGTCGATCGCGGTAGCGGCCTCACTGGGCGTAAGCACAATGATTGTGAGCTTCAGAACTTCGGTCGATCAATGGTTACAGAATTATCTTCGGGCCGACGTTTATCTTGGAACGGAAAGCACGTCCACCGGCGCACTTGATGACAGTTTTCTAAATGCGCTCAACGAGATTGACGGGGTGAGCGGTGTAAGTAAAGGCCAGCGAATAGAACTGCAGACAGTCGCGGGACCCTTGATACTGTTTGCTGTCGACACCAGTAGGCACGGATTTGAGGGCTTCCAGACACTATCGAACAGGAGTCCGTCACTCTGGGAGAACTTTCAAAATGGAAATTTTGTCCTGATATCGGAACCACTATCGAGGCGACTGAAGATTGGCGCAGGTGACTCGATTGCCATTCCGACCGATCGCGGTGTTACTGAATTTCAGATTGGAGCTGTCTACAGGGACTACAGCACTGATCGTGGTCTGGTTACAGTATCCTGGAAAAATTTCTCAAAGCACTTCGACCAACCGATCGTCACTCGAGCCGCTCTTTATCTCGACGGGAGCCGTTCAGCCAACGAAATAATAAGGTCCGTAAATACGATGGCGGAGAAACCGGAGCAGCTATTTATCCGCTCCAATAAAGGGTTGCGTGAGTTGAGTCTGGAACTGTTCGATCAGACCTTCAGGATCACCGACGTTCTAAAATGGCTGGCGCTGCTGATTGCAGTGGCCGGTATTCTGTCTGCGTTGATGGCGCTTCAGTTGGAAAGATTTCGTCAGTTCGCATCTCTAAGAGCGATCGGATTTGACCGCGGCCAACTCTTTGGCATGGTTATGACAGAAACCACGGTCCTCGGAATTGTGTGCGGTTTTGTTTCGGTGCCCCTGGGGCTCTGTCTTGCCCTGACACTGATCAAGGTCGTCAATCTGCGGTCGTTTCATTGGACCATGCAGACCGTTGTTGATCCGGGGTTGATTCTGCAGGCTATAGTTATGGCAACTTTGGCTGCCGCAATCTCAGGGATTTATCCAGCGGTCTGTATGTTCCGTCGATCTCTGGCGAGTGATCTTCGACATGAATAAATGGGTATCGTTTATTGTTGTTGTTCTGATGCTTTCCGGCATATGGATATATTTTGCCAACCCGTCGACGCAATCCACCGCACAAACATCGCTGATACAGTTTCTGAGTTCCGACTACGATCCGGACCGTTTCGCAGCCGCCGATCCGGACTATGCTCTATCCTTTCCGAAAGACCATGGAGCCCACGATCGCTTTCGACAAGAGTGGTGGTACTTCACCGGAAATCTTGAGGATTCAAATGGACGCCCGTTCGGCTTCCAGCTTACATTTTTTCGCTCTTACCAGCCACCCGGGCAGGAAATTGCTGACTCGAGTTGGTCGAGCGATCAGACCTGGCTGGCTCACTTTGCAATCAGCGATCCGGACAGCGCCCGCTTCTACGCTTTCGAGGACTGGAGCCGGCAATCCATCAATCTCACCGGCAGCACCCGGTCTCCTTTCTCCGTCTGGCTGCACGACTGGTCGGTGAGACAGATCGAATCAGCTTGTGCTCGCTGCTTCACACTGCATCTGAAAGCAGAATCTGACACGGTTTCTATCGATTTGACAATGAACAGCGCAGATCCTCCCGTACTGCAGGGGAAGAATGGCTTCAGCGTCAAATCACACGACCCCTCCATCGCTTCGCACTACTACTCCTATCCGAATCTTGAGACCTCTGGCAGTTTGACCATCGGCGGTCAAAGTATTCGCGTTGACGGCGTGTCCTGGATGGACAGAGAGTGGTCCAGCGCGGTGTTATCAAAAACCCAGTCCGGATGGGACTGGTTCGCTATTCATCTCGAAAATAATTATAAATTCATGGTCTTTCGGGTCCGGGATGAAGCCCATCCTTTTCATCACGCAATCCTGTTGAGCCCGGACAACAGTACTACGGTCTGGCGCAGCGATGAAATTAATCTGCAGGAACGTCGCCACTGGACGAGCGACACAAGCGGTCGGACTTACCCCGTCGGATGGACAATTATTCTTCAAAAAGAAGACATGGAGACAACGGTGCAAATCCAGACCGCTCTGGATGATCAGGAGCTTAAACTGGGATTTGTTTACTACGAGGGAATGGTTTTTGCGTCACTTAAATCTTCCGAGCTTGAATTGAATGGTCGAGGGTATATGGAGCTTACAGGGTACTAGCTCCAATATCTGTTACACGCTTCCCGCCTCAATCCTGAAATTTTTAAGTCGCAATCCGTTTAGCCCGGGCTTATGCAGAGGTTCCCTAGAAATATCGGGAACAACTCTGAAAGCAGAGCGCCTCGTCCGCGCCTGTGATATCGAGATTAATGGTTTCTGACTCTCCATTGTTCATACTCTGCGTCAGCGAAAGATCGGGAGAAAAGTAGTTTGGATCGGGCAATGCGAAGTCAGTACCGATTGGGATTCGTACAGTAACCAAAAGGGTTTCTTCACCAATTTGCACTGAGTCAGTATAGGCGTACTGCCGGGTTGCGATCTGTCCAAAATTCGTCGAGATCATTGTGGTCATATTTGAATTTTCAATCCCGACAGACAGCATCAGATTCTCGGACGCGGCAATGGAGACGGACACTGTGATCGTCAGGTTCGTTCCATTCGTGAACCCCACGTCTTCAAACGAATATCTGCAGTTAATCGGTATTGATTCACAACGAAATGTGGTGGCGGCGTGGGCGGGCAGCTGCAAGACTTGAATAACGGGACTCGTCCAGACTGCGACACCCAGTTTGAAAACCAGAAGTCTGCGTTTTGTAGCGATCGCTTTTTTGTCGAGGCAGTCGTGCAAGTCAAGACTCTAAGTCAGCTCAACAGAAGCACGACAGACTTCTTACCTCGCTAAAATTCCACTCAGGATCAATAAACCAGAAGACACGACCTCACTCTTTGCGAGTACTTGAGGCGAAAAACAGAGTGAACATCCGCAAGCTGTTTTAGCGATTGCGGAATCCATCAAAATCACGGGGTTTCGGTTCCACAACCGATAGACAGTGCGTTATCCGCCTTGCCCCTCGCGCTTGATCAGTCGTTTTAGCCTGGCTGCCGTGTTCCTCTTCGCGTCTTCGGAGAAGCGCTGCCGCTCCATCATCAGCAATCCAATCTGGAATAAAATCCAGAAGCAGAACATGATAACAATAAGCAACGGTACCGTGGACTCAAATGGATAAAGCGCACCAATTTCGCTGATGTTCCCAGTCCAGTTTTCAAATGATCCTGTAGACATTGGTTACTCTCCTACTTCAGTTTCATGATTTCCTGGCGAATCGAATGATTCACCAATCGCTCGTCAGACTTCTCAGACTCGATGAACGCGATATCGAGGCCGACAAGCTCAAGCTCAATTGGAATACGCAATACTCCCAGCATTTTCAATATTAACGCCAAAATGTAACCTGGTAAAAAACCAAGCACAAAAAACATGATGATGGCGCCGATGAATTGCCCCCAGGGAGTGATCACAGCGTACTCAGGATTTGGCGACGACGGATATCCCCACAACATAAATCCAGCAACAACCACACCAAAAAAGCCCGCGTAGCCGTGGACAGCGACCGCACCGACAGCGTCGTCTATTTTGAAGTTTCTCTCGGCGAAGTAGTGAAGTTTATACGCTACAAATGCACCAACTGCGCCGATGAAAAGCGCCTGCACCGGATGGTAAAGGTCATTTCCCGCAGACGCTGCGATAATTCCGGCAAGACCTGCTGAATAGGTCCAGAAAGGATCGCCTTTTGACACCGCATAACCGACCAGAAGACCGCCTGACAAAGACATCAGAAAGTTGAATGTGATCGCACTTAGTGTTGTCGGCGCAAGATATATATTCGTTGCCGAATAGAACACCTCATCCCCCGCCTGAACATCCCACATTGGAATGTTACAGGCCACATAGAACCCCCAGAAACCGGTATAGATCAGGAATACTCCGATTGTAACCAGCCACGGATTTCGCGGTGCAATGTTTCTCGGCGTACCGTCAGGTCCAAACTTGCCGATTCTTGGCCCCAGCACCATCAAAACACCCAGTGCGAATCCGCCGGCGATCGCGTGAATAACGCCTGAAGCATAGGCGTCATGGTAGCCCAGCAGTTGCACCATCCATCCGTCAGCTGACCATCCCCATGCTGCATCGATGACCCAAAACACCGAACCGATTGCGACCGCAAGTATCCAGAAAGCTCCCGCTGCAATTCGCTCAATCACTGCTCCGGAGACAATTGATGCTGCTGTCCAGGAGAACAGCAGAAACGCCGCCCAGAAGACACCGTTTATTCTGGCCCAGTCGCCTGCACCCGGATCGGTACCACCACCCATGTGTGCACCCATCAGTGGACTGAACGGAGACGACCATTCGCCAACGCCCTCAACCAGACCGCCGTTTATTCCCGGACCATTGATGAATGCAAAATAAATCCACCAACCGAAAAGATAAAAGGTAATCGTTACGAACGGGATCAGCATTGTGTTTTTCATCAAT
This sequence comes from Pseudomonadota bacterium, assembly GCA_039029455.1. GTDB lineage: Bacteria > Pseudomonadota > Gammaproteobacteria > Arenicellales > Poriferihabitantaceae > JBCCGE01. The sequence continues at coordinate 5,098 of JBCCGE010000076.1, read as the reverse complement.
GTTGAAAGATGACTCTTATACCGGGAGGCCCCTACTTCGTACATACAAAAACCGACGTGGATCAAAAACATCAACACAACGGTTATCCAGTAATAAAACTCAGTAAAAATTATTCCAAGCGAAGTCAGTTCATTACTCATGATCAATTAACCTTTTATTTATACTTAGCTATTAGTGTGATATCCGGCAATCGTTGCGTAAACCTCCTGCTGCAACCATTTCGACACTTTTCACCTCGTTTCCTAGTATCGAAGTGTCTCTGCCAATTATTAGAAAATCTCACTAAACCTAGGCTACCACAGGTGTTTCAATAGGGGAATCGCAATTGAACGTTTTGCATTTACAGTCAGTTTTGACAAAACTCCGCGCGTAATAAATAATGGCACGCAATAAAAAATATTAATTGTTGCTAATTAGATTCGCGATTTGTGCTGCACAGACGCGTGATGCGAGGTGTCGTGATCCACTTGGTGACAGGATAAGACAAACGACATTAAGTCATCATGCAGGTCATTATCGATCTATTTATCGAAAACAAACCGGGAAACACCTCGAGGGTTTTTGCGGAATGTCGAAAATTTGGACTGACGCCGAAAGTTGGAGGCAAAAAGGAGCTGGCCAATGGACGTCTGCTTGCTATGAGGTTGCTGGTAGAGTTTGACGGCGAACTGGAAATTCTCGAGTCCCATTTTTCCCAGATCAATTTCCTTAAGCTTTCGAAAGTCGCGCAAGCCGTAGGCGGTGTGAACGCATCGGTATCGGACAAAGACCTGGACATGGTTCAGGAAAGCGGGCAGGAGGACATTGCGCCTTTAGATGAAGGCGATGATATTGATATTTTTGAAAACTATAAGGGACGGCGGGACAAGTTCTAAAGACGAGCTAAACGTCATTTAGTCTCAATGTAAGGGTGTCAGCTTTATTTTTGTAGATACCGCACACTTCTCGGTATCGGAAGGATCAGTATTGCGTTGGTGGGCAAATGGATTTTAGAAGCAAAAACCTGGACTCGAACTGATAAACAGAATTCGCGATTCGACAAGATTTGGCAACGGCTGCAAGATACTCATTCGATATCAGGTTGTAGATGTTACTCCAACATTAAAGTATACAAAATAATGCCGCAGACGAAACCGACGCCAATTGTCAGCAGTAACGAGATTAGGAGGTTAATTAAAACGACTCAACATATTGTGCAGCAAAATGACCAGCTACCGTTCTCTGTATATACCTCTTTCAAGGAACAACATATATTTAACGTCCCGGTGATTAAGCCGCTACTGATTTTTGTGCTGAGTGGCTGCAAGAAGCTTGGATTAAAAAAACAAATTACCTGCCAAAACGGTAGTTTTGTATTCTTATCGAATAGCCCGAAAGTCAATATGCGAAATATTACTGACGGGGAAGCTTATTTCGCCATACTCATCGAGTTCGATTTTGAAGACTTCGATTGTTTCGAACAGCATAGTATCAAAACTGAAAAGTACTTCCAGGGACCCATTGATACGGTCTTGGAAAAGACCCTGCTGCAGTTTGTAGAGTGGTCATCATTTTCGCCACCTGACATCTGGGCTTTGCGGCGGAGGGAGATACTTCAACTGTTGTTTCTCCAGGGCTATGAACAGGTTACATCTATCATGGAATCACCAACTCTAAGTCATAGATTGCATTCAATCTTCACTGCGAATCTTACTAATGACATTAGTGCGGGAGCCCTATCTTCGATGCTGGCCATGAGCGAATCTACATTACGAAGAAAATTAAGAGCAGAAGGCAACAGTCTCCAGGAAATCAAAGACAGAGCCAGATTGAGTCATGGTCTTCACCTGGTCCAAACCAGTCTCGATCCTATTGGTCGCATTGCTGAGCATTGTGGTTATCTTTCCCAGTCTCGGTTTACCAGAAGGTTCAAGCAGTTGTTTGGCATTACTCCAACAGAACTCAGAAAAACCAGATTGCTCGATTCGAGATAAAAAATGACTGTTTACTGCCCAATCCGTCTGGTTAATTGCATATAGCCTATTGGCTCTTTAATACATCCAATGCAGGAGGTTCTTATGCGACCACTAATTAGCAAGACCATTTTGCTTTTTTTTGCCCTACTTTTGTCACCTTGGGCATTAGCAGGTTCATTTACACTAACAAGTACAGACATTTCCCATGGCGAATTTATGAAGAACACGCAAGAGTTTGAAGGGTTCGGCTGTAGCGGGGAAGATCTATCTCCACAGCTTTCCTGGGAAGGCGCACCTGAGGGTACTGAAGCGTTCGCCGTTACGGTTTATGACCCAGATGCACCGACGGGTAGCGGGTGGTGGCACTGGCAAATTGTAAACATTCCAAAAACAATCACCTCTTTAGCTGCCGGTGCTGGTAGCCCGAATAGCAACATGTCTCCAAGCGGCAGTATTCAGACAAGCAATGACTATGGTGTTGCTGGCTTTGGCGGTGCCTGTCCTCCCGAGGGGCATGGTGCTCATCGCTATCAGTTTACAGTGCATGCATTATCTAGCAAGTTGGAGTTACCAGACGGTGCATCAGGCGCTCTAACAGGTTACTTGATTAATGCACACTCTATAGAGTCGAGCACTATTGAGGCTTTGTATAAGCGATAAAACCTAACGTATACAGTGGACTTGGACGGGGGAGGCCGGGGGCCAACCCTGCCGCTGTGCGAAGCGTGCTCAAATTGTCTGCTTTGGGCAAAAAACAGACGCCGGCTGTATACTCAAATCAGCCAGTCACGACTCAATAAATCTATTGGAAGATTCACCCAAATGGGTGAGTCTTCACAAGATTATATGTGGCAAACTGCTTCAAACAATAGGGTGGAGTAGACGAATGCAGAAAGAACGAGCAAGAAGGCAGGTCTTGTTATCTACTTTAGTCGCGGGGTCGGCAATAACCGCGAAATCACTCCCATCTCAGTGGACCAAACCCATTGTTAACTCAGTGATGCTTCCCGCGCATGCTGTATCGAGCCCAACTCTAGGCAACTTTAACGTTATCGCTTGTCCAGTTGAAAATCCAACCGTGACTGTGGTTCCTAATCCTAATGAACTTCCTTGCGGCGCAGGACAAATCACATCAGGTGGTGGTGTTCTAAATATCGTTGTTAATAATGTATATACAACAACAGAGATTGTCGATACCGCAACAAAAGTTACAGTTGGTGGTGATCAATTTTGCACATCAGATACCCTTAGCGCGTCCGAAATAGAGTCCTTTTTAAAACAAATGGGGTTTTCAATTGCATCTGTGTCAGTCGTTGGCACTTCAACACAAAGACTGAATATGGGGCAAACGATTGCAACAAATACAGACCTTAACATTACCCAAGAAAATGGAACGGTATCTATTGGCTCTGCAGACACCCCCAGTGATGCATGTGCGATACAGGTCTTAACAGGACAAGTGAATCTAACTGCGACTAATACGATCACGACTACACAAAGATTTACCGAAGTATTGTGCTTTGAGGTCTCAGTCTAGCACGCCCTTATGAAATTCAATCTGTCTCAAATGGGCAAAACTCGGACGTTTATCACCTACTCAGATCGAAGCTCGCCTGCTGACATCTTATGATCAAGTGCTAATTAATGGATCAACTTGATTTGGAATTGCGTCCCTAAGCGAATTGTTTTGAACGCGGCACGGCCCGCCAGGATTTAACTAACCGATTTCTTTTCCGCTGTGGTTGTTACGTTTCGCAACTTGTCGCGATTGGCGAATCGACTGTTTCCATATACCTTGGCCAGCGGTGCCGCCGTAATTCCATGAGCCAGTACGCTCAGAACTACCGCAGCCAAAACGACATAACTGATCGTCTCGCCATTTGGCAGGACTGTCTCTTCCAGAACCAGCAGAAGAAACAGTATCGACGCCAGACCGCGCGGTCCGAACCATCCCAGGAAAAGTGACGTCGGCAGCGAAAGTGACAAGCCGCGCAGAGACAGATGGACCGGCAGCATCCGCATCGCGGTCAGTGCAAATACAGCGAAAACCCAGTTCCAGACATGAAATTCCATCAGGACTTGTGGCAGTAACAGCGCTCCAAAGAGGAAAAACGCGCCGTTGGTCAGAATTTGTCCTTCTGCTTCAACAAATTCGAACAAAAAGTGACTTCGCTTTCGATTCATGTGACCGAACACAAGACCACCTACAAATGCTGATATAAATCCGTTTCCATGGACAACCTCGGCAATCATGAAACACAACCCTGCGGTACACAGCGCGACAATTCCTTCGCCGCCCTCCGAAACCCAACCTGAATCCCGAAATCTCCTTAGTAGCCATGCCGATGACCAACCAACCACCACACCGGCAAGGGGTCCCAGAGTAACCTGCGAAAGTCCGAAGACCAGCCACTGCTGGTTGTCATGAGTTGCCAATGCACTGGCGATACTGGCGAACACCAGCACAATGGGTAAAGCAATACCGTCATTAAGCCCACTCTCCACATTTAATCCGACTCGCATTCGCTCGGGTACTGATTTGCTGGACACGACAGCCTGGCCGAGAGCGGCGTCTGTGGGTGTCAGAATTGCTGCCAGCAACCCGGCTTCGCAGAACGTCAGTCCAAGCGGCAATCCATAGGCGACAGCCGTCCCGAGCACAATGGTCAGCGGCATACCCACGATAAGCATCCGACGGGGTATTCGATGAAACTCTCGCAATCGATTCAGATCGATGCGCGCAGCATCACTGAATAGAACAAGAATCAGGGTGATCTCGAGAAGAACCTGTATACCCTGATGAGTAACGTCAATCCTGAAAATATCGAACCCGAAGGCACCCATCCCCAGTCCGACAAAGGTGAACAAAATTGGCGGCGTGATCGAAGATGATTGTAATTTGCTTGAGAAAAGTCCAAAACAAAGAAACGCAATGCCAATTGCAATGACAGATAAAAGAGTCATGAGTTTGCTGCCGTAGTTAAACTAGAAGTCATCTCATAAATAGTAGATTGGCTTGGAGTACAAGGCGCAAGTACCGTGAGAAGCGTAGTTTACATGGGTAAATGAGCATCGGAACGGTGCTTGAAACGCCGTCATTCAAGTCAAGATGCATTTATGAGATAGCTTCTAGTCTTTCTCAT
>JBCCGE010000075.1:0-15197 GCA_039029455.1 Pseudomonadota bacterium | reverse complement strand
CGAGTCGATTGCAGAAGACATCGGCCACACGGTTTTCCGGCCCGAAACGGTTTTTCCATGCGATGGCATTTACGACATGGAACTTTACTGGATCGCTTTATTGAACAATTTCGCATCCAGGCGTTTATTTTCCGTGAAACTTGTTTCAGACGGACCGTCAAAGCCGGTTTCGCAGTTGAAACTGGCCCGGATTCAGACCATGATTAATGATCACTCACCCGGAATTTGTGCAATTGTCGAGAATCTTTCCAGTGGGAAAAGTGTTCGACCCGAGCTTAAATGAACCCGTTGGAAAGTCATCATGAAGTCGATAATTCATCTGTTTCTTGCCGTTTTTGTCTGCCTGTCAGGTTCTGCGATAGCAGCAGAAAAACTTCCCGAAACCCTCTCCGTAAATTCTGTGGAGCTTGTCAAAAATGGTCAGGGTGTTCGTAAAAGGCTGTTCATCGCGCTTTATGAGGCTGCACTCTATCTTCCTGATAAAACCAATGATGCACGCAGCATCGTTAACGCTGATGAGAGCATGGCGGTCGTGCTCACAATAGTTTCCGACCTAATCACACCCGAGAAAATGGAAAAAGCCATATTTGATGGTTTTTCCAAATCAACCGGCGGTGATCTGACTCCTATAGCAACACAGATCGATGAATTTTTGAGTGCGTTCAGATCCGGCATTGCGGTTGGTGACCGGTTTGATTTGTCGTATTCAGCCAATGAAGGCACTGTGGTCGAGAAGAATGATGAGGCCGTTGTCACGGTTGCGGGGCTTCCTTTCAAGCAGGCATTGTTCGGCATCTGGTTGTCCGACAAGCCGGTGCAAAAGTCACTGAAGAAAGCGCTGCTGGGCAACAAGTAGATCGGGAGAGATTTGGCGATGAGCATCGATTCAGAAAAACCATGGTTGTCGGAGTATCCTGACTGGTTGCCCCATGATGTGGACCAGGGTCGTATCAAACTGCTGCACCAGTATCTTTGGGACGCAGCCGATGAATTTCCGGAACGACCGGCGTTCACCAACTTCGGCAAGACTCTGAACTACAGAGAGTTGCGCGATACGGCTACCACATTTGGTCGCAATCTGGTCGAACACGGTGGGATGAAGCCCGGGGATCGACTGGCCGTTATGCTGCCGAATCTGCTGCAGTATCCGATCGTTTTGTTCGGAGCGTTGAGTCAGGGTCTGATCGTTGTCAATGTGAATCCACTGTATACTGCGAGAGAGCTGCGGCACCAGCTAAAGGATTCGGGCGCCGGCGCTATTGTTGTGCTGGAAAACTTTGCGCATGTTTTGGCTGAAGTGATTGATGATACGGAAGTATCGACCGCGATCGTCACAAAAGTTGGCGACTGCCTGCCCACGGCCAAAGCGATGCTGCTGAATACGGTTCTTAAGTATGTCAAGAAAGCGGTGCCACCCTGGGATATTGACCATGCGCTGACATTCAAGGAGTTAATGACGCGGCACTCAGACGTTCAGTCCGAACCTGTCGAAATCGATCCGAACGATCTCGCTTTTCTGCAGTATACCGGCGGTACCACCGGTCTATCGAAAGGTGTGGAACTGACCCACCGAAACATCAGTGCAAACGTTGAACAGGCGATCAGCTGGACCTCGAATGAAATTCGCAGAGGTGAGGAGATTGCCATAACAGCATTACCGCTTTATCACATCTTTGCGTTAACAGCGAACTGCTTCTTTATAACGGCTCTGGCCGGACTGAATGTTCTCGTTACCAATCCGAGGGATTTCAAGGGGTTCGTCAAAGAGCTGTCGCGCTGGAAGTTTACCTATATTACGGGTGTTAACACTCTTTATGCCGCGCTATTGAATACGCCCGGATTCAAATCTCTTGATTTCAGTGCGCTTAAAATCAGTCTCGGAGCCGGCATGGCGGTTACCCGGCCAGTGGCCGAACAGTGGAAATCAGTAACCGGGAGAACGCTCATAGAGTTGTATGGATTATCTGAAGCTTCACCGGCCGTATCTGCGAATCTGATGGATTTGGAAGACTACAACGGATCCGTCGGGTTGCCGGTTGCGTCCACGATTGCGGTAATTTGTGATGAACAGGGAAAGCCGCTGCAAATCGGTCAGGAGGGCGAGCTTTGCGTGAGTGGACCGCAGGTTATGCGCGGGTACTGGAAAAACGCGGACGCAACTCGAGAGGCCTTTACTGAAAACGGGTACTTGCGAACGGGTGACTGGGCGGTGATGGATGAGAAAGGGTTTATTCGACTGCTCGACCGAAAAAAGGATATGGTTATCGTGTCCGGTTTCAATGTCTATCCAAATGAAATAGAAGACGTGGTCAGTGCCCACCCCGGCGTGTTTGAGGTTGCAGCAATTGGCGTGGATGACGAAAAGTCAGGCGAGCGGGTTAAATTGTTTGTTGTCAGAAACGATGAAGCGCTGAGTGAGGAGGCATTGATTGAGTGGTGTAAAACCCAATTGACCAGCTATAAGCGACCCAAGTTAGTGGAGTTTCGCGATGAACTTCCGAAATCGGCCGTAGGAAAAATTCTGCGGCGAGCGCTGCGTTAAGAGATCGGGAAGCTACCCGACTGGCAAATAGTCCGATCCGATTGCGTACCCCGATCGTTGCAGGAATTCGCCGATTTCTTCGCGTGCACCATGATTGGTCACGTACACCAGAACAAATGGCTTTTCTTGTGTTGGGTTGACTGAACGCAGCCATTCCGGCGCCACAACGCGAACGCCGTCGACTGTATTACCGATTTTTTTTGGATCAATGTCGATCCAACTGACCGGTGGAAGCATCTTGTCAATAAGCCACGCCGCACGTTTGCGTGTTTTGCGACCGGCTCCCCAGATCGCAATCGGACGATCTTTATTGAGTCTGGGATCATTCGCAAGATACATCGCCCGAAGACGATCAAATGCTTCCCGCGCGTATCTGGAATCGGTGCGTGAAAGCCGATCTGATGATTCGCGCCACAACAGAACCGGTGAATCAACTTTTCCCATTTTGTGGCCGCTGGCGTGCAGTCTTAGCCAGAGATCGTAATCCTCGGGAAAGTCTCCGCAACGATAACCCCCCAGAGCACGCAGTATCTTTGTGCGAATCATAATGCTGGGATGGGCGAAAGGCGATTCAACGTAAATCTGTTCTCCGACGGCCTCTGCCGTTCGCACGGTGTTCTGCCAGCGGACATATTCCTGATAACCGGATTGCACCAGATTTTCCGGGTACAGCATAACCGTACCCCCGACCATTGCGTGATCAGGTTGACTGCAAAGGAACTTGCTCTGCATGTGCAAGCGGTCTTTGGGCATGATGTCATCCGCGTCCATTCTTGCGATAAACGGGAATTGCGCAACGTCAATCCCGGTGTTAAGTGCATCGCAGATACCGCTGCCAATGTTATTGACCACACGTATCCGATGGTCCGGGAAGCTCTTACAAACCTCGGCACTGTTGTCGGAACAATGGTCGTTGATGGCGATGATTTCAAAATGTGGCAGGGTCTGCTGTCGAATGGATGCGAGAACGGCGGGGAGGGTCGATTGCGCGTTCCTGAATGGCAGGATAATACTGATCACGCAGCACTCCGTAAAATGATGAATTGAAGAATGGATTCAGCGATAATTGAGGTCCTTAACAGAGCTTTTTGGTGCCATGCCCTCATTTGATGTAGTGTCCGAAGTCGATTGGCAGGAGGTCACCAATGCGGTGAATCAGGCTAACAAGGAAATCAGCAACCGCTTTGACTTCAAAGGAAGTGATGCGCGAATAGACGCGGCCGACCCTAAACTGACATTGTACGCTGACGATTCATTCAAGTGTGGACAGGTTCTGGATGTTCTACTCCTAAAGCTTGCCAAGCGCGATGTGGATACCGGGGCACTTGATCGGTCCGAGGCACGCGTGAGTCCGACTGGCAAGGCCATGCAGGAGGTGACGGTGCGTCAGGGCATCGACAGCGAGACGGCTAAAAAAATAGTCAAGCTAATCAAATCTGAAAAAATGAAGGTTCAAACAGCGATCCAGGGCGATCAACTGCGGGTATCCGGCAAGAAGCGGGATGATCTGCAACAGGCCATTGCCTTTCTTCGGGAGCAGAAGCTTGGGATTCCGCTGCAGTACGTGAACTTTCGAGACTGATATCGTCTAATCGTGACGAAATGAATGAGTTATTCGAATCATGAAACAACTTCTTAAACTGTTTGCAGTTGCGGCGCTGGTTTCGACGACGGCGATTGCGGGTCCTGAGGATAATCTGCGCGAAAACCTGCAAAAAATGTTGCCTGAGGGCATGGAGATCAAATCGATCGCAGAATCTCCAATGCCTGGTGTTTACGATGTACAGGCAGGACATCAAAGCCTGTACGTCTACAGCCAGGATGAGTTTCTCATGATTGGTGATGTCTACAACGTGGAGCGACGCGTCAGTCTCGGCGATGAAAAAAAGAACGAGAAAATCAATGCCGCGCTGTCCGATGTTCCGGAATCTGAAATGATTGTGATGGGAGATTTGGAAAGCGAGCGTTATGTAACCGTATTCACCGATACGGATTGCGGATTTTGTCAGCGTTTTCACCGCACCATTCCGGACCTGGCGAAGGGCGGCATGAAAGTCAGGTATATGATGTTCCCCAGGGCCGGTTTGAATTCAAAGAGCTATGAAGAGGCTGTATCGGTGTGGTGCGCTGCCGACCAGGGCAGAGCCATGACCATCGCCAAAACAGGTGGGCGGGTTGAGTCGGCTACGTGCGAAAATCCGGTGGCTGCACAGTACAAACTGGGACAGGAAATCGGGATAAGAGGAACGCCAACAATGGTTCTGGATACCGGCCGCATTATTCCGGGCTTCGTCCCGGCCGATAACTTGCTGACGCAAGCAGGCATGCGATAAGGGTTAACCGACCCTCCTGATTAGGGCTAGAGGACTAGAGCTTTAGATTCGAGAATCGGCGCTATCAGTTCGTTGTTTAGCCCTGTTGTTTTATCTCGACAAGAGTATCGCCTTCAAACAGCAGAGTGAGTCCGTTCTTTTCGGTTTCCCCTGATTTACCGCTTTTATAGGAATAGAAGTAGTCCCAGCGGTCAGCGTGGAATGGGTCGGTTACAAGCGGATAGCCGAGGACCTGGGTGATTTCCCTTTTTGTCATGCCAAGCTCCACCTCGTTTAACATGTCCTGAGTGATTTCATTGCCCTGTTGAATGTCGACCTTATAGACAACGCAGCCGGAAATGGTTACTGACATTGCAATAATGAACAGCGCCACAGACGCTCTGCGGGGTAAACATGCAAGATACTCGAATGCTTGGTTCATGGAATTTTTAGTCCAGATATTTCAGCACAGCTATTTCATCACAATTGCGAAACTTATGACAGTTTACGCAGGCTCCCCAGACTTTTTCCGGCAACTCACTCATTTCAACAACGTGGTATCCGGATCGTTCAAAAAATTTTACCTCGTATGTCAGGGCCATCATCTTTCGAAGTCCCAGATGCATAGCCGCGTCTTCTATTGCAGTGACCAGTCCGGAACCCAGTCGTCTATAGCGATACTCTTCATCCACCGCGAGACTTCTTACTTCTCCAAGATCCGAGGAGTAAATCTGCAAAGACGCACAACCGGCTATCTTGTCCTGCTCCCGATCGTAGAAAACCACAAAGTCTCTTAAGGAACTGTATATGTCACTCTCGCTGCGCGGCAGCAGAACCTCTCGGTCACTGTAAAACTTCAATAACCGATGAATCAGGGGCACGTCGCGAAGACCGGCGGGCCGCAACAACAGCACCGCAAGTTCTGCCTCTGATGATTTGATGGTCTTCAGCATCAGGCTGCACCCAGCAGTCGCTCAGCATGCGCAAGTGACTCAGTAGTCACCTGTTCACCACCGCTCATGCGCGCAATTTCTTCTACGCGATCCGTGTGATTCAGTTGCCTGATTGAGACCGAAACATCGTCACCGGTTGACTTGGTCACCTGCAGGTGTTGCTCACCTGCTGATGCAACCTGGGCAAGGTGGGTAATGCACAGAACCTGGCGGGTCTCGCCAAGGGTGCGCAGTTTCTCGCCAACGGCAGCGGCAACGGCGCCACCGACTCCGATATCAACTTCATCGAAAATCAGCGTAGAGACGGGTGTTTTTCCCGCCAGTGCAACCTGAATCGCGAGAGATATTCGGGACAGTTCACCGCCGGATGCCACTTTTTGCAGCGGTTGTGGTGGCTGTCCGGGATTCGTAGAGACCACGTACTGAACCTGTTCGCGGCCGGAACGGGATCGTCGTCCATCATCATACGGGCTTAGATCGACCGAGAAAACGCCGCCAGTCATGCCCAGCGTATTCATCAGCGCCGTTACCTCAGAGGACAGGTCCGCAGCCTGTTTGTCGCGCCGCTGAGTTAACTGATCGGCCAGCGCGTCATATTCTTTTTCGGCTGCACTGAGCAGTTCCTGTAGTCTGGCGGACTGTTCATCGGGATTAATGAGCGTCTGTCGCTCGTCCTGCAGTGACTGCCAGACCTGATGCAGGTTTTCAGGCGCCACCCGATGTTTTCGGGACAATTGGTTGAACAAAGAAAAACGGTGTTCAATGCGATCGATTTCATCAGCGGGAACATCGCATGATTCAACGATACTGCGCAGAGCAGGAGCGCATTCAGTGAGGTTGATTTCGGCCTCGCGGAGCATGCTGATGGTTTCTTTAAGTGCAGGGTCAATTTGACTCAGATTGGACAACGTATTGATATGGGATTCAAGTTCTCCAACTATCGAATGTTCGCCATCTGTAATGCCGGTCAAGACGCCCGTCGCGCCAGCAATCAGGTCCTGCATATGCTGCAGTCTGTTGTGATGGACCTCCAGGTCGGTCCATTCCGATGCAGTGGGTTGCAACCCGTCCAGTTCCTGAAGCTGAAATGACAGGAGATCCATTCTCTCCTGGGTCTGTTGCTGCTTCTGCTCAAATTCCTCAATGGCCCTGGAGGCGGCGTTCAGCTGATCACAAGCGAGATTCAGGCGGTCGAGAATGGCTTGATTGTCGGCGGCCTCGTCCAGAAGCAGCTGATGTGATTGTCTCTGCATCAGTGAGTGATGCTCATGCTGACCGTGAATATCAACCAGTAGATTGCCGAATTCGCGCAGGTCGCCGGCATTAACGGCCCGGCCGTTGATAAACCCGCGACTCGGTTTTTCCCGGCGGATAAGTCGGCGCAAAATACATTGTGCACCATCACCAAGCGATCGTTGCTGCAGCCAATCGCCTGCGGCGTGCCCTTTGGGGACATGAATTTCAGCCTGAATCTCGGCCTCATCGGCTCCGTGTCTGATCCAGCTGTCGTCCGAGCGAGCGCCAAGTAGAATGGAAAGTGCATCCACCATCAGCGACTTGCCCGAACCTGTTTCACCTGTAATGGTGGTGAACCCAGGATACAGCGACAGCTCGATCTGATCAGCAATTGCAAAATCACGGATGTGAAGCCACTCAATCATCCGTTCCAGCCCAACTTGTCGTGTAGTGTTTCAAAATGATTGTGGCTTTCAATTCTGATCAGGCACAGTTTTTTTAACGACTTTTCCAGTCGCACGGTTTCCGTTCCATTGAGCTCGCAGGTCAGCACTCCGTCCAGAACCAGATTTGCATGCACCTCTGGACAATACAATTCTGAGATTTCGATAACGGCATCTTCATCCAGCACGATCGGTCTGTTGCTGAGAGTATGCGGACAAATAGGGGCCATGCTGAATACCGACAAATTCGGATAGATGATGGGGCCGCCGGCGGACAAAGAATATGCGGTTGAGCCGGTAGGGGTTGCAACGATTACTCCGTCGCTGCGGGTATGGCTGACAAACTGGCCGTTGACGCGGGTTTCGAATTCAATCAGCCGACCCGAATTCCCTTTTGAGATTACGGCGTCGTTCAGAGATACACCGGTATATACCGTTTCACCGTCGCGCAGTACGGTTGTTCGCAGCAGTGTTCTCAATTCCTTGCGATAGCGTCCCTGACGTATTGACTGCAAAGCTGTGTCAAAGTCATCGACGGTGATATCCGTCAGAAATCCAAGCCTGCCGAGATTAACGCCGATTGCCGGTAGATCGTGTTCCGCCAGCATCCTGGCGGCGTTCAACATGGTTCCGTCTCCGCCGACTACAATACCCAAATCGATCTGTTCCTCCACGGGCTGACTGGTGTCTATGCGGGGACCCTGCACCGAAGGTGCGGTAGTCTCAGCGATGAGTACCGAGAGGCCCTGTTGTTCAATAATTTTACGCACAGCATCAAGTGTCTCACTGACACTGCTGTCGTTAAATTTTCCAAACAACCCGACTTTCTCTATTTTCACTTTATTTACAGTTAGTTAAACCAATATTGTACATCAGAGTGTAAAGGCTGGGATGACATCCGGGTGGAGTATACGCGGCATATTTCAAAAAACGATATTGACAGAATAAATGTCAGGTTGATAGCGTTTGGCACAGTGAATCTTATGCTGACAAAGTTAACAGCAAAACTGGGTTCAAACGGGTTTGTAATAGCATCTAGACCATCTTGCAAGACGTATGCCTGACGAAAATTCGATCGATATCAGCGAACGTGCGGAGACCGTTCTGCGGGGGTTGATCAGTCGATATATTGAAGACGGTACCCCCGTCGGTTCTCGAACACTTTCAAAGGAACCAGGGCTGGCCCTGAGTCCGGCCACGATTCGCAATGTTATGGCTGATCTTGAGGAATGCGGTTTGATCGAAGCGCCGCACACATCGGCCGGGCGAGTACCCACGCAGGCCGGCTATCGGTTATTCATCAACAAGATGTTGCGCGTTGAACCCGTGAAAAAACGATCTATTGACCTTCTAGAGCATCGTCTCAGCAGTTCGGTAGACGAAAAAGCTTTGCTTACCAGCGCATCGGAGATGCTGTCGCAGATGACTTCATTTGCCGGTATCGTTTCCGTACCCAGTAAGAAACATGTGCACATTCGTCAGATCGAGTTCCTCAAAATCTCCCAGCAAAGAGTCATTGCGATTCTGATTACCGATGACGGGCAGGTGCAGAACAAGCTGCTGAATACTCACAGAGAATATGGCGACTCTGAACTGGTAGAGGCGGCAAACTTCTTTAACGCCGAATATGCGGCTAAAACGCTTGAGGGCGTAAAAGCGGACCTGCTCAAACATTTACAGTCGGATCATCAGAGTATGCATCGCGAGATGCGGACCGCGATTAAAATTGCCGGATCGCTGTTTGATGATGACAATGACGGCGAGGCTGTTCTGGTCAGCGGTGAAAATAATCTGCTCTCAATTCCGGATTTTGCCGAGCTTGAGAAACTCAAGCAGCTGTTCGATACCTTCAAGACAAAGCAGGTTCTTTTCGATTTGCTGCAGAAGAGTCTGGCCACTGGAGGCGTCAACATATTTATCGGCGAAGAATCCGGATACAAACCGTTTCGAGAGTGCAGTGTCATCTCGGCACCGTACGAGATAGACAGCGAGCGGGTTGGTGTTCTGGGTATCATTGGGCCGACAAGAATGAACTACGATGAAGTGGTTTCGACCGTCGATATCACAGCCAAACTCCTTGGAAGTGCCCTGACTGCAAACAGTCAAAACCTGTAGCCGCGAATGCACGCCATTGATGGTAAATCGAGATTGTGACGTATGACACGACTTGACCAGATTTTTGAATCCCTGTCCTGTTTCACGCGACCGCCGGTGGACAGCTGGTATCCGGATCGTGTCGTGGACTTTGATATGCGTATTGATGAGCAGGGAAACTGGTTGCACGAAGGCGGGTTGATTCGGCGCAGGCAATTAGTCAAACTCTTTGCGAGCATTCTCAGGCGGGAAGCGGGAGACTATTTTCTGGTCACCCCGAAGGAAAAATTTACTGTTCAGGTCGACGATGTCCCGTTCCTTGTCGTTGATGTCAAATCGGTTGAGGTCGACGAAATCGCGGTGTTCCATCTGCGCACTAACATGGACGAAGTTGTCTCGCTGAGAAGCGCGGCCGATTTTGTCATGCGCTCAAGCAGCGAACAGGGCGAATTGCTGCCTTATTTTCACGTGCGGCACGATCTATGGGCAAAGCCCACCCGATCGGTTCATATCGACATTGCCAACCAAATGGAAAACGGGCCCAGTGATTTGCGGTCAGACCTGGGTCTGTTCAGCAATGGTCAGTTTTTTCCGATGATCTCAACGCAGAGTCAATAGCCGGAAACTTTTCCTCGCGCAGCTTATTGGATCGCATTCAGCGGCGGAATGCTGGGTAATTCGATGAGGCGATCCAGGGCTACTCGTCAACAAAGACTTCGCTGATTCCAACAGTGTTGAAACCGGCATCCACGTAAGTAATCTCGCCCGTGATACCGGAAGCCAGATCCGAACATAGAAATGCAGCGGTATTGCCGACTTCATCGATAGTGACTGCGCGGCCGAGAGGAGCTACTTTCTCAAAGTGACCGAGCATCTTTTTGAAATTCTTGATACCTGCGGCCGCCAGCGTGCGGATTGGGCCTGCTGAAATTCCGTTTACACGTATGCCCTGCTTGCCGACAGACTGAGCCATATAGCGTACATTTGCTTCAAGACTGGCCTTGGCGAGCCCCATCACGTTGTAACCGGGCATTGATCTTATCGATCCGATGTAGGTTAGAGTGAGCATGCTGGCACCGCTGCGTCCCGACATGTGCGGCAATGCAGCTTTACCCATTGCAGCGAAACTGTATGAACTGATTTCATGCGCGGTTTTGAATCCCTCGCGAGTGACGGCATCGAGATACAGGCCTTC
Organism: Pseudomonadota bacterium; assembly: GCA_039029455.1. GTDB lineage: Bacteria > Pseudomonadota > Gammaproteobacteria > Arenicellales > Poriferihabitantaceae > JBCCGE01. The sequence continues at coordinate 4,422 of JBCCGE010000075.1, read as the reverse complement.
CAGTTCCTCTCTGGGTGCAAACGCAATGGAATGAACAAGCACATCAAAACCGTCCTGCCAGTGTTCTGATAATGACTGAAAAAGGGACTGTATTTCCTCATCGGTTGAAACATCGCAAGGCAGAACGATGCTGGATCCAAGTTCGTTCGCCAGCGATTCCACTCTGGGTTTCATCTTGTCGTTTGGATAGGTGAACGCCAACTCGGCGCCCTGTTGATGCATAGCCTGAGCGACTCCCCAGGCGATTGAACGATTACTGGCGACACCGGCGATAAGCGCGCGTTTACCTTCAAGAAATGCCATAGCGTTATTTGGTGGGATGGTGAGAGTGAATAAAGTGCACGATTATAGCGCTCATGTGGTATTAGTGTTTTGTGACGAAAGAAGAATATGGCTGCTCGAAACGATGATCGGCGAAAAGCCCCGGCTTGGCGTATTGTTTGATCAAGAGTATGCAGAGAAATGCAGAATGCTGTCGTCGTTTACGCATAGGCCATTGGTCGATTCTCATGATGGAGCCGATCTTTTGCTGAAGTACTCTGCAGCCGGGTTATCGCTCCAGGGTCCCGAGGGGCAGTCAAGTCCCTTTCAGCCATCGCTGGAGAGTCGGCCGCGTATCGGCAGAGATCCGCTGTTGCGCGCGATTCACCGCCAAAATGCGCTGGTCTGGGATCTGACCTGTGGATGGGCCAGGGACGCAGTGCATTTGGCATATTGTGGTATGCAGGTGGTCGCGGTCGAGAGAGATACTGTAGTGTATTCGCTGGTTGCCGATGCCATTGATCGATGTCAGAAACGATCACCAGAAGCCGTGAAACGATTTGCACTGCATTGCCTCACGGCCGAACAACAACTGGAACAGCAAACAGATTCTCCACCGGATGTGATTTATCTCGACCCAATGTATCCCTCAAAACGGAATTCTGCCTCCGCGAGTCGACCGGCACAGTTACTACAGAGTCTCTGTAACCCGACCGATGATCTCGAGTTTCTGATTGAAAAATCCATCGCTACAGCACGCTATCGAGTCGTTGTGAAGCGACCGCACTTTGCACCTGTTATCTGCCCGCAAAACGCCACCGGCAGCGTCTCCGGCAAACGTGTTCGGTTTGATATCTATCCGTCAGGTTCAATGGTCGGGGAGGGCTAATTCAATGGGGTTGGGAAATGCGTCGTGGTATTTCTGCGATCAGACGCTGGCAACTGATTCCGAGTGTGTGCTGAGCGAAGATGAATCCCGCCACGCCATTCAGGTTAAACGCATAGGGGAGGGCGACGCTCTTGTAGTCTTCAATGGACACGGAAAATTTGCGGTTGGTGAGGTTGTGTCACTGTCTAGGCGGACACACGAACTCAGAGTTCGGCTGCAACAGGTGGACACGCAGCCGCGACCGCAACAGCTTTCAATTGCATTTTCCGTACCCAAAGGCGATCGACAATCCACCCTGATAGATATGTGTGTCCAGCTGGGAGTCGGGTCAATACAGCCGCTGAAACTGCGTTACAGCAGCGTTAACTGGAAGGACAGTTATTTGCAAAGGTGGCAACGTATCGCAGTGAGTGCCTGCAAACAGAGCCGAAGAGCATGGTTACCGGAATTTCTTCCGCAGTGGACACTGGCTGAGGTGCTGGACGGCATCGGTAATCAGCACGATTCAATGCCGACCACAATCCTGCACGGCGATCAGGATGGACAGTTTATTCCAATGCAGAATCCGGACATATTGACACGTCCATCGCTGTATCTGATTATCGGGCCCGAAGCTGGTTTTGATGACAGTGAAAAGCGCATGTTGCTGCGGTACGGTTCGTCACCCGTGAACGCGTCGCCGTACGTTCTTCGAACCGAAACCGCCGCTGTCGCACTTGTCGCTTTGATTGGCGCTCTGCACCGTTCCAGTATCAATGAAACCGACCGGAAATCCTGATATGCATCCGCAAAATCTCGTCTGGATCGATCTTGAAATGACAGGTCTCTCGCCGAGTGAAGATCGCATTCTTGAGATCGCCACCATTGTTACAGATTCTCAGCTGAACATTCTTCAGGAAGGTCCGGTCATCGCAATACATCAGTCGTTAAAGCGGCTTACGGAAATGGATGAATGGAATACGCGCACCCACACCGAGAGTGGACTGGTGAATCGGGTTCGGGAGTCGAAGGTCTCAGAGGCTGACGCCGAACGCGCCACCATCGATTTTATTTCCACGCTGGTACCTGGGAATCACTCCCCGCTTTGCGGCAACTCAATCTGTCAGGATCGAAGATTTCTCGCGTTATACATGCCGAAACTCGAAAAATATCTGCATTATCGCAATCTCGATGTCAGCTCGATCAAGGAGCTTGTCAGCCGCTGGCGCCCTGAGCTGTCCGCCGGATTTCGCAAACAAAATACCCACCGCGCGCTGGACGATATAAGAGAATCCATAGAGGAGTTGAAGTATTACAGACGGACATTCCTTCGAGCCTCACCTGATTTTTGAGTCGCTGGGAAATACAGATCAGATCGAGAACTATTATGGTAAAAAGTCTTATTCGCCACTCTCTTGCTTGCGCAGCTGCTCTTGCAGTTTTGTTTTTCATTGGCGCGGCCAAACCGGTCTTTGCGTCTGCAGCCGTAGCCAGCGCACATCCACTCGCAACACGTGCCGGTATCGAGGTGCTTGAAATGGGCGGCAACGCCTTTGATGCAGCAATTGCGGTTTCAGCTGCTCTCGCCGTTGTCGAGCCCAGTGGATCCGGTCTGGGGGGCGGTGGGTTCTGGCTGCTCCACGATGCAAACTCGGGGCAGCAGGTTATGCTCGATGGACGCGAAAAAGCACCGCTGGCTGCTGATCGAGATATGTATCTTGATGCTGACGGTAACGTGATCGATAAGGCGTCGGTTGATGGTCCATTGTCCGCAGGCATTCCCGGCGCACCAGCTGCTCTGGTCTGGTTGGCCGCAAACAAGGGTGTCTTGCCGCTATCCAGCAGCCTCGCGCGTGCCATCCGCTATGCAGAAGAAGGCTTTATCACCGGGGAACACTACAAACGGTTAATGACATTCCGCAAGCCGGTGATGGAACAGTTTGCCGATTCGCGACAAATTTTTATGCCCGGTGGCGATGTCCCTGAGCCCGGAAGTCGCATCGTGCAGACTGACCTCGCCAACACGTTGCGGCAAATCGCGCAACACGGTCATGACGGTTTTTACGGTGGTCAGGTCGCCGAAAAACTGGTGGCAGGTGTCAGAGCCGCAGGCGGAATCTGGTCCATGGAGGATATGACGTCGTACGAGGTTAAACTGCGGGCACCAATCGTGAGCGAGTACCGGGGCATGCAGATCACCTCCGCTGCGCCACCGTCTTCAGGAGGACTTGTGATGGCGACGGCGTTTAATATTTTGTCGGCGTATGATCTCGATTCGATGAGCAGCAGCGAGCAAATTCATCTGGTTTCTGAAGCGTTGCGGCGAGCCTATCGAGATCGGGCCGAGTACATGGGAGATTCGGATTTTGTTGATATTCCTTTCGACATGCTTACAAGTCCGCGGTATGCCGACGGACTCAGGCAATCCATTCGTCTAGATCGAGCAACGAGCAGCGACAGCCTTGCTCCGACACGAGATGAGGTTCCCGGTGGTGAAGACACGACCCATTTTTCAGTAATTGATCAGTCAGGCAATCGCGTAGCCGCGACCCTGTCGATAAACTATCCCTTTGGGTCCGGCTTTGTCGCACCGGGAACCGGGGTATTGCTCAACGACGAGATGGATGATTTTTCGGCCAAGCCCGGCGAACCCAATGTCTACGGATTGGTCGGTGCTGAAGCCAATTCGATCCAGCCGGGTAAGCGGATGCTTTCCAGCATGAGTCCAACCTTTCTTGAAACAGACGATCGCCTGGCTATAGTCGGCACACCCGGGGGCAGTCGAATAATCACCATGGTTTTTCTGGCGGCTCTTGCGTTCCACGACGATGCCAGCGCAGAGCAGATGGTGAACCTGCCAAGATATCACCATCAATATCTTCCCGATCGAATCCAGCATGAACCGGGAGCAATAAGTACGGACGATATGGAGCGGCTGAGGGCAAAAGGTCACACTCTGCATGACCGCGGACGAACATGGGGCAATATGCACGCGATTGTTGTTGATAAAAACTCAGCGTTGGTTACGGCTGCGTCGGACGCGCGAGGCGAAGGTAAAGCCATCGTCTTGCCCTAGCCACCCGGCATCCAGTGGTGTCGATCCTTGAGGGTTTGAATCCAGGAACAATGATCGGGAACCGGTTCAACGGATCGGTTGCCTACCCTGTGTTCTGGTTTGGCGGGTATCTCCTGCCGCCGACGACGCACCACCGGCGGTTATGACTTTCTTCGAGACGTGGTGCGGCTCTCTGATCTTCGGCTCGACCATCGAGATCTCGCTCTATGGTCTGATG